>DATJEN010000147.1:0-19879 GCA_035496575.1 Pirellulales bacterium
TTCAACGACGGGTGTTTTGGTTTCCAGCGCGATCTTGGCCCAACTCTCATCGATGCCGCCCGGCGCCGGGTCGGTGTACTTCCCGCCGGTGATGTACATCAGCGCGGTCGGGTGCTCGATCTTGTCCGGCTTGGCGATCAAGAGCCAATGCTTCCAGATCGTGTGGTCCACTTCCTCCGGCATGCGCCACGCTTGCGAGGTCATCTGAATCACATACGTCGTAACCCCATCCCCCTTGATCGAATTGACGAGTTGATACGCATAGTTGGGATCGGGGGCGGCGACATACTCATCGAGCGCGGTGCGCTCTTCACCGGCGGCAAGGCAGCAGCAGGCGTGCAATAGCAGAATCACATGAGCCAACATAAAGCGTCGGGCGAGCATGGCGTGTTCCTTCGGGGGAAAGCGGGGCAGGGGGGCAGGTTGGACATAGCCAGTTTAAATCGCCATTTTGCGGGCGTGAAGCCCCGGCCCGCTCATGGGGCGGCAACTTATGACTCCGCGCGTTTGGCAGGCCGACTATGGTGTCCGATGGCGAGGCGGTTCCAGGCGTTCATCATCGAAATGACGAGTGAAAGATCGACGATTTGAGCTTCCGAAAAGTGGGCAGTCAGTGCTTGATACACGTCTTCCGGCGCATGCGTAGTCGACACGTGCGTCAGTGCCTCGGCCCAACGGAAGGCGGCTTCTTCCGCGGGCTCGAAGAAATCGGTTTCCCACCACGCTGGCAGACAATCCAGCCGCTGCTGCGTCTCGCCATGAGAGCGAGCGTGCGTGGAATGCAAGTCGATACAGTAGCCGCAACCATTAATCTGTGACACGCGCAGCTCCACAAGCGCGCGCAGTTTGGGATCGATGTTCGTAATGTGTTTGTTAACCGCCCCCAGCGCATCGACCGCCGGGCGATTGATTCGATAGTACTTAGCGCGCGTGCTCACCGCGGTTACCCCCAGGTTTCAAGTACCGGCTGTCTCCGCGGGCAGCTTCAGAAGCTCGGCCGATATCGGCATGCTGCGAACGCGCACGCCGGTGGCTTGAAACACCGCGTTGGCAATCGCTGGAGCGATCGCGATGATCGGGGTTTCGCCCGCCCCGGCCGACGGCAGGTCGCGACGATTAAGCAGCACCGTATCCAGCTCCGGCAGATCGTCCATCCGCGGCACCAGGTACTCGGAAAAGCTTGCGTTTGCGATCTTTCCTTCGGCAAATCGGACGCGCTCGCGAAGCGCCGCGCCCAGGCCCATCAGGATCGATCCTTCAACTTGAGCCCGCAAGTTGGCCGGATTTTGAATCGCGCCGCATTCGAAGGCTTCGCACACGTGCAACACACGGATCGCGCCGCTCGCCCGATCGACCGTGATTTCGGCGCAGGCGGCGACGAACGACCCCTTTTCAGTTCCACACGCCAGGCCGACGCCCGTGTTCGGCTGGCGCTTGGCCGAGCGGCGCGGCCAGTCGAATTTTTCGGCCGCGGCCGTGAGCACATCTCGCAGACGCCCGGCCGGCAAATGGTCCAAGCGAAATCGTAGCGGGTCGGCGCCGGCCGCCCTCGCCAGCTCGTCCATAAAGCACTCGCGCGCGAACGTATTTGCCGTGGAAGCCAGGGCCCGATAGGACCCCGCCCGCAGCGGCGCAGCGCTCGAAATGAACTGCGTGCGAACATTGGGCACCTGGTAGGGCGTCTCGAGCGCGGATCCGCCCGAGTTGTAGTTCACGAACTTCCAGGCCGACAATCGCCCGTTCGCATCCAGCGCCGCGCTTGCTTCGATCAGTCCGGCGGGGCGGAAATACGCCCAGGTGAACTCCTCCGCGCGCGTCCAGCGCAGCGAGACGGGCTTACCGCTTCCCTTGGCCAGGCGCGCCGCCTCGAGCGCGACTTCGCCCGTGTGCTTGCCGCCGAATCCGCCACCGGCATCGGGCACGATCACGCGCGCGCGATCGGCTGGCAATTTGAAGGCCTCCATCAGCTCGCCCCGCACGCGCAGCGGATTTTGCGTGGCCGTCCACACCGTCAGCTTTCCATCCTGCCACTCGGCAACGGCGGCGCGCGGCTCCATGGGGGCGTGTTGAACATAAGCAATGTCGAAAGCCGCCGAGAGCTTTTTATCGGCGGCCTCCAGGGCGGTATCGGCCGTTCCGCGCGACGTGCCGCCCCGTCCTCCTCGACCCCCGCCCGACGTGGACTCGTGTTCCTTCAAATAACTGGATAGCGTGTCGCTCGAAGGTTGTTCTCCGTCCGGCAATTGCCACTTGGCAGATTTTTCCAAGGCCTCGACGGCTTTCGCGGCGGCCCAAGATGACGACGCCGCGCACCCCACGAAGTCGCCATCGCGCACCACTTTCACGGCTGGCATGGCTTCGGCTTTGGAAACGTCGATGGAAACGAGCGTCGCCCCATAAGCCGGTTTGCGCAGCACGCGACCATAGAGCATCTGTGGGCGAACAATATCGGACGGGTAACGGTGCGCGCCCATCACGATCTGCTCGGCTTCGGCCCGCGGCGCGGGTTGCCCAAGGACACGCCAGTTGTCAACCGGCTCGAGCTTCAACTCGCGCGGGGGCGCCGCATCCAGTTTCTCGGCCAGACTCTTGTCTTTGGCCAGCTCGGCATAGGACACCGCTCGCCCGGATCCCGGCTGCGAAATGCGACCATCGCGCAGTTCCAGCGCATCCGGCTGGGCGCCCAGTTTTTCGGCGGCAAGCTCAAGCAACAGCTTGCGGGCGGCCGCCGCGGCAGTGCGAATGCTGGGAATCGTACGCGGAGTCGTGCCGCTGCCAGAAGTGCCGCCATCGTTCGGACACAGTTCCGTGTCCCCCATCACGGCTCGAACACTTTGCAACGGGACGCGCAGCTCCTCCGCCGCGGCTTGGCAAACCTGGGTTCGCGAACCTTGGCCGACCTCGACTTTGCCGGTCCAGACGGTGACCGTGCCATCCTCGGCGATGTGAATCCGGTCTGCGATGTTCGTGCGCGTGTTGCCGCCGCGGGTGCGAAGCGAGGGGAGTTGCCCCAGGCTGTCCGCAGCACCGATCGCGATAACAATTCCGGCGCCCACGGCTTCCACGAAGGCGCGCCGCGTGTGGCTGAAGTCATAGACCGGCGCCTCGGCGAGCTCGTAGCGTTCGTCTTCGATCAGCTCATTGGTAATGGCATCGTGTTTCATGGCGTTTTGCTCCCCGAACGCAGCTCGGCGGCCCGTTCGACAGCGGCCAGCAAGTTTGCGTAGTTGCAGCAGCGACAGATGTTGCCGCGCATGCCCTCCATGATCTGATCGCGAGTCGGTTTAGGAATTTGCTCGAGCATTCCAGCCGCGTTCATGATCTGACCAGGGACGCAGTATCCGCACTGGGCTGCGTGCTTCTCGATAAAGGCCTGCTGAACGGGATGCAGCTTTCCGTCATGGGCAAGGCCTTCAATCGTCGTGATCTTATGTCCCGCCGCGGCCGCGATGGGCGTGATGCAACTGCGAGTGGCCACGCCGTCGAGCAGCACGGTACACGCGCCGCATTCCCCTTCGCCGCAGCCGTACTTGGTTCCTGTTAGCGCAAGCTCCTCGCGCAGCACGTCCAGCAGCGGCCGGTCCGGGTCGACCACCACTCGCGCATTTTTCGCATTTACATTGAGTTCAATCGCTTGTTCCATGGTTTCGCTCCCAGTCGAACACACGGCGCACGCCGGGGCGCATTATGGCACCTTCCATCGCGAGGTCCAAAAAAACCACGGAGTGGCGCAACGGGGAGGGTGCGCCTAGGCGTCTGTGGCGGGGTGCCACTCCGAAAGCTGTTGGCTCTCGTCCACTAGCCGGAAGCGCTAGCGCCCGGTTCCGGCCGGAAGAACGAAGATGGAGCAAGACACCAACCGGGATCGTCCACCGTGCCGCCCCATCGGTTCCCCTGTGGCACTTCCCACGTTAACCGGGCGCTAACGCTTCCGGCTGGTGAAAAGCAACGCGCGAAGCGGAATCTGTCGCTCGACCGCCTACGAAAAGATGTCCGAGGTGCAATCTCCGCCTGGGTAGCGGATCTCATGCGCCCGCACCGGCCCGGCGGGTTCTTTGCCAAAGTCAACCAGCAAGCGGTCGTCTGCCCGCATGCCGCCGCGTTCGGTGTCGCAATTGATCTGCAGCAGCCAAGAGCCCTTCTTGGCGATGTCTGGATAGAACTTGTTGTCCCAGGTGCTAAAGAGCGAGTTGGTAACAAAGAGCCGCTTGCCGTCCAGGCTGAGTTGCAGCATCTGCGGACCCCCGGACAGTAGTCGGCCGCCGATGGGCTTGGCTTTCCCAAGCAGCCCACCGATATAGAGCTGGCCGGCTAGCTTGGGTTTGAACGGGTCGCTCACGTCATATTGTCGAACGTCCCCTTGCAGCCAGTTTGCAAAGTACAGGTATCGATCATCCATCGACAGCACGAGATCAGAAATCAAACCAGGAACCGGCTGGTCCTTGACCATGACTGGGTCGACTGCGACGGTCTTCTCGGATTTCCAAGCGCCGCTCGTGCCATCGCGATCGAACGTCCAAATCGTGCTGGAAAGCGCCGCGCCGACGAAGCCGTGGCTGGATTGCGGATTGTGTGCAAAACGAACTTCCAGCGGGATTAATCCCGTATCGCCCAAATCGATCGTTTGCTTGAGCGCCCGCTCCTTCCAATCCCAGATTTGCAATCGGTGGCCATACTTGCCCGCCGCCACATCGGCCGGATCGAAACCTTTCGTGAACGTGTTGGGCGCGGCCCACTCGCTGGAAACCATCACATTATGGCGCGGCTGGTACCAGAAGTCGTAGTTGTACGTCATGCCCGCTGCCTTGCGCTCCCAGCGGCCTGCGATGTCGAAGTTGGGATCGAGCAACAGAAATCCGCCCGGTGTATTCCCAGCTCCATCCCCCAGCATCGAAATCATCACATGCTCATCCGGCAAGCAGTGAACCGTGTGCGGCGCCGATAAGTTGACGCGCTTCGCGATTTCCTCGGGCTCGATCACGCGCTCCATTTTCATGGCGAGCGGATTGGCGGCATCCACGATGTGAATGCGGCCTGATTTCAAGCCCGGTACGATGAGGTAGCGCCGATCTCCGGCATTTCCATGACAAGACGAGCAGATGTTCCAGCCGTAATGATGCAGCTCGTCGCCGACCTTCGGCATCGCCAGCCGATGAACCACCTGCGCATATTTGGACGAGCTAGGATCGGCATCGATCACCGCCAGGTAATCCGGTGCTTCGATTCCCGTGTTCGCATAGGTGCAAACGACGAACAGCAGCTTTTCGCGTGGCGCCTTCATCGCGGCGGCCGGATTGGCAAAGCCAGGACCTTCCTTACCGAAAGCGCGCGATGCAAGAACGGCGGCGGCAGAAGCGGCCAAGAACTGACGGCGCTGCATGGTACCCTCCCTTCTAGCTGTGAACTCAGACGGCGAGGCGATCGGACATCTGGAATGATCTGGAATGTAGCCGACCAGCGCGCGGCGAACAAATCATGCCGCCGCGGGATCCTGCCTGGCGGCCAAATGGTCCAGATACTGGTCTACGGCCCGATAGAACTCGGGCGTCTGCGGATCGTTGTGATCGCTGTCCGGAATACTAACCCACGTCTTAGGCTCATTCGCCTGTTCGAAGAGCTTCTTCGCAAATCGGACCGGCACGATCGTGTCTTCCTCGGCGTGTATTTGCAGCACAGGCCCGCGATAGCCGCGAATCTTCGCGACGGAGTCCAGTCGCGTTCGCATCAAGAGCCGCACCGGCAGCCACCAATAATGAAAGGCCGCAACATCCTGTAGCGAACTGAACGTGTTTTCCAGGATCAGGCCGCGCGCTCCGTCGTGGGCCGCCAGATCGACGGCGACCGCACCGCCCAGCGATTCTCCAAACAACACCACCTCACGTTCCGCGATCCCCGCTCGCCGCGCGAGCCAGGCACGCGCGCTTCGCGCGTCGGCGAGCACGCCTGCTTCATTCGGCCTGCCCTCGCTGCGGCCGTAGCCGCGGTAGTCGTAGATCATGACGCTGACTTGCAGCCGGCGCACCATTTCGGCGATGGTCTCGCCGCGATGGCTGAGATTTCCGCCATTGCCGTGCGAGAACAAGATAACGGCGCGCGGACGCTCGTGCCGCACAAACCATCCGTGCAACTTGGTTCCGTCGGCGGATTGGAAATACGCGTCCTCGAACTCGAGTCCCACCGGCTGCCAACGGCCGCTGGGGTAAACCGAGGGCATGTAGATGAGCGAGTTCTCGAAAAAGCTCAACAGCAATGCCATAACCAGAAGTGCCGCGACGGTAATCCTGAGGAGCAAATCCCAGCGGGTGCGAGGCCGTTCAGTTTGGGCCGGTTCCATTGCCGACGACACGGCGCGCTCTCATTTTCCAAGTTCCTTCACGCCAGCCAAAGCGCCCTGCACGACGGTATCGCCCAGGGTCTCGCCATAGAAACTGACGCTCGATTCGTAACCGCCCTTCCGATATTCCTCGGCCGGCAGAATATAACTGAGCCACGCGTCGGCCAGGCCGCCGATCGCCGGCTGAGGTGCGCCCGTCAACCGTCGCGCTTCATCCTTGATCTTGATGCCGAGCGCGGCGGCCATTTCGCCTGGCACGCCGACAATTAACAAATCGCCCAATCGCAAAGTAATGCTGTCCGCCTCCGCTGGAAACAGCTTTGGCAGCATCTGCTTGAAGAGCTCCTCGGTCAGCCCGTACTCCTTGCCGCCGGTTTTCATGAAATCGGGATGCCAGGTTTTCTCTGGCAGCCGGAAGGTCTGGCGATGGCTGGCAAACACAACCTCCGGCTTCGTCTTGGTCTCTTGCCACTGTTTCCAAGCCACGATTCCCAGGTCGCGGCCGTAGCGCTCGGCCCGTTCCCAGCGGCTGGGTCCTGAATCGGGGCGGGCGAGGGGTGCTTGATCGCCTTCGGCTCCGTTGTAGTACATGGCCGTGATGCCCTGGCCGACCAGCGATTCAACCGTGCGCTGCAAGTGTCCCGGCCAATCGCCCGAAAACAACATGTCCTCGCCCGACATAAAGGTGGGATGCGCCGTGAAGTTGACGAGCACCGCCAGCGGTTTGCCGTCGCGCGTATCGATCCGCGTCAGCGTCAGTTGCTTGTCGACGGTGGGGCTGCCGCGCCGATTACGGTTCCAGCCCTCAATCTGCTGACCGGAAGTTCCCACGCTGACGGGCACGAGCTGCTTCTCGGCTTCGCGGACGACCTGCTCAAGCCGCCCCAGGACAAATTCGTATAAGCGTGGACTGTGGATGCCGATCTGCGGAATCTGAAAAGTGTTGGGAGGATTGATCGCATTCATCTCGATGCTGGTATGCGAATGGCTCGGCAATAGCATGAGGTTATCGAGCGACCAACCGCCGCTCAGCCGTTCGACGAGCGCTGGCTTGACTGGAGGCGGAAAGCCGACGATATCGACCGTGACAAGCGCAAATTTCTTTTCGCCACTCGCGAGCACGAGAGCTTTAGCGTAAATGCGGTCGTGCACGCCCTCTGCCGGCCGGTTCATGCGTTCGCCATAGCCGCCTAGCGGAGCATTCAGCTCGAGCGAGGGCGTCAAATCGACCCGCGCCGCGCCCGCCTTGAGCTCGGCGGCCGCCGAGGGCTCGGCCAACAAAGAGCAGGCCAGCAGCGCGAAACACGCCACCACTGCCCGCACCGAGGTTAAACCGACGTTTTGAATTGCGAGCACAACGTGGTTCCTATTCCAGCTCGTGAATGTCATTCAAAACCCCGCGCGGAATGCACACCGTTAGCACCGTGAGGTCGCCCATCGCCTTGTGCTTCACACCTCGCGGCACATAAACCACCACGCCCTGATGCAGCTCGATCACTTCGTCGTCGAGTTGCATCGTGCCCTGTCCAGAAATGACGTAGTAGAACTCGTCAGTTTGCGCGTGATAGTGCAGTTTGGCATTGTCGATGCGAACCTGGTGCACCTCGGCCGCGGCCTGGTCCTTCTCCTCCACCAGGCAGCGAATCTCGCCACAAGTCTCGGGCCAGGGTTCCGCGTCCAGAGGATCGCGCCGCAGGTATCTGGTCTGAGTGGCCATCGGGGAACTCCTTGGGTCTTCGAGCGGGCTGCCTTCTGGCCCTCATCATAATGTCACGCGCCGCGGGGGGCCAACCTTCTGTTGCCGGCATTTCGCCGGTTGCATGACCTCGCGATCAACGTCATCTTCTGTGCATGGCCTCAGCCCCATCGACGTCGCCTGCTGGTCCGCCTGCTCCCGCGCCGGCTCGCGCAAACCAAATCGGCATGATTGCCGCCGTGTCGATCGGAATTGGCGGCATGGTCGGCGCCGGTATTTTCTCCGTCCTTGGCGTGGTTGCCGAAGCCGCCGGCAACGCGATGTGGCTGGCCTTTTCGATCGGCGGCCTGGTCGCGCTATTGTCAACCTATTCGTATGCGAAGCTTGGCGCCACGTTTCCTTCCGCAGGTGGCGCGGTTCATTTTCTCGTCAAGAGCTTTGGGGACGGTGTGCTGGCCGGCGGCCTGAATCTGTTCATGTGGGCCGGCTACATTATCTCCCTTGCCCTCTATGCGACCGCCTTCGGCAGCTACGCGGCCACGTTCTTCACGACCAAACCATCCGCGCTGTTGCTCAAGTCGCTGGCCGTGGGAATCGTTCTTGCGCTCACCATCGTGAATGCGCTGGGAGCGAAACTGCTGGGCCAATCCGAAACGTTCATCGTGGCCGTCAAAGTGGCCATCTTGATTCTGTTTGCTGGCGTGGGGCTGTGGTTCGTCCAGCCCGACAATCTCTCGCCCGATCATTGGCCGAGCGCACAATCGATCCTGTATGGCGCGGGCGTGCTGTTCATCGGTTACGAAGGGTTTGGGCTCGTGACCAACGCCGCCGGCGACATGCAGCATCCCAGGCGCATGCTGCCCCGCGCGCTGTACGCCAGCGTGCTCATTGTGATCGCGATTTATCTGGCCGTTTCTCTGACCGTCACGGGCAATCTGACGAGCGCGGAGATTGAGCGGGCCCGTGACTACGCTCTGGCCGAAGCCGCGCGACCCTTCTTGGGCAATCTGGGCTTTCGGTTAATCGCGATCGCGGCGCTGTTCTCAACAGCCTCAGCCATCAACGCGACCCTGTTTGGATCGGCGAATGTGTGCTACATGATTGCTCGCGATGGCGAGCTGCCCGTGGGATTGTCGCGGACCGAATGGAGCCAGGCGACGGGCGGATTGTTGATTACGGCGGCGCTCGTGATCTTGGTCATGTTGGCGTTCGACCTTGCCGGCATTGCCATGATGGGAAGCGCGGCCTTTCTTTTGGTGTATGCGGCCGTGAACGCGGGGCACCTGCGCGTCTTGCGGCAGACCCGGGCCAACGTGTGGATCGTGTGGCTCTCGCTGTTGACCTGCCTTGGCATGTTCGCGGTGCTGTCGCAGTACACCTACGAGCAACAGCCGGCGGCTCTCGTGGCTTTGGTCGGCATCGCCGCGGCTTCCTTTGTCGCGGAGGCCATCTACCGCCGCGCGACCGGCCGCACGATCAAAGAGCCGCGTAGAATGGCTTGGTGAGCAATCAACTTTTTGCGGCTGTTTTCTTACCATCTGGCTCGTCAGGATTCTTCATGGCTGTTGCCCGACTGCTCGGCTCCATCCCGCTTTCGCTGTTCATGGAGGAGCACTATCAGAAACTGCCTTTCGCGCTGGCCGGGGGTTGCGCTGACTTTCAGCATTTAGGGTCGTGGGACGCACTCGAGGAGATTTGGCAACAGGATGGCCTCGATTTGCTGGCAAGCGGTTCGCAAGGCGTCTGGGCCGGCGACGATCCGAAAACGAATGCCGATGCGCGCGCCATGCTGGCGGCCGGCTACACGTTGGGATTGCGAAACACTCAGAAACAACTCCCTGCGCTCGCCGAATTGGCGGCCGACTTTCAGCGCGACTTTCTGGCCACGATCGACGTGCAGATTTACTGCACGCCGGCCGGTTCGCCCGGCTTCGGCTGGCACTATGATTTCGAGGACGTGTTCATCCTGCAAACGGTGGGCTGCAAGGATTGGTGGCTGCGCAAGAATACGGTCAACCCGTGGCCGCTCAAGGAAACCTTGGCCCCCGACATGCGATACGAGGCCGAGATCATGCCGCTGGTTCACTGCACGCTGCGCGCAGGCGACTGGCTTTACATTCCCGCCGGCTATTGGCATCGTACGTCCGCGTCCGAGGAATCGATTTCCCTTTCGATCGGAGTCGCAGCTCAAACCGGCCTGGACGTGTTCGATTCGTTGCGGCGCCAGTTGATCGATTCCATGCTGTGGCGGCAGCGGTTTCCGGCCGCCGGGGCTGCCAATCCGATGAGCGACCGCGAGCTGCTCGGCGCCTATCGCGAACAGATGCGCGTGCTGGGAGAAGATCTGTCGCGAATCCTTGCCGATCCGAAAACGGCGCGAGATTTTTTGGCCGCGCAAGGTCGCGCGATCGAACCGTAGAGCAAGCCCGCGCGAAACCGGCGGGCTCAAATCACTCTGGCGTGAGGTCCTCTGACCGCACCAGCACCAGCGTGTGCACCGTTGGTCCCGGCATGAAAGGCGTTGGAAGGCCTTCGGCCCAGGCGCGATGGCCGTCGCGATAATGCGGCGAGAGGGGATGCCCCGATTGGCCACACGGCATGTGCATGTAGCCATCGGCTTCGTGGCCGGGCGAGACCGCCATCCGTTGAGACGCGCCGCGCGTGGGGGCTTGAATGCGCGGAATGTTGTCGGTGTCGCCCGACAGGGCTTGCTGCGGCATATCCAGCCAGCGCGCGAGTGCCGGCACGGCCTTGCTCAGCGGATGTTGGATCCGCGTCGTGTTGTAGGCGCCCCACGTGTAATCGGCCAGCTTCCCTTTCGTCGTGGCGTCTTCGAGCACCTGATCGACAGCGGCCAACAGCACCGAATTCCAGTCCTTGTAGCGCGGATCGATCAGGTGCTCCGGCCGTTCGCTGACCAATCGCCACACCGGCCCCTCGGTGCGATCGAGTCCCGAAATCGAAAACGTTGGGTCGAATGCCTTGCACGGGCTGACCAGGACGTCCGAAACTTGCGCGAGCAGCCGGTTGCGAAAAGCTCGCACCGCGCGGAAGCCGATCGAGGCCTTATCGGCGCGCTCGCCCCAGTTTTCGACATGCTTACGCAACTCGGCGCGATCCGGATTGCCGCTGGTCGCTTCGGGCGACAAGGTCTCGAGCAGCAGCTTTTGCCAGCGCGCCAGGAAGACGGCCCGATCGTCCAACTGAATTTTGAGCATGTCGGCTTCGCTCATTGTGGCGAGCGCGCGGAGGTCGTCGCGAATTTGTTGAGCTCGCGCCCCCAGGTCATATCCGCCGTCGCCCAGCTTGGCGAGCATTTCGCCGCTCACAACGCGCGCGTTGGCTGTCCACAGCCGCCCACCCTCGGGATTGATGATGCGCGGATACTCCTCCGGCGACAGATAGCCCTCCCAGCGATGGCTGCCGTCGGCCCAGGAGCTGGGCAGGCGGCCATCAAAGCCGACTCGCTTGGGAATCCGACCCATGATGGTCCATGCGATGCGGCCTCGATCATCGCCGACCACGAAGTTTTGTGCGGGCGCTCCGCTCTGGTTCGCAATTCGGAGAGCGGTTTCCAGATCGGGCGCCGATTCGAGCCGCAGCGAGTTGAGATTCACGCCCTCTGTGTCATGCGCGACCCACCGCCACGCGCGCGGCCGCTTGTGCTGGTCATGGTCGATCACCGGGCCCCAAATCGTGGATACAACCTCCAGCGTTTCGTCCGCCGCGCCCTTCACTTCAATTTTCTCTTGAAAGCGCTCGAACTTTCGCATGCCGTCGGGCGTGCGATAGGAGTCGGGGTCATTCGGATCGACCTCAACGATGACCACGTCCACCCAGTCGCCTTCGCTATTGGTGAACGCCCATGCGACGTGGCCGTTGCTGCCCACGATGATCGCAGGCGTACCCGGCAGTGACAGCCCGGTCATCTGATGTTTCTCGCCAGCGTCCTGCCAAACGAACGATGCCCGATACCAAATGTGCGGTACGCTAAAGCCTAGATGCATGTCGTCGGCGACCAGTGCCCGGCCATCGGCCGTTCGAGCGCCGCCGACGGCCCAATTGTTGCTTCCCAGGTGACCCGACTCAGCCCACGTCAGCGATCCAGGTGGGGCCAGCAGGGCCACGTCCGTCGAGCGATGGGTGTCGAAGACCTCCGGGCCTGGCGTGGCGGGAACCGCGAATGCCTCGCCCTCGACCGGAGCATCCCATTCGGTTCCGCGCGGAGCCAGGAACTCGAACAACGGCTCCGGCAGAACGTCGTGCATCAAGCCCAGCCGCGCTTCGTCGCGAAAATCGCTTTCCTGCAAATCGAGGAACATCGAGAACATGACCAGCGACGAGTCCTCGGACTTCCAGGGTTCGGGCTCGAGCCCCAGCAGCAAGTACTCGAACGGTTTGACGGGCAAACATGCCAGCCCGGCATTCACGCCGGAGGCGTATGCGTCGACGATTGCACGATCTTCGTCGCTGCCGGCGGCCAGGACGCGACGGGCCGCCTCTCGGAAGCGATGCACGCGCACCTTCTTGTCGGCCGCAATTTGGGTCGGTCCCACCAGCGCGGAGAGCTCGCCGGCCGAATTTCGCCGCAGCAAATCCATCTGAAAGAAACGATCCTGCGCATGCAGAAAACCCGTGGCTTTCGCCAGGTCGAGCCGATTGGCCGCGTGAATCGTAGGAATTCCCAAACGATCGCGTTCGATCGTGACTTCCGCGCTCAAGTTTCGCAGTCGCCGTTTACCATCGAGCAATGGCAGGCTGCCGGCGATCTGGCCGTGCCCCCAAAAGGCGATTGACACCAAACCTATGGCGAGCACCACAAGCAAGACAGTGGTGACTCGCAGAAAGCCTTTGCGCACCGATGAACCTTCGCAGGAACGGGGAAAGAGGAACGAACAGCATCGCTCCGCTTCATTTTGGGCCAGCCGTCACAAGGCTGCAAGCTCAGGCGAAAGCCGCAATCGCCGCTCGCCGGCGAGGCCTATCCCAGTCCGCGCTCGCGGAGCTCGGCCAGCACGCTTTGCACGATTCGGCTTACCTGGTTGGGATCGACGTGACTTTGGCCTGCTGGACAACCTCCGATCGGCTCATCGGCAAATCCTTCGGCGGCCAGCAGGCACGCCAACTCACGGCTGAGCGTCTCCAGTTGGAGCTGCTGGCTGGGGGAGTAAGGTTGCCGCCCTTGTCCGGTTTCGATGCCACGCAGCTTTACGGCCGCGCGAAAGCCCTCCGGAAAGTCGGCCGACAGAATCATCGCGTCGAACAGCGTCACGAGCTTGTATTGCAGCTCGCGCGCTTCCTCGATCCGCTGCCCCATGGTCAGGTCATACAACTTGCGCGTGATCTCGGGCACGACGCCGCTGGTGGCATTCGTGCCGCCATCACAGCCGATGAGCAGCATCGGCATGAGCGCCGCGTCCCATCCAGTCAGGAACGTAAACTCCGGGCGATTGGGGCGGACCGCCTGGATCATGCGAATCATGTGCGGCAAATCGCCCGACGAATCTTTGATCGCTACCACGCGCTCGCACTCCTCGCTCAAGCGTTGCACGGTCGGCACGTCGATGGGCGAGGCGAACATGGGGATGTTGTAGAGCGTGACGTCGACCGGCGTGTTGTCCGCGATTTCCTTGAAATAGGCGTATACCGCCTGCGGGCTGAGCTTGTAATAGAACGGCGACACAATCGCGACTGCCCGCACGCCGAGCGAGTGATAGTATTCGCAGGCGCGGATGGTCTCGCGCGTGTTGGCTTCCGCGGCTCCGGCGAGAATGGGCACTCGGCCGCGCGCCTGATCGGCCATGATGGCGATGATCCGGCGGCGCTCCTCCGGCGTAAACCGCGTGAACTCGCCAGTCGACCCGTTCGGATACAAGCCATGCACGCCGCGCTCGATCAGCCAATCGGTATAGCGGCGCAGCTCGGGCTCGTTAATCTCGCCGCGCGCGTCGAGCGGCACGATGTTGGGCGTGAAAATACCTTGAAGTTTGCCGTGGTCGTGCATGGCGGGTGAGCCGGTGGGAGGACAGGATCGACAGGCGGGATGGTATGATCGGCTTGGACGGCCACAGAGCGTGGATAGGGCCAGTCTAGCTACGCAAAGATAGCTTGCAAACCTGCTCCTGAGCCCTCAAATTCCTCGTCCCGTCGCCTCAGGTACTTCAAGTGCCCAAGCAATCCAAATCCGAGCGGTACCAGGGCAGGACTGCCGCGACGGCGCAGGAAACGGGAACGGCGGCCCGGATTGCAACTGGGCTGTGGCTGGTTGGCTACCTGGCGGTGTATTGGATGTGGCCGCTTCCCGCAGGGATGCAAAACAGCGAGCAGACGCTACGGCGAGCCCACCAGTGGCTATCGGTATTCCTGGCCGACGAAATGTTTGCGCGATGGTTCGATTCGGCCACGCTCGAAGGTCTAAGCTCGCGCGTGCAGATCCTGTTTTGGGCTAGCGGCATTTTCGCCGCGGCCGTTGCGGCAGGCTGGATGGTCATTCGGCAATTGCGATTAGCTGAGCGCTTTACCTGCGCGGAATCCATCGTGTTTTCGGCCGCTGTTGGGTTGAATCTCGTCTCGCTTTTTACGCTCTTTTGCGGTTTGGAGGGATTGCTCGCGCGCGAAGTATTCTTGAGCGCCGCTGCGGTTGTTGTCGCGGCGGCTGCCATTCTGGCGTGGCGAGATCGCGCCGCGTCCTGCTGCCAGGTCAGTGACTCGTCGAGCACCACGGCGAAGGCAGCCGGACCATTCCGACGGCTCAGTAAGTGGTGGATCGTCGCGGCGATTCCTTTTGCAATCGCCATTATTGCCGGAGCGATGTTGCCGCCATCTGATTTCGATGTGCGCGAATATCACCTGCAAGCGCCCAAGGAGTTCTATCAGACGGGGCACATCAGCTTTTTGCCTCACAATGTCTACGCGAACATGCCGCTCGGCGCAGAAATGCTCAGCCTGGCCGGCATGGTAGCCGTAGGTGATTGGTGGACGGGGGCGCTCGTTGGCAAGACGCTTATCGCGGCGTTTGCGTTGCTCGGAGCGCTAGCGCTCTTCGCGGCAGGCCGGCGCTTCGCCAATCCCGCGACAGGACTCATCGCCGCCGTGCTTTACCTTTCCAGCCCTTGGATCGCGTTGGTTTCCAGCCAAGGGCTGATTGACGGCGCCATGGCGTTCTATTTGTTTACGGCGCTTTATGCGGTGCTCGTGTGGCGCAACTTCGGCCACGGGTCGTCCACCCCATCAAAGGCGCAGGAGGCCAGAACAACCGATTCGCGGCTGCTACTTCTGGCCGGCTTTTTGAGCGGCGCTGCCGTTTCGACAAAATACCCCGCCGCGCTTTTTTGCGCGGTCCCGCTACTTGCGTTTGTCGGTTACTGCGCCTGGCGCGACACAAGCGTCCCGAATACTGGCGTGCGGTTTCGAAAGACGCTCGGTCCCGTGCTGCTGTTTTCAATTGCCTGCTTCGCCGCTTGCGGAGCGTGGCTGATCAAGAACGCCGTGCTGACCGGCAATCCTGTGTATCCATTGCTGTACGAGCTGTTCGATGGCGCGACACGCACGCCCGAAAGCAATTTGCAATGGCTTCGCGCGCATCGGCCGCCCAACTATTGGCCCCTCGACTTTGTCCAGCGTGCCGCCGGATTTGTGATCGGAAGCGAGTGGCTGAATCCCGTTGTCTTTCCCCTGGCGGCCGTGGCGATCTGGTTCAGGCGTGACAAGCTTGTGCGCGGGCTGCTGGCCTACGCCGTGCTTTACTTCGCGGCCTGGTGGCTCTTTACCCATCGTCTCGACCGCTTCTGGGTGCCGGTGCTGCCGCTGGTCACATTTTTAGCCGCACTGGGAGCCACCTGGACGGAGGCCACCTGGTGGCGCCGCGTGGCCGGCGCGGTGCTAGCGATTGGGCTCCTGTTCGATTTTGGCGTGATCGCCGGCGGACAAGTATCTGATAATCGCTACCTGGCCGACCTGAACCTTCTTCGCAACGACCCCTTGCGCGTCGAGCCCTGGCATCGCTACGTGAACGGGCACGCTGACGAGATCTCACGCTTGCTCTTGGTCGGTGATTCCGAGCCGTTCGATCTCGACGTTCCGGTGATCTATAACACCGTGTTCGACAGGAACATTATTGAGCGGCTCGCGCGCGGCAAAGAACCCGCGGAAGTCGCCGCCGAGCTAGCCGCGCTCGGCATCTCCCATGTTTATGTCTCTTGGCGCGAAATCGAGCGTTATCGCTCCCCCGGCAACTACGGTATCACCAACTTTCTCCAGCCGGCCGTATTCGACAAGCTCGTGCGGGCCGGTGTGCTAAAGGAAGTTCCACCACTGCCGGACGATTCGGGGCAACTGTTCCGCGTCGTGTCGCGTCCATAGCTTGCCAGCGGGCTAGGGCCAGCCTTGATCTTGCCCCTCGCTTGGAGTTCACATAAGCTGGGCGCTCATCGGTGGGCACAGCAAGCACGCTGATTAGCGCGAACAGGGAAGATTCGCCGCAAGGAAGCACTACTGAGAAACCGCGCATGGAACCAGTCGCGACGGCTTCGCCGCCTCTCCTCCGCGGCCCCGCCAATGTCGAATTCTCCGATTCTGGTGAGACGAGCTCGCTCGTCGCGCGATGCCAGCTAGCCAGCGAGCGCACCGCGGCGTGGCTACTGCAACATCAACAGGCGGACGGCCACTGGGTGGCCGAGCTCGAGGGGGACACCATCCTTGAGAGCGAGTTCATCCTGTTGCTCGCTTTTCTGGGGCGGAACGATTCCCAAATTGCCCACAAGGCCGCCCGCTACTTGCTTTCAAAACAGTTGCCATGCGGCGGATGGACCACGCATCCCGGCGGGCCGGTGGATGTGAGCGCGAGCGTCAAAGCTTATTTCGCGCTCAAGCTGACCGGCCACGATTCCGGACACGCGGCCATGCAGCGCGCCCGATCGGCCGTGCTGGCCCATGGCGGCGCGGATGCCGTCAATAGCTTCACGCGGTTTTATCTCGCGCTGCTGGGACAGATCGGCTACGAGCAATGCCCGGCCGTCCCGCCAGAGGCCATCCTGCTGCCGCGCTGGTTTCCCATCAATCTCTATCGAGTCAGCGCCTGGTCGCGGACGATTATCGTTCCCTTGTCGATCATGTGGGCCAATCGCCCAACCACTGCCATCGACTCGCGGCTGGGCATCACGGAATTGTTCATTCGCCAGCCAAAAGACTGGCCGCCGCTCAGGTGTCCGGGCCAGCAGGGCGGGACGGGGTTTTTGAGCTGGGATCACTTCTTCCGAACCGTCGATCGTGGGCTCAAATTCATCGAACGGCGCAAGTGGTTGCCGCTCCGCGCGCGTGCTCTGGCCGTGGCCGAGCATTGGATGACAGCCCGCTTCGAGGGCAGCCAAGGCCTAGGCGCGATCTTTCCGCCCATGATCTGGAGCGTGATCGCGCTCAAGTGCCTGGGCTATGCCGATGACAGCCCCGAAGTCCGTTTTTGCCACGAACATCTCGAAGGGCTGATCATCGAAGAGGGCGAGTCGGCCCGGCTGCAGCCCTGTAAATCTCCCGTCTGGGATACTGCCATCAGCTTGCGCGCCTTGGCAGCCGCTCAAGGAGGCGCCAATGCCGCGGCGCGTTCGCGCGGCGTCGACTGGTTGCTCGAGCGCGAAGTTCGCGCGTCGGGCGATTGGCGTGAAACGGTTCGAGCACCGGCCGGCGGCTGGTGTTTCGAATACGCCAATGATTTCTATCCCGACGTGGACGACACCATCATGGTGCTCATGGCGCTAGCCGAACAGTTCGATGGCGCTGACAGCGGTGAGCCGGAGACGATGGCAACGGTTCGCTGGAGCGATCAACAAGCTTTCGGGTCGCGCCGAGAGGCCCATCGACATCTCACGCATTTGGATCGGGCGGCCGCGGCCGGCCAGCGCGCACTCCATTGGGTGCTCGCGCTGCAAAACCGGGACGGCGGCTGGGGCGCCTTCGACCGCGACAACGACCACGAGTTCCTGTGTCACGTGCCATTTGCCGATCACAACGCGATGATCGACCCCAGCACGCCCGACCTCACCGGTCGCGTGCTCGAGATGCTGGGAATCTATGGCTTCAATCCGAAAAACCCTGTGTGCCAGCGCGCGATTCATTACATGCGCCGAACCCAAGAGGCCGACGGCAGTTGGTTCGGCCGCTGGGGCGTTAACTACGTCTATGGCACGTGGCAGGCTCTGGTGGGCCTGGCTTCCATTGGCATCTCGCCGCAAGACCCCATGATGCGCGCCGGGCGCGATTGGCTGCTCGGCTGCCAGCAATCGTGCGGGGGCTGGGGCGAATCGCCCGATAGCTATGCAAACCCGAAGCTCGCAGGGCAGGGGCCGGTCACCGCATCGCAAACCGCGTGGGCCATTTTGGGCCTCGTAGCAGCCGAACAGGCGCACTCGACCGCCGTCCAGCGCGGGCTCGCCTATTTGCTGGAGACGCAGCAAGCCGACGGCGCCTGGCGAGAAGACGAATTCACCGGAACCGGTTTTCCGCAAGTTTTTTATCTGCGGTATCACTACTACCCGATCTACTTCCCGCTGTTGGCCATGGCCGCCTGGGCTGCCGCCATGCGGGGCGGTGGTGGCGACGCATCGGCTCGTACCACCAAGCGCTCACCGCTGGCTGTGCAGACGGCTCGCGCGTAGTTTTTCTTCCTCGTGCTGGAGAGGCCTTGATGCGTTTTCCATTTTCGCTGACCCGCACGATGAGCACCTACCTGCTCAAGAAAAAACTCTCGGGCGAGAAGCGCTTCCCGTTGGTTTTGATGCTCGAGCCTCTGCACGCGTGCAACCTGACCTGCACGGGCTGCGGTCGCATTCGCGAGTACGCCAGCACCATCAAAGACAAGCTGACGGTCGACGAATGCCTGGCCGCGGTCGACGAGTGCGGCGCGCCATGCGTCAGCATCTGTGGCGGCGAGCCGATGATCTATCCTTGGATCGAAGAGTTGGTGGCCAAGATCCTGGAGCGCAAGAAGCACATCTATCTGTGCACCAACGGCATGTTCACGCGGAAGAAGCTAGCCGGCTTTCGTCCGACTGACCGCTTTTTTTGGAACGTGCATCTGGACGGAATGGAAACCACGCACGACCGTGCCGTGGAGCGCGAGGGGGTCTTCGCGGAGGCGATCGAAGGCATCAAAGCCGCCAAAGCCGCCGGCTTTCTGGTGTGCACGAACACAACCATCTACAAAGAAACCGACATGCACGAAATCGCCGTGCTGCTCGGTTTCTTGACCGAGTTGGGCGTGGACGGCTTTATGATGTCCCCCGCGTATGGATACGCGGCTGTTGCCGAGACGAATCCGCTTGGCGCGCAGGAAATCTTCATGACCCGCGACGATATCCACACCAAATTTCGCGAGGCCAAGCGCTTGTTGGCGGGCTATCGCTTGAACACTTCGCCGGTGTACCTGGAGTTTCTGCGCGGCGAGCGCGAATTGAAATGCGCTGCCTGGGCCAATCCAACGCGCAACCTGCGCGGCTGGAAAGGCCCCTGTTACTTGATCACCGACCAGCACCACAAAAGCTACCACGACCTGATCGACAAGACCGATTGGGACAAACTCGGCCGCGGCAACGACCCGCGCTGCGAGAACTGCATGGTGCATTGCGGATTCGAGCCGGCCGCGGTGTTGGGGGTGAATCGTCGGCTGGGCGACACGCTCAAAATGGCCCTGTGGCAGTTTTCGTAGGGCTTCACTCATCGTCGGCCTCTCGCGATGGTGCTCGGGTGGATTAAGATGGCGTGGCACGCCCCGCGCGCTCTACCGAACTCCATTCTGAAACTGCGCCATGTGGCAACCGCTGCTCCGAAGCTGGCTGATGGGAAAAGCGCGCGAGCAG
>DATJEN010000148.1:0-9489 GCA_035496575.1 Pirellulales bacterium
CGCTCCACGACCACCCACGCGCCTTGGTCGACGGCATTCTCCGGTCCCTGCGGCGTGGAGGTCACCATTCCCAGGCGATCCCAATACACGTGGCCGCCGAACTGCGTACACGACCAGCCGTCCACGATCGAGCCCGGCTGCAGGTTGATCGCCGCGGCGTCAACTTCCAAGCGCACCCATTGTCCGGCCGCGGGCAGCGCGCCCATCGCGAGCCGCGACGGCCCGCCTTCGCTGCCCCAGTCAATCTTGTTTTCGCCCCAATAGGCGCGGTGCTCCCAACCCGAGCCATCGTTGAACTGCAGCATGATCTCGGCGGGCGTGTTCGCCGGATCGATGAACACGTGGGCCACCAGCTTGTCGCCCGCGCCAATGACCAGCGGGTACTTTGGACCCGTGAAGAGATGTTGCGATCGTTCGCTAGCCGTGCCTACGCTCGCGCGGCGCCCTTGCAGCACAGGCTCGGGCGATGCGGCCCAGGACCAGCCCTTTTTCTTGGCGTCGCCATCGGGCGAGCTTCCCGCTGGCAGCTCATCGTCCACCCAGGTGTACTCATAGGGCTCGCTGGGCGGACTTGGGCGCGGGGCGTCGAGCCTGGTCTTGGCCAGCTCTCCGCGCACGCGCTCTTCGAGCTCGGTCGTCTGGCTGCGCAAGGCTTGCATCCGCTCGAGCTGCTCGGGCGACGGGACTTTCATGCTGGGCTTGGGGTTTTCCTTCTGCCCATCCAGCCCCTGCTCGGGAACATTGTTGAAGTAGGCATAGAGCTGATAGAAGTCGCGCTGCGTGAAGGGGTCGTACTTGTGATCGTGACACTCGGCGCAAGCCAGCGTGCTTCCCAGAAAAACCGTGGCGGTCGTCGTGACCCGATCGACGACGTACTTGGTGAGATACTCAGCGGGGTCGGCCCCGCCTTCGAAGTTCACCATCACGTTTCGATGAAATCCGCTGGCGATCTTCTGGTCGAGAGTCGCGGCGGGCAGCAAGTCACCCGCGATTTGTTCAGTCGTGAACTGGTCAAACGGCAAATTGCGATTGAAGGCGCCGATCACCCATTCGCGATAGCGCCACATATCGCGGTGGTTGTCGATGTGATATCCGTTGGTGTCGGCATAGCGGGCGAGATCGAGCCAGCGCTGCGCCATCCGCTCGCCATAGCGCGGTGAAGCCAACAAGCGATCCACCAGACGCTCATAAGCGTCGGAGGAATGGTCGGCGACAAACGATTCTACGTCGGCGGGGCTGGGCGGCAGACCGGTCAGATCGAACGAGAGCCGCCGCGCGAGAGTCGCCTTGTCGGCCGGCGGAGACGGCTTGACGCCGTCCCGATCCAGCCGCTCGAGGATGAAATAATCGATCGGCGTGCGGGGCCATGCCGAATCACTGACGGCCGGCAGCGCGGCCGGCTCAATTGGTAAGTACGACCAGTGCCCCTTCCATTTCGCCCCTTGCTCGACCCACGACTTCAACCTGGCGACGTGCTCGGGCTTGAGTGGTTTTCCGCCCTCGGCCGGCGGCATCACGCTGTCGTCCGTGGCCGTGATGCGGGCGATCAGTTCGCTCGCGCTCGTGTCGCCGGGCACGATGGCGCGGCTGCCACTCTCGAGCTCACTTTTTGCCGAGTCCTCGCGGTCGAGCCGCAGGCCAGCCTGCCGCTTGGCCTGATCCGGCCCATGACATGCGTAACAGTGGTCCGACAGGATCTGCCGCACGTCGCGGTTGTAGTCGATCTCGTCAGCCGCTTCGGCAGTGGAAGACCCACCGCGCGCGAGTGCGGCTAAAATGGTCAGAGAGGCTATCGCGGCCCAACGAGAAACGCATATCATCGGTCGTAAAGGCGGGAGGAAAGGGGCGGGTAGGCGATGGAAGGCGGGCCGTGCTAAGCGCCTTCCATTACATCACATCCGGCGGCTCATGTCCAACTCCGAACGGGGACGGTAGTGGGCCAGTCTAATCGGAGATTTTCGGAAATGCCGGGCGCAGCAAGTTAATTTCAGGAAGGCTCTTGGGAGCATCGCCTGTGTACCCAGTTACCTCGACCCCCGCCAACACGCCATGCCGCTCGTAGACGAAGATTCCGCAAGTTTCTCCGTCAACTTCAAAAACGAAAGCGCCAAGCGACTTCATTCCGCCTGGTGCAGGCGTTGGGCGGTCTTTTATTTCAAGGTTAAAGCTTGCGCAGCCACATGGGCACACCCACGGGCCCACTTGCGCAGCGTCCAATTGCGGCAGGAAATTCACACCATTGGGTTCACCGTTTTCAAGCATCCAGCGAACCAATGCGCGCTCGCTCGGGGCCAACGCTCTTGAAATGGCCGGGCCTTCGCTCATGGGGCCATTATAGGCGAGCAAAAATCACCGGGCGGGGTTAGTCCGCAGGAGCTCGGATGCCAGCCCACTCCTGCGGCGACAATTTCTAAGACTGACCACGTCCCCCCAGCGCCGTGCATCCTTTTCGAGTCCAAACTGAGAGCACGTAACCATGTACGATTCATCGCTGATCAAACTGCTCGAGTCGATCTTCGGCCCTGACACGCCGCAGGATTCGCTGACACTGCTGCAAACGGCCGCCCGGGCAGTGCTCGTTTTCGTGCTGGGCGTGGCGGTCGTCCGGCTAGGGAAGAGTCGGCTCATCAGCCGTTGGAGTCCACTCGACGTCATTCTCGGTTTTATTTTGGGGTCGCTTTTGAGCCGCGGCATCACGGGTCATGCTTCATTGTCGAATACGATTGTTGCTTCGATGGCGCTCGTTTTCTGCCACTGGGTGTTTACCTACCTGGCGTATTACTGGCACGGCTTTGGCAATTTAGTGAAGGGACACTCAAAGCTGGTCATTTCCGACGGAAAAGTGCTCGAGGCGGAGCTGCGGCACTCGAACATTTCGCAGCACGATCTGTATGAGGCCCTGCGCATGCACGGCGTCGAGGATGTAAAAGACGTGAAGAGGGCCTACAAAGAGCGGAATGGCGAGATCAGCGTGATCCGCGCGGAGAAGAGCTCGGGCTGAGCACCTCGATTACTTGCGATCTGCTGGATGGCCGTGCTGCGCACCGGCAACGCGGCTTGCCGCCAGTTCGCGAGCCCGGTAGACGCGCACTTCTTTGGGACGGGCGATGCTGGAGGGATCGGGATAAAGCCCAACCTGTTCGTATCGCTCTTCGATCTGCTCGATCCACTCCGGCTGAAATTCGTGCGCGTTCACGTGCAGCACGACGTATTCATAGCGCGTCGAGGGGTCGGCTTTGGCCAGAGCTTGTGTAAGCGACGGGGCCTCGTGGCTCAGGTAAGCAACCGCGCGATGCCCGTAGAAGCTTACGTAGGGCGAATTGCACACGACGCCCGCTCCCGCATCGGTGTGCTGGTCGATCCAGGAGGTCGCGGCCATCACGGGGATGAATTCCAGGTTCAAGGCGCGCACGGTGTATGGCAAGATCGCCACGCAGCAAAGCGCGAGGATTGCCGCGGAGACCCGCTCTGCAGAGAGCCGCGAGCGGGCTGCGGCCCGGTCGCCTACGTACAGAATTCCAAGCGCGGCAACCGGCATGGCAATCGCCACCATCGGCAGCACGTGCCGGTGGGCGATGTAGCCTGACAACACGAACACGGCCAACAGCACGCAGAAGTGCGTCGCGCCCAGCATCGACAGCATTCCGATCTGCAACCACTGCGGTCGCCGGCGAGCGCATTCAATCTGGCCAATAAAGTAGAACGGGATGAAGATGAACTTAAATCCCTGGCAGATACTGTTGATAAAGGCCGAAAAGCCTTGACCCAAGAGCTTCGCGATGAGCCTGGGAGTATACCGAGGCGAGTCCGCTGTCGTGGGTATTTCCGTTGCCAGACTCGACGTGGGCGCAGCTTGAGCCGAGATTTCTGGCGCCGGCGCTGTGGCCGTTGCGGCGGCGGCCGTGTTATCTGCCGCGGAAGGGGCGGGCGAAGGCGCAGGCGATACAGACGCCGCCGGCGGATGCTGGGTCGTTGCAACCAAGTCGATAAACGTTTGCGCGGGCTGCGTCTTTGCAAACGGGAGCTGCTTGCTCGTGAACTTGCCGGCGAGAATCGGATAGGGCGCTGCCACCAGCAAAGTTGCCGCACTCAATGCGCTCATCGCGATGGCTGTTTTCTTCCAGGCCCATTGCCCGCGGATGGCCTGCCATGCGATGCAAACCAGCGCGATCAAATACACTTCCAGCCCTTCCGGCCGAATCCAGTAAGCCGCTGCGCTTGCTGCTCCGGCCGCGGCCAGGGTCCAGGGGTTGCCGCTGATGATTCCGGACGAAGCGAGCCATGCAGCCAACAAATACGCGGCCAGGTGTGGCACGTCGCTGTGGGCATCGCCCGCATTCCAGCACAGGACTGGCAGCGCCGCGAAGGCGATGGCCGTATAGTTCGCCGCCCGCGCGTCGAACAGATTGCGCGCAAGCAGCCAAACGAACGCCACCGCCGCCAATCCACACAGGTAAGAAACGATGGTTCCGGCCACAGCCCACGAGTGCGGCTCTGCCTGATAGCCACACCAGTGCACGACCCGCGCGGCGCCCAGCAGCATGGCCGGATATCCGGGATGCTGGTCGTGGCGGCGGAAGGCTTCGGCCGGGTCTTGGGCCAGATCGCGCGCGATCGCGATGAAGGTAATTCCGTCGGCGCTAATCGTCGCCGAGCGCGCGACGTGGATGGCCTGCAGCGCGGCTGCCAGGCCCACCGCAAACAAGAGCGCGTAGTAGGGTTTCAGCCGTTCGAGATGCATGGTTCAACACGCGTTTCGATCAAAGAGCAGGCGAAACGGAGTCAGCAGCATGATTCGCAAGTTGAGCGCGAATGAGCGGTGTTCGACGTAATACAAATCGTGCTCGAGCCGCCTGGCCAACGACGTATCGCCGCGCCAGCCATGAATCTGGGCCCACCCGGTGATGCCCGGCGGCACGCGATGGCGCTTGTTGTAGCGTGGAAACTTGTGCGAAAACTCGCGCACGAAAACTGGCCGCTCGGGACGCGGCCCGACCAGGCTCATCTCGCCGCGCAGCACGTTCCAAAGTTGTGGCAACTCGTCGAGACTCGAGCGGCGCATGAACACTCCGAGCCAGGTGCGGCGCGGATCGCCCCGCCTGGCCCAGACAGGGCCGCTGTCGTGCTCGGCATCGACGCGCATGGTACGAAATTTACACATCACGAAGGGCTGTCCGCCCAGTCCGGTCCGCTCTTGCCAATACAAGGCCGGTCCGCGGCTTGTCAACTTCACGACGAGCGCGATGGCGAGCATCGGAATGGCAAAGACCGCAATGCCGAGCGAAGCCACCACCACATCGAGCGCGCGGATCGCCACCCCCGTGGCCCCGACCTGAGCGGGATGGGCTTGGACATTTCGCTGGCCCGAGCGCACACGAGGCCGTTCGGCGCGCGAAGGGGTCCGAATCGTGACCGGCTCGGAACTCATCGAGGTCTCGCGTGAGGGTAGGGTGCGCGGCAGGCGGCGGACCTTACCAGAATCGTCCCACCGGAACCTAGGGCAGCTTGTGTTCAATCCCGAGCGCGGGATCGTGCTAGCACGCAATTCCCGCGGCACCCCCGAACAGCCTGAACCCACCCTGGCCATGCAAAGCTGTGTTGACGCGCTAAGCAGATTCGGGGTATAGGTTTGAGTCCCCGAAATTGCGCCTACCGAAGTTACCAGGCGCGCGAGCGGCGTTGAGTTGGGCAGGAGCCCAGCATGCGTCGCGCGTGCAGCGGCCGATTTCGCCTCACCCACGGGCGAAAGCGCGCTACGCAACAAGCGATCGGCAACAGCAGCAAAGGATTGCCATCTTGAAAGCCCTGATGCCGGCGCTCGTCTCGGGCAACTCACGATCGATCATTTACTATCGCGACTTGATCCTCGTGCTGTTAGCCAAAGAATTCAAGGTGCGCTACAAGAGCACCTTCATGGGCTACGCCTGGTCGCTCATGCATCCGCTGCTGCTGGCCGGCATCTTCTTTCTGGTTGGTCGGATCGTGATGCGGACACAAGTGGAGGCGTACGCGCTCTATCTGATCGCGGGCTTGTTCCCCTGGCAATCGATCGCCAACACGGCGCAAGGGTCCAATGCCTGCTTTCTGGCCAACAGCTCGCTCATCAAAAAGGTCCGCTTCCAGCGCGCCATGCTGGTCCTGGCGACCGTGCTGAACGAATCCGTGCACTTTCTGGTCTCGTTGCCGGTGGTGCTGGGCTTCATGGCCTATTACCACCGCACGCCCACGCTCGAGTGGTGCTGGGGTCTGCCGCTGTTGTTCACGATCCAGGTCGTCATGACCTTCGGATTGGCGCTCGTGATCGCCACCACGAATCTCTTCTTTCGCGACCTGGAGCGGCTGATCGGGCTGTTGACGCTCACGCTCTTTTATCTCACGCCGGTGTGGTATCCGGCCGATCGGGTGCCCGAGGAGTACACCTGGCTCTTTTTTGCCAACCCGTTCGCCTCGATCGTGCTGTGCTGGCAGGGGCTGTTTTACGCGGGGCACATCCCTGTGCTTTATGTCGGGGTCGCCATCACGTGGGCCTTGGGCTGGCTGGCTCTCGGCACGCTGGTCTACGGCAAAAACGTGTGGAGGTTTGCCGAAATTGTCTGACCCGCTTGCCATTTCCTTTCAACATGTGACCAAACGCTACTACATCGACAGTCCGGTGTCGGGCGGAGTCAAGAACTTGCTGCTGCATTTGCCCAGTCAAATTCGCGCGATCTGGCGGCGGCAGCCGTTTTGCGCGCTCGACAACGTTTCGTTCGAAGTTCGCCGCGGCGAGTGCCTGGGCCTGATTGGTCCAAACGGCGCAGGCAAGAGCACCACGCTAGGGCTGATAGCGGGCGTGTTGCGTCCCACCGCCGGCAGGCTGGAAACGCATGGCCGCATCTGCCCCTTGCTCGAGCTCGGCGCAGGGTTTCACAGCGAGCTCAATGGGCGCGAGAACATCACGCTCAATGGCGTGCTGCTGGGCCTGACGCGGCGCGAGGTGGTCGAGCGAACCGAGGCGATCATCGGATTCTCGGAGCTGGGGGCCTTCATCGACGCGCCCTTGCGCTCCTACTCGACCGGCATGATTGCCAGGCTCGGCTTCTCGGTGGCCGTACACCTCGATCCAGACATCCTGCTGATCGACGAGGCGCTGGCGGTCGGCGACGAATCGTTCCGGCAGAAATGTTTACGTCGCATGCAGCAGTTCCGACAAGCGAAAACCACGATGGTGTTCGTCAGCCACGACATGAGCGCGGTCGCCGAAATCAGCGACCGCGTGGCGCTGGTCGAGCGCGGACAACTTGTGGAAATTGGCGAACCACGCAACGTGATCGAACGATATCGGCAGACACGCAGGGCCGCTTAAAGGCCGCACGACGTACTCCCACCCGTTCAAACCCGCCCTTGACCAGGTAGCCCGGCATGGCCACTGTCGCGACGCTTCCCAGCTCGATCGTTCCGGCTACAGCGCTTTCCGCCACCAAGCCGCTGAGCATGGCCGTCATTATTCCCGAGCTATCGAAGTACGGCGGCGCCGAACGGTACTTGATCGAGTGCGTGTCGCGCTGGCAAAAGCTGCACGACATCACGATCTACTCCTCGATCGTGAATACCGATCTTCTTGCCGAGCACCAGATCGGCAAGCGCGTGAAGCTGGCACGATTGTCGCCGTATTTCGAAGGGCGGCATTCCATCCTGCTCAACACGGCCCTGTTGCCCAAGATTTGGGAACAGGAAATCGGCAAGCACGACATTTACCATACCCACCTATGGCCCACGCACTTGATCGACCTGCATCCGATGGTGTGGTATCCGCATGAGCCCTTGCGCATCTTGCACGATCTTCGCTATGAGCAGCCGCTCGAGGACGTGGCGGCGACTCGCCAACGCGATTTGCACATTTATCCAAAATACAACTATGACCGGATCGCGGACGTCACTTACGAAGCGTATCTATCCTCGATGGACCTGGTGGATAAGCTTGGCAGCCCGGATCGCGTGGTGGCCAACAGCCGCTACACGGCCGGTTACCTGGAGGGCGTGTACGGCACACCCGTCAAGGACGTCGTCTATCCGGGCGTGAATGTCGAAGACTTCATTTTCCAGCCTTCCGACGAAAACATCTTTCTCACGATCGGGCAGTTGTGGCCGCATAAACGCATCAAGCTGATCATCGAGGCGTTGAAGCTGGTCGAAAACGCTCAACTTTACATCGTGGGCAGCGGCCCGGAAAAGGAAAAGCTGGCGCGCATTGCCGAAGGCATGGGTCTCGACAACCGGGTCTTCTTCTTGCACAAGCTGAGCAATCTCGAAGTCAAGATTTTGTTCTCCCGAGCGCTGGCCGTCGTGTTTGTTCCGGTCAAAGAGCCGTTTGGCATCGTGGCGCTCGAGGCAATGGCGGCTGGAAAGCCGCTGATCGCCGCCAACGAGGGTGGTTTCACCGAGGTGGTCGACGAAAGTTGCGCGATGCTGGTCGCTCCCGAGCCGGAGGAAATCGCCGAGCGCATGCGGCTATTGCGCGACAACAAAGACATCGCCAAGCGCATGGGAGCTGCCGGGCGGGAGCGCGTGCAGGCCTATACCTGGGACCGCGCGGCCGAGCAGTTGCTGAAGGTCATCGAGAATACGCATCAGAAGTGGACCCGCGAGCACGTGCGTCCCCGCATCGACTCCACGCCGCGCACCACGCTGTTTGGCGCGCATTATTACTGCTGGTACGGCGACGGCGTGGGCTCCCATCATTGGAACGACACGCCGCATGCCGGCGGCGTTACCGACATGCCGCGGCTGGGCTACTATGCCTCCAGCAGTTGCAGCACCATCGAGGCTCACTGGCGATTGTTCGACCAGATGGGGCTCGATTTCGTGGTCGTCAATTTGCACGTCGATCGCAACGGCGCGAATGCATACGAACAGGCCGCGGCCGAAAGCCTGATCAGCGTGGTCGACCGACTGGAGACCCGCACCCGCATCGCCATTCAACTTTGCCCGTACGATTGCACGCGCGAGCATCATTCAAACACACTGGAGATGATCAGGCGGCAATTCGCCGCCAGGCGCTCTTATTTCCACTATGAAGGTGAGCCCGTCCTGTTCTACTTCTGGACCGGCGTGCAGGACGGCAACAAGCCATGGATCAACTTTGTGGACGACAACACGCAGGGCTTTTTGCGAATCGCCAGCAGTCTGCGCATGTATTCGGCCAAGGATGAGCGGCGGCACACCTTCGGACTGTTTCATGGATGGAGCTTATACTCGCCGCTCGAGCTCTCGGCTCCGGCCAACTGGGAACGCGTGTGGATGCAGGCCTATTTGAACAGCGACGCCGGCACGCGAAACCTGAAGGTCGTCTCGGTGTCGCCGGGTTATGACGACCGCCACTTGCGCGACCCGAACCGCAAAGCGAATCCGCACCGCATTGTCGACCGGCAGCAGGGCGCCTCCTATCGCCGCATGCTACAGTTCGCGGAGAGCGTGCCCGACGTGCCCGATATGGTGCTGATCTCGACC
>DATJEN010000149.1:0-6389 GCA_035496575.1 Pirellulales bacterium
GTCGGGCCGGACGCCAAATACATCCGCATCGATCCCGATCCGGAGGATATCGGCCGCAATATTCCCGTCGAAGTAGGCATCGTGAGCTGCGAGAAGGCGGCGCTCGCGGCGTTGGCGGAAGCCTGCCCGCCGCTCAAGCATGATAGCTGGATCGCGGACCTGAAGGCCGGCCGCGCGGAAATGGAAAAGGAGAATGCCGAGTACTACAAGCAGGGCCTGGCTTTCAGCGATGCGGTGCATCCGGCCGTGATCGCCCAGGAACTTTCCGACTTCATGTATCGCGGCAACATTCCCAAGGAACAAACGGTGTTCAACAGCGGTGGCTATGTGACCTCACGCTACATGCGCCGCTGGAATCGCGGTTATCGTCCGGGCCAACTGGTGTACGATTCTTACCAGTTCGGCGCGATTGGACCGAACATCGCCATGGCGATCGGGACGTGCACCGCGGTTCGGCACGGCATCGGTCCGCAGGCGCCGTACCAAGGCGCGCCGGTGATCTGCTTGACCAGCGACGCCGCCGCCGCCTACACGATCATGGAGATGGAAACCGCCGCAAAGTACAAGATGCCCATCGTCGTGGTCGTCTACAGCAACAATGCATGGGGCACCTTTACTTCGTTCGTGAAGAATCCAGTCCACCTCGCGATCCAACTGTTCCAGGAAAACGTCCGCTACGACAAGGTGGTCGAAGGACTGGGCGCGCACGGCGAGTATGTCACGACGCCCAGCGATTTCCGGCCCGCGCTCGAGCGCTGCTACCAGTTGGCGGCCAAGGAAAATGTATGCTCGCTGATCAACTGTCAGGGCCGCAAAGAGTTCTCGATTCGCGGACCCGGATCGCCTGGATTTCTGGGGAACAATACGCTGGGCTACACGGCCTATAGCCATTAAGAAATGAAACGCACTGCCACTCGCGGCCCCAAGAAACTAGCGGCGGCTAGCGCCCAAGAGGCCGTTTGCGCGGCGCTGGAAGACTACGCAAAGCGCGGAGTGTTTAGCGGCTTCGGACAAGCGGACGCGCCGCGCGGCAAGACGGTCTTCAGCTTTGTGTGGCTGCACGATCGACCCATGGAGTTGTCGCTCGACCCCGCCAAAAACGAGTTGCGATTCGATCGAATCCTGCCGGGCGTGAAGGCGGGCACGCCGCTTGCGCTCGATTTGAAGCGGTTGATCGCGAAACTTTCGAGCGACGAAGTGCCCCAATACCGGCGCGTCGATTCCGATCGCGCGGCGCTAGCCTGCTCGAATCGGCAGGATCATTTATCCGTGACGATGAAGGTCAAAAGGGACGAATACGAGTACGCGGTCAATCGAATGGTCAACGTGGCTCATGAGCTGTTCGTCCATTTGCGTTCCGCCTGGCCTGAATACTTGATGGAGTACTTCGATGAGCCAGAAGAATGACAAGGGCGTGCTCGGCCGGCGCGCCATGGCGTGCCAGGCGTTCGGATTGCTCACACTGGCGCTCGTGGGACTCGCGATGGCCGCGGACGAGGCCCCGAAAGTCGTCAATGCTCAGGCGGCCAAGCTCAAGAACCCGCTCGCCAGCGACGCCCCGACGGTTGATGCGGGCCGCGAGTTGTATTTGACCCATTGTGCCTCCTGTCACGGCAAAAAGGGCAAGGGGGACGGCGGCCAGGCGCTCGGCGGCGGTACACCCTCGGATCTGACCGATGCCGACTGGGACTATGGATCGACCGACGGCGAGATCTACTGGGTGATTCGCGAAGGCATCGAAAGCAACGCCGACATGCTCGCTTACAAGAAGACGCTCTCCGAGAAGGAAACCTGGCAGGTCGTCGTCTTCATCCGCAGCTTAGGCCCGCAAAAGAAATAGCGCGGCAACTGCGAGGCGCGCGGCATGGAGTGGTTCAACCCGCTTGTTTACTGGCTTGGCCGCGGTACATCCAGCCGCCGATGCGATGCGTGCCTCGCAGATAGAACTGATCGCATTGGACGAGCGACAGCGGCGACGACGTGACGAATTGGGCGATGTTTCGATTCAAATGGCAACCGTCTGCAATCAACTTGTTGGCGGGAGTGAGCCAGTTCTGCCATCTTGCGATGTTGCGATCTGGCGATAGCCCGTGCTCGATGAATAACAGGCTTCCGCCGGGCTTCAACACGCGATAAAGCTCCAGTAATGCCCGTTCGAGGTCGATGATGCTGCACATAGTCCAGGTGCTCACGACCGTATCAAAACGGTTGTCAGCCAAGGGCAGTGCTCCATCCGCGCCAAGAGTTACGCTGTGGACTGGGATTCGCGAGGCAGCAATGCGTCCGGCTGCGCGACGATGCATGCCGGGGTTGGGATCAAGCACCGTTAGCTGTTCAACGATGCCTGGATAGTGCGACAGATTCAGCCCCGTTCCAAATCCAATTTCCAGCACGTCGCCGTATGCTTTCCCCAGCACCACCTGGCGTTGCTCGGTCATGACATCCCTTGCCATGACACGATCAACCAGCCACGGGAAAACTTGATCGGAATAGATTCCCACCCGCGTCCTAATTTAAAATGGCGGTTTGCGACTCAGCAAGGCGGGCCAGTGATCTGTTTCCAAACGCTATCGGGCCTTGGCCCTGGCCAGCACGGCGGTCACGTTATCGGGGCCGCCCGCAGCCAATGCAAGCCGGATGAGACCATCGCATGCCGATTGCGCGTCGGGCGATTCGTCGAGGCATTGGGAGATGTGAGCGGCGCGCACCACATCGGTCAGTCCGTCGCTGCACAGTAGCAATTGGTCGCCCGCTTGCAGCCGCAGATGATGGATTTCCGGCCGCGCGTCGGGCGAGTGCGAGCCAAAGCAGCGGGTCAGCATGTGGCTGTACTTGCCGGCAATTTCGGGAGCCACGCCCGCCGCGATGAACTCTTGCTCGACGGTGTGGTCCGTCGAGATGCGTGCCATGATGCCATTGCGCCAGCGAAAGCAGGGCGAATCGCCGACGTGCGCGACCAGCGCGAACGAGCTGACAAAGTACGCGCACGTCCACGTGGTTCCGCTGTGCGGCGCGAATTGTGGGTTGTTTTGAGACTCGTCGAGAAAGGCTTGCTGCATCAGGTGAGAAAAGCCCTCGATCCGCTCAGTGATCTCATCGCCGTTCAAGTCGCCCAGTTTCATCATCCAACTGGTGGTGCGGCCCGCCAATTCCCAAGCCGTGCGAATCGCAAGTTGGCTGGCCAGACCGCCGCTGCCGGTCGCGCCCATGCCATCGGCGACTGCCATCGCGTACGCATCATCAGCGGGGAGCACCAGTTCTTGCTGCGGTACGTTGGTGAGCAGCAGTTCCTGCGTGCGCGTGCGCCGCACGACCAGGTAGTGGTCCTGGTTTTCGGCTCGCTTTAGTCCGATATTGCTTGCGGCGCCAAACTCGAATGCCAGGTTGGCCGCCGACTTGAAGAAGTACTTCGCCGCGGCCAGGGCTGGTTTTACCAATTCAACCGTGTCGGCTTCACGTGGGTCCATGGCAAAAGCACTCCACGAGGATGGGCGCGTCGAAACGCCACTAGCAGCATAGGCCTCGCGAGCGCGGTTGTCATCTATGCCGGGGTGCTATGGGTTCTCAAGCTCAAGCAGTGACGTTGCCGGAGCCACCCATCGGCAAAAAAAAGTGCCGGACCAAGCTCCCTTTGGTCCGGCACAAGCTTTCGACAATCCGTTACGGCGCGGGCACAGGTGCAGACGCCGGCGCAGGTGCGGCGGCAGGCGCAGCTGCGGCAGCCGGCGCAGCAGCAGGTGCAGGCTGCACGGCGGCCGGCGCCGCAGTGGTCGGCGCCGCGACAGGCGCTGGAGCCGTCGGCACCACCGCCGGCGGTCCCCAATGGCCGCGATATCCGGTGTAGTAGCGCCCCCGCGGGCCAAAGTTCGCGTTGCCGTAGACATAGCCGCTTCGCGGCGGCAAATAGGTCTTCGCGTCGTAGGCCGTCCAGTTGTTGTTGTCGTAGTACATCCACTGGTTCTTGGGCGTGTAGTACCACCACTGATTGTTGTTGTATTGCATACGCCAGGCGTTGGGGTCAGTGGCTGCGCGGTCATTCAGTCGGGCAGCCGCGTTCGCGTTGCCTGCGTCGGCGCGGCGATCCAAACGTCGATCGATACGGCGTTCGACCCCTAGTTGGGCCGCCAACGAGCTGGTCGCCACAAAAAGCAACAAACCAGCGGCAGCGAATCTCAAAACATTTCGCATGGCCTCGGCTCCTATGAGATGGGAGTTTAGTAGAGAGCTGGCGTTGGCATGCCGCGCGCAACGCCGCCAGGCTGGTGGTACTGCACATGGCGTGCCGGAGGGAATAAACTCCCTGCGCCGCTAATGCAACCCATGGGGCGCAGGCGCTCGTGACCTACAAAGGTTCGTCGTCGCGTACACACCGCGCACGCAGCGCTCAAGCGGAAGAACGTTCCTGGACTAAAGTCCACGGCAGAGTTAGCGCAAGGCCAACTCGCGGAATCGCCTGACTAGACGAGACGAGACGACGCAGGTCTTGCGAAAGTTCGTTGGTATCTACGGTTTCGCCGCGTCGGCCGGCACAAAACCATAATAGCGGCCCATCCAGTAGGCATGCAGGAAGTCGGCTGCGCCTGTTTCTTCCTCGGGCCAGAGTTTCAATTCACTCCAGTTCTCGCCGTCGGAGGATTCGTAAGCTCCGCCGGGTCCGCTGGCCACGACACCGCGTGGTGTGCGCAGCACCGATTTTGCGCGCGGAATGCGCCAACCCTTCATGGCCGATTGCGTCGTCTTCCCACCGTCGGTGCTGCGCTCCAATTCGTCGTTGTCGGCATTGACGCGCAGCCACAACGAATCGGAACACTTCAGCCACTCGGTGAAGTTGGGCGCGGTCAGTTTCGGAGCGTTTTCATCGGCCGTTCTCCAGCTCTCGCCGCCGTCTCGCGAGACCATGACTCCGCCGTTTGTCTGGGCCCAGACAACGTACGATCGTCGATCGGACGCGACCAGATTCTGAACTGAGGCGCCCATCAAGCCCGCGGTAACCTTTCGCCACGACTTGCCACCGTCGAGTGTGCGATAGACTCGCCCCGCGCTATCGGCGAACCAGGCCGCCCGCGCGTCATCGCAGGAGTATTGCAGCGCCACGAGCGTGGGCTTCAGCCAGCCATCCAGTCGATAGGGGTTGCCTTTCCATTCATATTCGTTGTCGTGGGGGCGTTGGTCGACTGGCAACGGCCTGGCCGATTGCTTTTGCCGAGCGCGATCGGTATTCGGATTCAGCTCGATATCGGTGCGCAACGAGTTCATGACCGGCCGCAACACGCGATCGACCGGAAATCGTGCCAAGGTTTCGTTGGCGAGCTGCAAACTCTCCGCCGCATGGGTGACCTGTTCGGGCACGGCGCGGGCTTCGCCGGCACGGTTCGGGGCGCGATATTCGGGCAACATCGCCAGCGTCATGTACGTGAACAGCGAGTTGCCCTCCATCCAATTCAAATCCCAAAGCGAGTCGACCCAGCCGCGATAAATAGCCAGCAGGGCCGGATCGCGCTCGTAGCGAATCAAGTTGTAGAGCGCTTCGTAACTTTGGCCTTCCGAGCTGTGATTCACGCGCGCAAGCCGCTCGAGAGAAAAGGGTTGGCGGAACACGTCCGGTTCCGGATTGTCTTTCCAGCGTGCGACGACCCGATGGTAGAAATCGAGATACCGCGACTTGCCCGTCGTTCGATGAGCAATCAACAAGTCTGGCAGTAACATTAGCGAAGCGCGGAGCGGCATCTTTTCGATGCTCGCGGCGCCATACAGACGCTGTCGCGCGGCATAAAGCTGGTTGTAATATGCCTCGCGGGCCGGATCGGGATCGATGCCCACATGCCCAAATTGAGTCGGCTCGTCGTCGAGATCGATGATCCGACAATGGTGGTCGAGCAGGTGCGTCATGAGGCGGTCGACGTCGTGGGCGATGAATTCCTTTTGCTGGTCGTCGGCCGCCAGATCGTAGTACACCGCGTAGCCATACAGCACGGCGTTGAAATTGTCGACGCTGACGTCGCTGTAGAAGCGGTAATCGGAGTAGGCTCCTTGTCCTTGATGCCACTCGGGCGAGTCGGCTCCCTCGCGTTCCCAATCCATCACCGGACCGTGTCCCTTCACATAACCTCGCGCCAGCAAGCCGGGCTTGCCGGTGACTTCCTGCAAGATGCGGAGTGCTTTCAGGATCTGTCCGCCATGCTCACGAACCTTAGAGTCTCCTGTGACGGCGTATTGATAGCCGACACCGGCCAAGTAGCGTCCGGTCCACACGCCGGCATGAATGACGTTGCCCGGTTCGTCGACAGTGTGTTCGAGCTTAGTGCCTTGGGGCGCGGCAGGCACGATCGAGACGTACAGCCCGTCAAGCCAGTGCTTATCGAGTAGGTCCTGTTGGAAGTAACGGGCTT
>DATJEN010000150.1:0-5320 GCA_035496575.1 Pirellulales bacterium
GTTTGCAGCAGCTCGCTGCGCAAAATTCGAAACGCGGTCACCGTAACCGGCGATTGAAACACGAATCGATAGAATCGGTTGACGACCCACGACGCCAGGTTCTTGGTCACCCGGTGCTGTTTTCGCTCGTAACCGCCGTACACCAGGTCGAGGTCCGACTGTTTGATGGCGGCCAACAACTTGGGAATCTCTTCCGGCGGATGTTGCAGGTCGTCGTCCATCGTGATGACATAGTCGCCGCGGGCCTGCCGGAAGCCGCACATAAGAGCATTGTGCTGGCCATAGTTCCGCATGAGCTGCACGGCAACAACCTGTCCGCGATACTGCTGCTCGAGCTGCTGCAGCACGCTCCACGATGCATCCTGGCTTCCATCATCCACATAGATGACTTCGAAGGTATTGCCCAGCGCTCGAAGAACGGAGTCCAGCCGGTCGTGGAGCGTGGGCAGCATCTCGGCCGAGTTATAAACCGGGATCACGACCGAGAGTTCGACGGAGTCCATTCCAGGCGTGCTCCTTTGAGCATCCACTGCAATCGAAGTTGGCGAGATGCTCGATGAAATGTTCAAGCGGCCGCGCGGCGTTCGACCATGTTCGACGCGAACGACTCGATCCGCGAAACAATCTCCATCTGTTCCGCTTCGGTGATGTCGCAATATAAGGGCAGCCGCACGAGCCGGCCGCTCAATTCCTCGGTGATTGGCAAATCTCCCGCGCGGTAGCCGTATCTCGCGCCCACGGGTGACGTGTGCAGAGGCACGTAATGAAACGGGGCGGCGATGCCATGTTGCCGCAAGTGCGAGATCAGCGCGTCGCGCTTTTCAGAGTCGGGCAGCAGCAGATAGAACATGTGATGATTGCTCTGGCAGTGGGCGGGAATGTTGGGCAGTTGTGCCAATCCCAGCCGCTGGAGGCGCGAGAGATGACGGCGGAAGACTTCAAAGACGTTCCGACGGCGCTGGCCGATGGATTCGAGCAGCTCGAGTTGCGCGTAAAGAAACGCGCAGTTAATTTCGCTGGGCACATACGAGGAGCCGACATCGACCCAAGTGTACTTATCGACCATGCCGCGCAGAAAGCGGCTGCGGTTGGTTCCTTTCTCGCGCAGGATTTCGGCTCTTTCGACGAATTGCGGCGCATTGATGCATAGCGCGCCACCCTCGCCGCACACGTAGTTCTTGGTTTCGTGAAAACTATACGCGGCCAGGTGGCCGATCGATCCCAGCGGGCGCCCCTTGTAAAAGGCGTTGACCCCCTGGGCCGCGTCCTCCACAACCACCAGCCGGTGCTGCGCGGCGATCTGCATGATGCGATCCATTTCGCAGCCGACGCCGGCATAGTGCACCGGGAAGATCGCCTTCGTCCGCGCGGTAATGGCGGTTTCGATCAGCTCTTCATCGATGTTCAGCGTGTCGCGGCGAATATCGACGAACACAGGCCGGGCGCCCAGGCGCGCGACTGCGTTGGCGGTCGACACGAAGGTATACGAGGGCAGGATCACCTCGTCTCCCGGCCGCAGATCGCACAGCATGGCAGCGATTTCCAGGGCCGCCGTGCAGGAGGGCGTCATTAGCACCTTGGGAATGCCAAACTCAGCTTCCAGCAGCCTGGCGCAGCTCTGAGTGAAATGACCCTCCGAAGCGATCTTGCCGCTGGCAACCGCTTGGGCCATGTAATGCAGTTCTTTGCCGCCAATAAACGGCTTGTTGAAAGGAATGCGCTGTGTCATACGGCTCACTCACGACCGGCGAACAAGGAGGAACACGCGATCAGGCTCGTGCGAACCGCTGGACAAGCCGGTCGCGAGCGCGCTCGCTGACGACAGCGCGCATGGAGTTCGCGCCGCCTATATTCCTTATCGCGTCGCTGTCCGGAAAAACTTTGCCGATTGTGCCGGTTTTTCCGACCAGCGGTCGGACGGCCAACGGATGAGGGGGTCGCGGCGCGCCGCATCGATCGCTAGCTGCGCCAGCATCGCTTGGCAAATGTGGAAGCCGACAACGGCTACCTGGTCGGCGTGTGCGCTCGGCGATCGGCGTTGCGCGGGGAGTCGGGCGGCTCAACCGCTTCGAAATGGCCGGCCAGATGATAGTCGCTGGGGCCGGCGTGATCGGCGACGAAGCGCACGTTCACGCCGTGATGCTCCTCAACGTACTTGGAGTAGAACGGATGAATGTTGCGCCGCCCGACCATGACGACATCCCCCCGCGCATAGAGTGCGACGGGCAAGTCCGCGATATGAAACTTTTGCAGCATGGCCTCTGAAACAGGAGTTCTCTGCGGCCAGCCCAGCACTAATTGATGTCGATTCGCGAACGATCTTAGATTGTCGAACGGTGAGACCGCCTGGTAAGGAAAACCAGGCGCCCAAACCACATACAGCCGATCGTCGCGTGGTTCGAGTTTTGCAAATAGCTGGTGCAGCTCGCTGCGCGCCAGTTGCATTTTGCGACTGCCGCGATATTGACGGGCCAGGCCGAGGCCAAGCCCCAAGACCGCCAGAAGGATTAGCGCGCATGTGGCAAGGTCTCCACGCGCTGGCAATTTGGCGGGCCACTTGGGCGCAGGCAGTTTCACGTCCTCGCGCACCATCAAGAGCAGCAGCAGCAAAGGAAAGGTGAGCACGGAAAAATAAACGCGGTTGGGAGGCAGCTTATGCAGCGCGGCCATCGAAACCAACAACACTGCCGCCGCGGCGAGGCAGGAAAGGAGCGCGAAGCGATGGGGGCGTGAACCGAGGCTGAAGAACACGAACAGCGGAAAGACGAGCATCGCCGGCCACAGCGATCGATCTCGCAGAATCTCTCGCGCGCCGCTCCACCAGTAACTCGAGGTCAGCCGCTCGCTATGCCAGGCGTGCCCGTCAACGGCCTGTCGCAGGCGGGCTTCGCTATACACGACAGGATCCTCATAAAACCAGTGCGCAATCATCTCGTAGTCGTTCTCGCTCCAATCCACCGCGTCAAACACGTGCGCGGTGTGGGGCATATAGGTTATGCATTCGTAATCGTTGAACTTGACCCGCAACTTGTTGTAGCTGAAGAAATCCTGCCACTCGGGATCGCGTGCGTAATACGCGTCGTTATATGCAGCCAGAGCCAGCACGATGGCCAGGCAGACCGCGACGGCGATGGCGGGCCCGAGCACCTGCCGTCTGAGCGGCCAGCCGACCAGGCAGGCCGCCGCCGAAAGCGAGACGATGCCGGTCAAGTAGAAGCATTCGAGACGCATCAAGGACGCCAGCACCAACAGCCCTATCCCCGGGACGGACCGGCGTAGCAACTGGGCGGGGGGCGCGGCAGCTCTTCGCACTAGGGCAAGCAAAAGCACGAGCGCACCGCTTTGACCAGCGAGCGAAGCGGTTGTCGTGAATTGCAGATTGTTCAGCAGAAAGACGCCTACGGTCGCAAAAAACAGCAGGTACAAGACTAGACGCACGCGCGTGTATCCCGCCGCAATCGCGCAATACAGTATCGCCGTTTGGGCCAGGTACTGCGCGGCGTACAAATACAAGCTGTACCATGCCACCGACGGCCAGGCGCTGTACAGTGCCTTGAGGGAATGGCCAATCACGACGCTCGTAAACACCAGGTGCTCATCCGGCTGCAAGCCGATGCCTGTGCCGGAGGCGATCATCGCCAACTGAATATCGTCATTGGTCTGAAAACTTGGTTCGAGCAACGTGAAGAACGCCGCGAACAGAAAGCCGACGGTGGCAACTGCGAAGGTGACGGGCGCGCGCAGAGCGAGCGCCTCCAAGTATTTGCAGAGCGCGACTGCTTGCGCCTGGAAAGCTTTGGCACCCGCGCTGATCAGTTGGCTCCCGCTCATTGGCTTTGTGGCTCGGGATTCTTTTCTGATCGCAGAAGTGACGCTGTTCGAGCTGGCGTGACCGGGCTACCGGATGCTGCGCTGGCGCGCGGCACCCAGGTTGGGTGATCAAGCGGCGGATCGCAACGGGATTCGCCGATCACTGTTGTCTACGTCGGCAACAATTTGATGGAGATAATCGCCGTAACTGTTCTTGATGGAGTCCGCAAGCGCGCGAAGCATGGCGACGTCGATAAATCCCATCTCCAACGCGATCTCTTCGATGCAGCCGACTTTCAGGTTTTGCCGCTGTTCGATGGTCTGAACGAACAAGGATGCTTGCAGCAAAGACTCGTGCGTGCCTGTGTCGAGCCATGCAAATCCAGGCCCCAGGCATTCCACGTTGAGCTGGCCGCGCTCGAGATAGGCCCGGTTGACGTCCGTAATTTCCAATTCGCCGCGCGCCGAGGGCCGCAGGCGACTCGCGATTTCGACGACGCTCGGGTCGTAGAAGTAAATGCCCGTCACGGCCAGGGATGAGCGCGGCCGCGCCGGTTTTTCTTCCAGTGAAAGCGCCTGGCCGTGTTGATCGAGCTCGACGACACCGTAGCGCTGGGGATCTTTGACCGTGTATGCGAAGACCGTCGCCCCGACTGTCCGTTGGTCGGCGCGGGCGAACAAAAGTCGCAGGCCGGCGCCATAAAAAATATTGTCGCCCAGGACCAGGGCCACATGGTCGTCGCCGATAAAGTCGCGGCCGATGATAAAGGCTTGAGCCAGGCCTTCGGGTTTAGGCTGCACGGCATAATCGATGCCCATGCCCAGGGCGTGGCCGTCGCCCAACAAGCGGCGGAAGGCTCCTATGTCCTCAGGCGTCGAAATGACGAGGACGTCGCGAATGCCCGCCTGCATCAGCACCGATAGCGGATAGTAGACCATCGGCTTGTCGTAGACGGGCAGCAACTGTTTGCTGACGCTGCGGGTGACCGGGTGCAACCGCGTCCCGGATCCGCCAGCCAGGATAATGCCTTTGCGAGCGTGAGGTGTTTTCATTTTTATGCGCTTGCGCGAAGCAGCCCCAATCGTTCTCTTCGATATGCGCCACTCGTAACGCGATCGACCCAGCGCCGGTTTTCCAAATACCAGTCGACGGTCAACTCGAGTCCCGTTTCGAAATCCATCAACGGCGTCCATCCCAACTCGCGATGAATCTTGCCGGCGTCGATCGCGTAGCGCCGGTCGTGTCCGGGCCGGTCTTTGACGTGCGTGATCAATGACTTGCGCGGGCCGCTTGGAAGTTGCGGCAGCCGGTTATCGATTGCCGCGCAGATTGCCTGGACGATGGCAAGATTCGTGCGCTCGCAATTGCCCCCGATGTTGTACGTCTCACCAGGCCGGCCGGCGGCGAGCACGCGACGAATCGCCCGGCAATGATCTTCGACAAACAGCCAATCGCGGACTTGCTGGCCGTCGCCATAGACAGGCAGCGGCTTGCCTTCGACCGCGTTGA
>DATJEN010000151.1:0-9977 GCA_035496575.1 Pirellulales bacterium
ATTTCGACCGTGATCAGATTTTTCGCCGCGTCGAGCGTAATGCGGTCTCCGTTCTCGACCAGCGCGATCGGCCCACCCTCCTGAGCTTCGGGCGTTACGTGGCCGACGATGAAGCCGTGGGAGCCGCCTGAAAACCGCCCATCGGTCAGCAGGGCAACGTCTTTGCCCAAGCCGGCCCCCATGATGGCCGAGGTGGGCGTCAGCATTTCTGGCATGCCTGGCCCGCCCTTGGGTCCCTCGTAGCGAATGATCACGACGTCGCCCTTGGCGATTTCTTTGCGCTCGAGCGCCGCGAGCATGGCTTCCTCGCCGTCGTAAACTTTCGCGGGCCCGGAGAATCGGGTGCCTTCCTTGCCGGTGATCTTGGCGACTGAGCCTTCGGGCGCGAGGTTGCCGCGCAAGATTTGGATGTGTCCAGTGGCCTTGATGGGATTTTCGAGCGTGTGGAAAAGGTCCTGGCCAGGCTTGAAGCCCGGCAGCTCGCGCAGATTCTCGGCGATGGTTTTGCCGGTGACGGTCAGGCAGTTGCCGTCGAGCAGGCCTTTTTCGAGCAAGTACTTCATCACGGCCGGCGTGCCGCCCACGTTGTGCAAGTCTTCCTGCACGTACTTGCCGCTGGGCTTGAGATCGGCCAGGTAAGGAACGCGGTTACTCACGCGCTGAAAGTCGTCGATCGAAAGCGGCACGTTGACGGCGCGGGCCATGGCAATCAAGTGCAGCACGGCATTGGTCGAGCCTCCCAGCGCCATCACCACCACCATTGCGTTTTCGAATGCCGCGCGGGTCATGATGTCGCGAGGCTTGATATCGCGCTCGAGGCACGTGCGGATGGCGGCCCCGGCGCGGCGGCATTCGTCGCGCTTGGCCGGATCGACGGCCGGAATGGACGAGCTATAGGGCAGCGACATGCCCATCGCCTCGATGGCCGAAGCCATGGTGTTGGCGGTATACATGCCGCCGCAGGCGCCTGCCCCGGGGCAACTGTTGCCAACGATTTCCTGGCGTCCGGCTTCGTCCAAGGTGCCGGCCAGGTATTCGCCGTAGGACTGAAAGGCCGAGACGATGTCGAGCTTTTCTTCGCCGCCGGCACAGGCGCGGTGCCCCGGTTTGATCGTGCCGCCATAGACCATCAGGCTGGGACGGTTGAGGCGTCCCATGGCGATCAAGCAGCCCGGCATGTTTTTGTCGCAGCCGGGAATCGAGATGTTCGCGTCGTACCACTGCGCGCACATCACGGTTTCGATCGAGTCGGCGATCAAATCGCGCGATTGCAACGAGAACGACATGCCCTCGGTGCCCATCGAGATGCCATCGCTGACGCCGATGGTGTTAAAGCGCAATCCCACCATGCCTGCCTCTTGCACGCCGATTTTGACTTCGGCCGCCAGGTCGTTGAGGTGCATGTTGCAGGTGTTGCCTTCGTACCACACGCTGGCAATCCCGACCTGCGGCTTATTCATGTCCTCGCGAGTCAGCCCCGCGCCATAGAGCATGGCCTGGCTTGCACCTTGCGACTTCGGCTGCGTGACCCGCGAGCTGTATTTGTTGAGCGCCATCGATTGCCGTGTAGAGGGGTGAAAACGGGGAGGGTTCGCCCAGATATAGCCCAAAGAATCGTGGGTTGCAAACCGTGCAAGCGCAGGGGGCGTGGACAGCCTGCCTAGCCGCGCGCCGAGCCGCAACCAAACCAAGACAGGCTTAGCGGCCGCCGAGGTTCACGGCAGCGCACGATTGCCTTGCGCGCCGGGGCCCAGGTGCGAGATGTTGATGAACTTGTGCTTCCCGCCGTTTTCGTTGGCCAGCCGCACCAGCGATGAACCGGTGCGCATCGTATAGCAGAATTGGATCACGTTGATGCGTGTCGCGCCATCGTTGAGCTTTTGCAGTCTCGCCAGCTCGAAATTCGTGGGGTCGTCCTTGGCCTCGCCATCGGTCAGCAGAAAGATTACGTCCGGCTTCATCCGCAGCGCCATTTCCAGCGGCTTGATGTGATTCGTGTTGCCGTGGCCGTACACCGAGTGCACGAACAGCGATGCGCGACGTTTGTTTTCGCGGCTGGCAACCACCATGCGGTTGGGGGATTGGCCGGGGTCGAACAGCCAAGGCTCGTTGTTATAAAACACGATGTGGAATCGATGCCGCCGGTCGAGGTCCTTCAGGCTTTTGAGCAACTCGGCCTTGGCGGCCTCGAGCGGCGTGATGCTGTAGACCGGCTCGCCCTCGGAGGTGTACGTGAGCACGCTGTTCATGCTCTCCGAGCGGTCAAACACATACACGAATCGCGTTCCTTCGGCTGCCAGCCCGAACACGTCGGTGTGGGTGGGACCATCGCCGCTACCGGCCGCCCCCTCAGACCCCAGCAGGCCGCCTGGCTTCGGGCCGGTGCCTTGGCCGTCGAGGGCGATACCGTTGATGCCCAGCGACTTTAGGCTGTCGTCGGCCAGCGCGAGCGCCGAGGCTTCGAGCGCTTCTTCGGTCGCGCTGGTTTGCGTTTCTTCCGAGGAGCCCTCGCGCTGTGCCTCCCCCAGCGCATTGGGTAGCGCGCTGGCCTCGGCGAGCAGTCCTTCCCCCTCGTCGCCCAGCCCATCTACTCCGCCGGCATCCACGTTGAGGGCCAACGAGTTGCCGTGCCAGGAACCGGTGCCCACGACGTGCACTAGCGCCAAGAGCAGCACGAGCGAAAGGTGAAACACCAGCGACATCAGCCAGGCCGGCAGATACTGGGGAAACAGGCGCGCAAGCGCATTCCAATTGACGGCCACGGAGATGAAGCGCGGTTCGGACATGGCGACTGTTCCGGAGTCGAGGGGGCGCGCGATCGGATGGGACGCCCTCGCCGCACGCTGGTGCGCTGGCGAGCGGAAGCGTGATCGTGCCCTTACCGTGGATTATGCCCGGTCGGCGTGGCTGGGACAAGCATTTGTCCGGTGCGGCTCAAGCTCACAGCACGAGCCAGGTGTCGCCGTTCTTCTCCGTGGGATCGGGCAGCTCCTCCCACAGCCGGCGGCCACCTTCGACGACGGTGCGGTTGTGGCCACGCCGGGTCGCATCGGGCAGATCGTCCAAGCGTTTGACGCTGCCGCCACCGAGGACGACGTAATCGGCCATGAGAGCGGCCTTAAGAGCCGGCAGGATCTCGTGGACCACGGCCTGCCATTTCTTGGCCCCCAGACTCGCGAATCCCCCGTCCCCCAGCACCTCAAACAGCCGTTCGTCGCCGTACATCATGCGACCCAGATCGAGCGAGAGGACCAGGTGCGGCGCGATATAGGCCGAGCCGACGGCCGTGCCGAGCCCCAGAAATAACATTCGGCCACCGTCGTAGCTGCCGAGCGCCTGCAGGGCGGCGTCGTTCATGATTCGCACCGGCTGACCGAAAGCGGCGGCAAAGTTGTAGCCCACCCAGCCGGGGCCGAGGTTCTCCGGGTCTTCGACCGGCCGCCCGTTGCTGATGCGGCAGGGCAGCCCCAGCGCGATCGCCTCCCACGTCCAGTCGGCCGCTTGTTCGCGCACTTGCTCCAGCATGCGCTCGGGGGTCATCGTCTTGCCCGAGGAGAACTTCAGATGCTCCTCGTGGGCCGTGTGCCAGAGCTTGATGGAAGTGCCCCCGACGTCGATCACCAGCACATCCATGGGAGCGCCTCTTCAGTGGATTCAAGTACCGCCGGGAACCTTCGCAGCAACGCCCCCCTAAAGCCCAATTGTACCGCGCTAGGAATGCGCAATTTCGTGGGTGGCCATTCGGGCGCGCGGTCGGCGTGGGCCCAAGCTTTGCAAATCATCTGCCAGCAAGCGATCGATGAGCTCCGTGACACCGCGGCCATGATCGCCCACGGTGACCAGGTCGGCGCGCTCCTTGAGCGCGGGCAGAGCATTGTCGACCGCCGCGGCCACGCTGCACGTGTCCAGAAAAGCGTGATCGTTTTCCGCGTCACCGATGGCGACCACTTGCTCGGGCGAGATCTTCAAGCGATCGAGCGCCGCGACCAGCCCGGTGGCCTTGTTGATGTTGGCAGGCAGGACCATCACGGCCCGCTTGTTGAAGATGATCTGATAGCCGATCCCCAGACGCTGAATGGTTTCGAGCACGGTCGCTTCATGCGGGCGCCAGGTGGCGAAAATGACGCGTCCCAACGAGAAGGGCTGCACGCCACGACGCACGATTTCGGCAATGAATTCTTGCGGCGGCGGCTCGCCCAAAACATCCTCGCGCTTTTCGGTCGGCCAATACAGTAGCGCGCCGTTTTCCGCGACCACGACATCGCACAGGTCCAGGCGCGGAAGAGTCGATTGCAATTCGGGCAGCTCGCGCCCCGTGACCAGGATGAACTTGCGGCCCGAAGCGCGCAGCCGCGAAATCGCTTCAACCGCTTCGTCGCTCACGTGGCCATCGTGCGCAAGAGTGCCGTCGTAGTCGCTGGCCAAGGCGAGATATTGCATGGGCTGCCTGCTGGGACGCGCCACGTTTCGCCGCTCGATGCGCACTTGCGCAATCGCTGGCGAAACCGGGCGACCCCCAGGATTGCAAACCCCGTGCCGCCAGAAAAGGCCTTTAGGAGCTGAGCCCTTCGTCCGTCGTCTCCGAAAAGAACCACAGCACCAGGATGGCTCCCACGATGGACATCAGAAATCCCGCGGGATGATAGTGATGGGCCGGCCCGCCTCGCAGCAGATAGGTCAACAACCCGCCGACGATCGAGCCAGCCACGCCGAGCATGAGCGTGCCGAGCGAGCCAAAGGCTTGCCGCTTCGGCCACACCAGGCGCGCGATTCCGCCGACCAGCAGTCCAAAGATGCTCCAGCCAACGATCGTACAAAACATCGCAGGCCTCCTCGCGGCTCGTGGGCGCGCTTGCGGCGCGAAGCAAGCTGACCTGCAAGATTATTCGGCCGGGCGGCCCCAGTCTTGGAATGCCAATCGATCGAATGCGGCTTCGCGGCGTCAGGATCCCATCTTATGCGTGCGGCCGATTGCGCTTGCATTGACTGCTCATGCGGGGCACGATGACATTTAGCGCTCAAAACTGAAATCCCTACGAGAGCCCAAATTGATGCACGCGCACTCGGCGCTATTTGCCACGATCTGGATGACTTGTGCTGCCGCCCTTCACGCCGCCGATTGGCCGCAGTTTCGTGGCCCGGACGGACAAGGGCATTCCGTGTCGCGTGGCGTGCCGCTCCGCTGGAGCGAAGGCGAAAGTATCCGCTGGAAAGTGCCGGTCGCAGGGCGAGGCTGGTCCTCCCCGGCAATCTTGGGCGATCAGATCTGGCTGACCACCGCGCTGGAGGAAGGCCATTCGCTTCGCGCACTGTCGTTCGACCGCCGGACGGGCAAGCCCCTACACGACGTCGAGGTGTTCGCCCTGTCGGATCCGGGTGGCATCCATCCCAACAACAGCCATGCCTCGCCAACGCCCTATTTGGAGGGCGATCGCGTGTACGTCCATTTTGGCGCACACGGCACCGCTTGCCTTTCGAACGATGGCCGCATCATCTGGAAAACGCAGGAGCTGAAATACAACCATCAGCATGGACCGGGTGGCTCGCCCGTGGTTTGGGAAGACCTGGTCTTCATCAACTGCGACGGCACCGACGTGCAGTACGTGGTGGCTCTCGATAAAGCGACGGGCAAAGTTCGCTGGAAGCGCGACCGGGCCCATATCAGCGAGGAGCGGCGGACCGGCAAGCTGGAAGTGCCGATGGCCTATTGCACGCCGCTGGTGCTGGAGATCGAGGGCCGCACGCAATTGGTGACCTTGGGCAGCGATGCCGTGGTGGCTCACGATCCACGCACCGGCGACGAGCTGTGGCACTTCACCTTTAGCGGATATTCCAACGTGTCGATGCCCGTCTATGACAAGGGACTGCTGTTTTTCGCCTCCGGTTTCGGGCGCCCAGTTTTTTATGCGGTTCGCGCCGCCGGACGAGGCGACATCACTTCCACGAACAAGTCGTGGAGCGTGACCAAAAGCGGCGTTGTGCCGCTTGACGTCTCACCGCTGGTCGCTGGAAACGAACTGTACACGATTTCCGATTCCGGAATCGGCGTTTGCTACGACGCGGCGACTGGCAAGCAACACTGGCAAGAGCGCCTGGGCAGTAAGTTCTGGGCGTCGCCCGTGTACGCGGACGAGCGCATTTATTGCCTCGACGAATCGGGGTCGACGACCGTGTTAGCCGCCGGCCCAAAGTTCGAAGTGCTCGCCACCAACAAGCTCGAGGGGCCCGCGCAGGCCTCACCGGCGATTGTCGATGGCAAGATCTTTTTGCGCACCCAAACGCATCTGTATTGCATCGAGGATTCGTGAGGCGCTTGGCCTCGCTTCGTGGTTGCCAACCACGCCCTGAGATGAAGAGCTCGCAACCGCTCCCCTATTCTCGAACTTCATGCTCTCGGGCACGAGCGCTGTTCGGCTCCGTCGCCTGCGCGCTGGTGATCCTCGTAGGGTGCGCGACGGCGGCGCGGGCTGATGCGCTGGCTGACATTCGCGAGCGCGGTGTGTGGGTGTGGGGCGCGGATGCCGAAGGTGGCGGGCCGTACGTTTATCCCGATCCGGCCGATCCCACGCGCATGACCGGCTTCGAGGCGGAGCTGGCCACGCTTCTGGCGCGCGAGCTTGGCGTGCGAGATCGGTTTTTTCAAGGTCCATGGCAAAACCTGCCGGCACTGCTGGGCACCGGCCAAATCGACGCGGTCATGAACGGCTATGAGCTCACCTCGGTGCGCGCTGCCGACATGGAGCACTCGCGGCCGTATTACGTGTACGAGCTCGTGCTGCTTGCACGACGCGATGGTGGTCGAGTGCGCGCCTGGCGCGACCTGGAAACGCTGCCCGCCGACGGTCGCAAGCTGAAAATCGGCGTGCTGCAAGCCTCGGGCGCTCACCATTACCTGGCGGAGCATTGGGCCGACCGGGTGGACATCGTCGTGTACGACGGCACCACCGATGCCATGCGCGAAGTCGAAACGGGCAAGCTCGACGCCACGCTGGCCGATTTGCCGGCCGCCACCTTTTATGCCGAGCGCTTTGCGGCGCTGGCGGCCGTGGGCAAGCCCGTGGGCCACGGATATTACGTGATCTATTTTCGCAGGGGCGACAAGTCGCTGCGCGATGCGATCGATGCGGCGCTCGGCAAGCTTCTGGCGGATGGCGCGCTGCGCTCGCTGTATGAGCGGTATGGAATCTGGAACGCCGCTCAAGAAGAGCTCGCCTCGCTGGGCGATCAAAGCGACGCCGAGCTCGGCATTCACGCCACGCGCAGCCACGGCTGGGCCGTGATCCGCAGCCGCGGACGAATTCTCGTGGAAGCGGCCGGCGTAACCATTCTGTTGGCATGCCTGTCGATGCCGCTGGCCATTATGCTGGGCCTGCTGGTGGCCGTGCTGCGGATGTTTGGACCGGCGCCCGTGCGCTGGGCCATGATCGCGTATATCGAGGTCCTGCGCGGCACACCGCTCATGCTGCAATTGTGGGTGATCTTTTTCTTGCTTCCGGAATTGGGCATCGCGATTCCGGCGTTCTATGCCGCCATCGCGGGACTGGCGATCAATTACTCGGCCTATGAAGCCGAGAATTACCGCGCCGGCTTGCAAGCCGTGCCGCGCGGCCAGATGGAGGCGGCGCTGGCGCTGGGGATGTCCCCTGCCCTGGCGCTGCGTCGCGTGGTCATTCCGCAGGCGGTGCGCATCGTCATTCCGCCGGTCACCAACGATTTCATCGCGCTGTTTAAAGATACGTCGGTGTGCTCGGTCATCACCGTGATGGAACTCACCAAGCAGTACAGCGTGCAGGCCAACGATACGGGCGCGGTGCTCGAGTTGGGCGCGCTGACCGCCATCTTGTATCTCGCCATGAGCTTGCCGCTCGCGCGACTGGCCACCATGCTCGAACGCCGCAGTCGCGTTACGCGGCGGGCGGAGGTGCGCGGGTGAGCCTCGATCAAAATTCTCACGCCGCCCTGGCCATCGACGGACTTGGCAAGCACTTTGACGGCCAACCGGTCCTCTCGGATATCAGCGCGCAAGTCGCACGCGGCCACGTGTGCGCGCTTATCGGACCTTCGGGCGGCGGAAAGACCACGCTGTTGCGCTGCTTGAACGGCCTGGAATCGTTCGACGAAGGTCGCGTTGAGGTGGCCGGCATCGAGTTATCGGTCGAATTGTCTCCTGCGGAGCGCGCCGGGCGGCTGCGGCAAGTCCGCCGCCGCGTCGGAATGGTCTTCCAGCAATTCAATTTGTTTCCGCATCGCTCGGCGCTCGGCAATGTCATCGAAGCGCCCATGCAGGTGCTCGGCCTGTCTCGCGCGCTCGCCACGCGCGAAGCCTGCGAAATGCTCGATCGCGTCGGCCTGGCCGATCGCTTGAACCACATGCCCGACATGCTTTCGGGAGGGCAGCAGCAGCGCGTGGCGATCGCGCGGGCGTTGGCGATGAAGCCAGAGGTGCTGCTGCTGGACGAGCCCACCAGCGCGCTCGATCCGCGCATGGCCGGCGAAGTGGAGGCGGTGATCGCCGACCTGGCCGCGTCGGGGCAGACGATGCTTGTCGTGACGCACTCGCTCGGCTTGGCGCGGCGCACGGCCGACACGATTTACGTGCTCGACGGCGGGCGCGTGCTCGAGCATGGACCCACCGAGCAGGTCTTTCTCGCGCCTCGCGAAGAGGCAACGCGGCGTTTTCTGCAAGAAGCCAACGCGAAATAGCGCGCGTACTCCTAGTGCACGTACCGCACAGCGTTCCATGCGTGCGCCTCGGCCGGTAGAATAATGGCGAGCCATCAAGATCGAATCCGACTTTGCCATGCACGCGCCAGAACAACAACACCGCGCTTGCGAACGAGGGCCACGCCGCGAGTTTCTGCGCTGCGGATTGGCCGGCCTTGCGAGCCTAAGCTTGCCGGGGCTTCTCAAGCTTCGCACGGCAACCGCCGCCCCGCCGCGGGAGCGAACCGCGCTCATTGTCGTCTGGCTTCATGGCGGAGCGTCGCATTTCGAGACGTACGATCCCAAGCCAGAGGCTCCGGACGAAATCCGCGGTCCCTTTCGCCCGATCTCGACCGCGGTGCCCGGCCTGCAACTGTGCGAGCTATTGCCCAAGCACGCCCAGATTGCGAATCGATTCAATGTGCTCCGCTCGATGGTGCACACAGGGTTCTGCCATCAGCAGGGCGCGCAGCAATTGTTCACGGGACATCCGGTCCGCGAGATGCGCAACAGGCCCGACCATCCGGATTGCTTTTCGGTATCGAGCCGGGTGCGAAGCGATCGCACGCGCGTGCTGCCCAATTATGTGGGAGCGCCGCCAATTCCCTACCTGGGGCCGGCCTACTTGGGCGTCGCGTACGAGCCCTTCTCGGTGCACGGCAATCCCAACGCGCCTGAGTTCCACGTGCCGAATGTTTCGCTGGCCAGCAGTGGCGCCGGCGAGCGCCTCAACGAGCGGATCCATCTCCGCCGCCAGTTCGACCGCATGGAGGGCGCGCTCGATCTCGGCGGCAACATGGGCGCGCTCGACACGTTCGAAGAGCAGGCCTGGGGCATGCTCACCAGCGCTGCCACGCGGCAGGCCTTCGATCTCTCGAAGGAAGAGCCGCGCCTGCGCGATCGCTACGGCCGCACAAGCTGGGGCCAGCAATGCTTGCTCGCGCGGCGGCTCGTCGAAGCGGGCGTCGATCTCGTCACCACTTCGCTCGCCGGGCCCGAAGCCGGACGCGTGCACAACTGGGACGATCACGCCGTGAATCATCACGTGTTCAATGCCATGCAGGCTCGCGCGCCCAACTTCGACCAGGCCGTGACCGCGCTCATCGAAGACTTGTACGAGCGTGGGCTCGACCGCCGCACGATGGTTGTGGTGACGGGCGAATTCGGCCGCACGCCCAAGATCAGCTATGCCAACGGCCAGCCCGGCCGCGATCATTGGCCGAGCGCCACGTCGATGCTCTTTGCCGGCGGCGGCATGCGCACCGGCCAGGTCA
>DATJEN010000152.1:0-7024 GCA_035496575.1 Pirellulales bacterium
TGCTGTCCTGGGCCGGTAAGCTCTCGACCTACAACGGGCCATTGCCCTGGCTGTCGCCACTCGCGCAATGGGAATTGTTTTGGACCGACCGTCGCTGGAAGAAATATGCGAGCCAGATCCCGCCAGAGGCGCCGTGGCGAGCGCCGCGCGCGGCCGACTGGGACAGCATGACCTTAGAGACCTGGAAGCGTCGCCACTTGCGCTCCGGCGGCGCTCGTCTCTTCGTTGACGCAATTACGCGCGCGGTCCTCACGTCCGAACCGCGCGATGTTTCGTTCCTGTTCTTCTTGAGCTACCTGCGCTGGGGACACGGGCTCGAGTCCCTCATATCGATCCCAGGCGGGGCTCAGCAGGAGCGCTTCGTGGGGGGCGCTCAGCAACTTTCCGATCGCCTGGCCGAGCCGCTTGCCCCCAGAGTCATCCTCGATGCCCCGGTCCGCTCCATCGAGCAGTCGGGCGAGCTGGTGATTGTGCGAAGTGACGGCGGCACCTATCGGGCCCGGCGTGCGATCGTCGCCTTGCCGCCGCTATTGGCGGGCCGCATTCACTACTCACCCGCGCTGCCGGCCAACCGCGATCAGATTACGGCACGCATGCCGATGGGCTCGGTCATCAAGTACGTGGCGTTCTACGAGCGGCCGTTCTGGCGTGAAGCCGGATTTTCAGGCGAGGTCTATAGCGACACCGGAATTACGGTGACGACGTTCGACGACTGTTCGCCCGACGGCCGACGGCCTGCACTGCTCACCTTTAGCGACGGCGCCGCCGCCAGGAATTGTTCGGAGTGGACGCCCGCGGAGCGCAAACAGGCAGTGCTCGCCGAGTTTGCCCGCTTTTTCGGTCCACAGGCGCTAAGGCCCACGGCCTTCGTGGAGAAGAATTGGAATACCGACCCCTGGAGCCGCGGCTGCTACGTGGGGGTGGCTGGCCCGGGAGCGCTCACGACGTTCGGCGAAGCCCTGCGTGCCCCTTGCGGCCGCATCCATTGGGCGGGCACCGAAACCGCCACCGAGTGGATGGGCTATCTGGAAGGCGCGATCCAAGCGGGCCAGCGAGCGGCGGCCGAAGTGCTTGCCCGCGAAGCGCAGCACCCGGCACTCACCTCAAAGGTGTAGGCGCGAATGTGCGACACGATGGCCATCGTCGAGGCCGGGCGGGTTCTGTTCGCTAAGAACTCCGACCGCGACCCCAACGAAGCTCAACGCCTCGATTGGCGCCCACGGGCCGAGCACTCGCCAGGCGCCCGCCTGCGTTGCACCTGGATTGAAATCCCTCAAGTCCGCGCGACGCATGCCGTGTTGCTCAGCCGCCCCTATTGGATGTGGGGCGCGGAAATGGGAACGAACGAGCATGGCGTCACGATCGGCAACGAAGCCGTGTTCACCCGCGAGCGATTGGCCGCCACGGGACTGACCGGCATGGATCTGTTGCGACTGGCTCTCGAGCGCGCGGCCACGGCCGAAGCGGCCGTCGACATGATCGTGACATTGCTTGGCGAGCATGGACAAGGGGGCGCGTGCAGCCTCGAGCGTAAGGGCTTTAGTTATCACAACAGCTTCATCATCGCGGACCCGCGTCGGGCATTCGTCCTGGAAACCGCCGGACGGCATCACGCCGTCGAAGAGATTCGCGGGGCACGCAGTATTTCCAATGGATTGACCATTCCGGGCTTTGCCGAGCGATACAGCGATCGCATCAAGACACATGTGTCCGCGTGCCGGCTGCGGCGTCGCCGCACGCAATCGCTCGTCGAGCGCTCGGAGGACACGATCGATCTCGCGGAAATCTTGCGCGACCATGGTGATGGCAATTCTGCGCCGCAATATGCCTTCACGAATGGTGGTCTGGGCGCTCCCTGCGTGCATGCCGGCGGAGTGCTGGCCGCATCGCAAACGACCGGCTCCTGGATCGCTGCGTTGCAGCCGGGGAACTGCAGCCATTGGGCGACCGGAACAACCGCGCCCTGCACGGGACTTTTTAAGCCTGTCGCGGTCGATCAGCCGCTCGAGCTGTTGGGCGAGCCCACCAACCAGGCCGATCACGATTCGCTGTGGTGGCGACACGAACAACTGCACCGGGCGGTGACCACCGATTTCGAGCGGCTGCTGCCCATCTATCAAGCAGAACGCGATGAGATCGAGCGCGCCTGGTTCGTGAGCCCGCCAGATTCGGCCAGCGCCTTTGCGCAAGCGGAACGGCTGCTCGAAAGCTGGACGGCGTGCGTGCACGCGAAACGTGGCATCGATCGCCGAGGGTGGTTTGTCCGTCGCTACTGGGCCGCTCGCAACCGCGCCAGTCGCTTTGATCCGGCGCGATTGCCGATTTACACCCCGGCCAACGCCTCTTGAAACCCGGCCAGTCGCTCGGGCAGCGGTCCGGGGGACTCGAGCAAATAGTCCTCCCCGACCGGTTCGACGGCCAGAACCACGAAGCGCGGCCCGCTTTGCTTGAGCAGAGATGCGGCTTGCGCGCGCCAATCGTCCAGCGTCTCGAAACGAGCAACCACGGGAAAGCCAGCCGAGCGCGCAAATCCCGCCAGGTCGACTTTCGCGCTCAGCGCACCTGCCGCGGTCTGCTGGCCGCCGGTCACTTCGTAGATTTGATTTTCGAGGACGAACACCGTCAAGTTCCTTGCGCCGCTGGCGATCACGGTGACCAGGCAACCCAAGTTCATGAGCATGGCGCCATCGCCATTGAGCACCCACGTCTGCCGATTCGGCCTGGCGAGCGCGAGTCCCAGACCCAGCGCCGGCGCCTGGCCCATCGCCGACGGAATGTAGTGGAAGTCCAGCGGGTGATTGGAAATGCGGGGCCATTCGCGCGCCGATCCCATCGTGGTAATCACGATTTCGTCGGTCCGCAGCTCGTGGAGCACTTTGAGGGCGGCGATGTAATTCATCTTCATCATGGGTTCAACTCACATCCGGCCTTCAGCGATCAGCACGACACCCGGCTTTCCCCCGTTGCGGCAAGCGCTCAAATGTCTGCTTATGGTCGGCAATTCCTGTGAGCTGCGAACGATCGCGTAATCGAGCCCCCACGCGTCGAGCACGGGCTCGGTAAACTGCCGCGCGGTGTCCGTCGAGCCGCTGACGAGATAACTGCGATATCCGATCACGGCCGCCAGCGGCAGCTTCAAATCGAACAGCACGTTTCGCATGGCGTCGCCCGACTCGAACAAGCCGGTATTCTGAATCATGACCAACGGGCGGCAGCCGGCCAGATGCAGGCCCGCCGCGATTGCCCAGGCTTCTCCCTCGCGGCACACGCGCACGAGTTTGAACGTCGTGCTGTGCTCGAAAGCCGTTTCCCAGGGACCCATGGCCGAATCCGGCAGCCACACGACGTGCGTGACCGCCAGCGCCTGCAACTGCGACACAACCTGCTCGGCCGGGTATTCCACTGGGGGCTCCAATCCGACTCTGGTGGCAGCTCACTGTACCGCTTGCCGGGCCTGGCCTGCAATCAACCCGACGCACGCCGGCTTGGGTTGCCCGCTGCCTCCTGTGAGCTACATTGGCGGTTCGAAATCGCAATCCGCCGAACCTGTCAGGTTGGACGAACTTCATGGGCATCTTTCGACGTTTGGATCATGTGTCGATTGGCGTGAACGACCTGGCGGCCGCCAGGCGGTTGTTCGTCGAGGTGCTGGGGGGAGAGCCGCTGCGCGATACCGGAGAAAACCCCTCCGAAAGCTTTCGCTGGTTCACGTTCAAGCTCGGCGGCAAGAAAGTCGAGCTGGTCAGCCCCACCGCGCCTGGCGAGGGTGGCGTGGGCCGCTATCTGGCCAAACGCGGCGAAGGCTTTCATCACCTATCCATCAGCGTGGCAAACCTGCAGGAAGCCATACAGTATTTCGAGTCGCACGGGCTGCGTGTCCTGTCGCCGAACGTGAGCGATCCGAACTGGAAGCATTGCTACTTGCACCCGCAGGACACGTGCGGCGCGTTGATCCAGGTGTTCGAAGAGAACGACCGCACGCTGGCCGGCGCGGAGTGATTCAAGCTGCATGCGATGCCGCTGAGCATCGGGGCAACTCAAGCTGAGTCGAAGCCAACAGGCCCGCCCCCGCGAAGGTCTGATAATTCGCGAGCCGTTCGGCCAACGGCTGTGGGTTTAGCTTCACAAATACCGAATGCACGCCCACCGCGGGCAGTTCCAAGAACTCGAAAACCTTGTTCATGCTGTGCGCGGGATCGGCTGCCAGTTGTTCATAACTCAGGTACAGCACGTCCGCGCCGGCCAGCGCCGCAACGCTGGTTTTCCACATGCGATGTTCGCGCTCGGCAAACGACACGAATTCGTCGAGGTCGGCTTCGATCGGGCAGGCGCGTCCTGATTTTGTGGAATGCCACACGCTCGTGTGTTCGGCCATCTTCAGCGACATGAACTGTTCGATGACTTCCTGACGGTACAGAACAATGACCGCCGGACGGCACAACACCTCCAGAAGATCGCCAAGCGAGACCTCCATTTCGTCAAGTTGATACGTCAAGATCTTGGCTCCGGCCCAGATGCCAGGCCGCTTCACGAAATTCGCCTCGACGTGCAGCCGCAGGCGATTGCGGTCCATTTTTCGAGGATTTCCATAGACCTCGAAATGTGGGTTGAGGATTTCGCTGCGGCAGCGGATGCGCGGATGGCAGTTCAGATAGTCGACCAGCAGGGTGGTACCCGATCGCGCGGCGCCCAGCAGCAGAAAATTTCGCTGGGCATTCCACCCGAGCGTACGGCCCACCTGAACCACGCCGCGTTGAACGAAGCGGTTGCTGCGCGCGGCGCCGATGGCGCCCATCCAGCAGCTAATCAAGAACTCTCGCACGCCGGGAGTATGATCGCGCAGAACCGAGTCAATGCCGAGCAGCCGCGCCATCCTTGTTGCAAGCATCGCACGCAAGCGAGCAAGAACTCGCCCTACCAGATCCATCTCGTCCCGGAATATGAGGCTATTGAACCCGCTCGGGCCACGAAAGTTTCGGGCTCAGACGACCTGCTGCTTGTGTGTGCTAGCTGGAACCGTTAAGGTACGCGCGGAGGGGTGCACTTTTTGGGTTCGCTTGCGATTCTCCTTTTGCCTATCTGCGACTCCTTCGATCCGCAATAGCCGGATAGACCTATGCCCGAGTCGCTGCTGAAAGTCCGGGACGTCAAAAAGCGTTACGGCCAGACGCCCGCCCTCGATGGCGTCAGCTTTGAGGTCGAGCGGGGGGAGCTGTTCGGTCTGTTGGGGCCGAATGGCGCCGGCAAGACCACGCTGCTTTCGATTATCTCCGGCCTGCTCGAGCCGACGGCCGGATCGGTCGAGATTTCCGGCCACACCACGTCCGTTCGCGAAAAAAAACTGCGGCACTTGATCGGCATCGTGCCTCAGGAACTGGCCATCTACAACGAGCTCAACGCGCGCGAGAACCTGACTTTCTTCGGCAGCTTGTACGGACTATCCGGCGAAAAGCTCGCGCAGCGCGTCGAGCAAGTGCTGGCGGCCATCGGGCTGGAAGAGCGGGCGGATGACCGCGTCGCCACTTTCTCTGGCGGCATGAAGCGGCGGCTCAACTTGGGCGCTGCCTTGATTCATGAGCCACAATTGCTGCTGTTGGATGAGCCCACCACGGGCGTCGATCCTCAGTCGCGCAATCATATCTTTGAGGAAGTCCGCCGGCTGGCGGCCAGCGGCGTGACGGTGGTCTACACGAGCCACTACATCGAAGAAGTCGAGTCGCTTTGTTCGCGGATCGGCATTATTGATCATGGCAAGCTCGTGGCTTGCGACCAACTCGAATCCTTATTGCAGCAACTGCACGGACTCATTCGGCTGCGCGTCGACGACGGCACCGAGCGCCTGCGCAATACGCTAAGCGCGATACCGGGAGCCTCCCTCAACGGGCAAGACGGTCCGTGGCTCGAAGTCGAGTGCCGTGATACGAAGACCATGCTCGCCCGCGTGATCACCGCGCTCAATGAGCTGGATGTGAAGCTTGTCAGCCTGGAAGTAACCGAGCCCAACTTGGAACGTGTGTTTTTGCATCTAACGGGCCGCGCTCTGCGCGACTGAATTCAACGAGCCGCGCTGTGCGCGACATAGACGCCCCATGGTGACCTGGATACTGGCGAAAAAAGACCTGCGCCTGCTGCTGCGCGACCCGCGCGCCGTGGTGGTGCTGGTGGCGATGCCGCTGATTTTCATCTTGGTGCTCGGGATGTCGCTGGGCGAAACTTTCGGCCAGAAGCCGGATGATCGTCTGCGGATTTCGATCGTCGATCTCGACCAAGGGTACACAGCGCCCGACGAACCCGCGGAGCAGCGTCATCAATGGTCGAAGGTGGTGGAGCGCGATCTTGCCCAGACCGCGGGTATCCGGGTCGAGGTGATTCCGACGCTCGAAGAAGCCCAGCAGCTCGTCCGCGATAGCCGCCGCTCGGCCGTGCTCGTGTTCGGAAAGGATTTCAGCGAGCGCATGACGCGCAGCTCGTTTTTGCGCGGGGGCGTCAACCCGTTGTTCCGCGACGGCGTGGACATCGAGGCGCTCGATGCCCACTTGCTGCGCGATCCCACGCAACTCACCGCCTCCTCGATCATCGAGCAGGTCGGCCAGGTCACCATGCTGCGCGTCGTGCTGCCGTGGATGATCGGGCGGGCGTTTGAGCGGATCGGCGACCGCTTGGGAACGATCGTGAAACACTCGCTTCAGGCCATGTTCCCGAACTACGACCTGACCGGGACAACCTGGGCGGCATTGACGAAATCGGAAGCGCGCTCCGATGAAGGAGCGGAGGTCAGCGACTATCATTCGCCATCCGGCGCGGGCCTGATTCATCGCGGCGCCATGCGTTATCAAATCATCGTGCCGTCTTACACGGTCATGTTCGCTTACTTTCTCGTGCTCACGGTCGGCTGGCTGTTTGTCGCAGAGCGGCGTCAGGGAACCCTGAAGCGGCTGCGCGCGGCGCCTCTGTCGCGCAGTCAGATTCTGATGGGCAAGCTACTTCCCTGCCTGTTGCTGTCGCTGGCTCAGGGATTTTTCTT
>DATJEN010000153.1:0-2146 GCA_035496575.1 Pirellulales bacterium
TATCTTCGATCGCCAGCACGATAGGCTGGTCCTGTGCATCGCCTGCGCTCCAGATCGCGTGAGGCAAGAATGAATCATCGCGATAGGTCCACAAATGTCCATCGAGCGCATCAGCGCGCTCCCGCGATGTCGACTGCACGACGACTCGCCAGCCGCGCTCCAGCGATTTTTCGAGCAAGGGCGGCAAAACGCTTTCGAGCGTCATGTTTTGCAGATGGTAAAACAGGACTTCCGTCATCGCTTCGCTTCGTAATGCTCCGCCACCAGCCGGTCGAGCAGGCGAACGCCATAGCCTGAACTCCAGCTTTGATTGATTTCCGTCTTCGGCGCGCCCATCGCGGTCCCGGCGATATCGAGGTGCGCCCAGGGCGTCCCGTCAACGAACCGCTGCAGAAACTGGGCCGCGGTGATCGAGCCGCCGTGACGGACGCCGGTGTTTTTCATATCGGCGAACTGCGAGTCGATCTGCTTGTCGTATTCGGGACCGAGTGGCATGCGCCAGACCCGCTCCCCCGTTGCAAGCCCGGCCTCGGTCAGACGTCCGGCTAGCTCGTCGTTGTTGGAGAAAAGTCCGGCATATTCGGTGCCGAGCGCTACCATGATCGCGCCGGTGAGGGTTGCCAGATCGACCATGAACTTCGGCTTGAACTTCTTTGCCACGTACCAGAGCACATCGGCAAGAACCAGCCGGCCTTCGGCGTCGGTATTGATGATTTCGATGGTTTGTCCCGACATCGAGGTCACGATATCGCCGGGACGCTGTGCATTGCCGTCGGGCATGTTCTCGACCAGTCCAATCGCACCCACTGCGTTGACCTTAGCCTTGCGGGCAGCCAGCGCGTGCATCAGCCCAACCACGCAAGCCGCGCCGCCCATGTCGCCTTTCATGTCCTCCATGCTGCCCGCCGACTTGATCGAAATGCCCCCGGTATCGAAACACACGCCCTTTCCCACAAAGGCGACGGGCTGATCACCGCGCTTGCTGCCGTTCCACCGCATGATCACGGTGCGGCCGGGCCGTGCCGAGCCCTGCGCAACACCGAGCAACGCGCCCATCCCGAGTTTATTCATCGCCTTCGCGTCAAGAATCTCGACCTCGATGCCGAGCTTCCGCAGCCGACTGGCCCGCCGGGCGAATTCCTCGGGATAGAGTACGTTGGGAGGCTCGTTCACGAGTTCGCGCGCGATGATGACGCCGTCGACGACGTGTGCGCGAACAGCGAAAGCCTTGCGCGCGGCACCCACGTCACCAACGGCGAGCGAAATTTCGCCACGCAAGGCAGTGTCCTCGCCGTCCTTCTTCTTGGTTTTGTAACGATCAAATCGATAGGCCCGCAGGCGCACGCCCGCGGCCAGGGCGGCCGCCTGATCCGGCTCCATGGGCCCGCTCGGCAATTCGGCGACGATGGTCACCGGCTCCTTGCTGGCGCCGAGTTTGCCCGCGGCCGTGCCGCCGAGCTTGAGAAAATCCTGATCCTTGAGGGCCGAAAGCTTGCCGGCTCCCACAACAATCAGGCGCGAGGCCTTCAGACCCTCCGGCGCCAGAATATCGAGAGTTGAACAGCTTTTTCCCTTGAACTGGTTGGTCGCCGCGGCCCGACCGGCAAGCCCGGCGACGCGGCCCAGTATCTTGCTGGTGGCCGGACCAAATTTCAGCGCATCGTCGCAAAAAACCACCAGAATGCCGCGCCGGGCGGTGGAAAAAGGAACGAAACCCACCGTGATGGCGTCGGGCATAGCAAATCCTCCAATCAGGGGCTGTCGCTGGTCGGAAACTCGCGCACGGTGCCCGGAATGCTCTGTCGGGCGCCATTTCGCGCCCTCAGGAGCCTAGTCACGCACTATGGCCTGTCGGCCACCACGCTGCCAAGCGTCCGCGTGGCGCGGTGGCCACATAGCACGAATTCTTAACCTTGTTCCGAGGGTGCCATGTCGCAGCCATTTTGTTGACGGATCAAAGGGATGCTAGTGAGAAAGTGGCAGGCTGCGTGAATTGGCTGTGCGACCGTTGGGGGTCCCGGATTCGGGATTGGTCGTGACTGGTCGCAGGGCGGGATCGTGCGGTGGCGATGGGGTCTATCGACAGGTATATTTTTCGGACGACGCTTGCGTCGTTTGCGCTGGTTCTGGTCAGCCTGACAGGGGT
>DATJEN010000154.1:0-40691 GCA_035496575.1 Pirellulales bacterium
CGAGCCCATCCTGGTTGCCCTCCCGAACGCCGACTTCAACATTTCGAGCGTCCCCGGGCTGGCCAGCTTGTTGCAGAGAGCCAACGTCATTCACTTTTCAGCCGGCGAAATTCTTGCCAACAGCGGCCGCGTCACCGTTGACGAGTTTGAACCCATCGAGTTCGCAAACCAGGACGCGCTGACGATTGATGCCGGGGCCGGCAACGATGACGTCGTTCTGAACTATGCAACGGCGACCAATGCGCCCCCAACGTCGTTGCAGACGATTACCATCAACGGGAATGATGGGGACGATCAAATGACGGCCATTAGCGTGCCTGTCCCGGATGGCACGCCGGCCGGCTTCCAGCGCGTCCGTTTATTCGGAAACGCCGGAAACGACCACCTGGACGCCAGCGCGGTAACGCTGAATACTCCGTTCACGCTAGATGGCGGAGACGGAAACGACACGCTCGCCGGCGGGTCGGGCGCGGCCATCGACCAATATATCGGCGGGCCGGGCGACGACTTGTTCGTCTACACCCCTGGAAACGACAGCTACGAGGGAGATGCGGGTGTCGACACGCTGCTGGTCAACGGCAGCAGCGGAAACGATGTCCTGACGCTCAATCAAACGGCCATCACGACGATGGTCGTCAGCCGGAGCCTGGCCGGCGGATCCACGCAGACCAGCACCAATGACGTCGGCCGGACGCTCGAAATCGTGCGCGTGGAAGCCGGCGATGGCGACGATTTGATCGCGATCAGCGTTTCCGATTCCTTGGTGATGCCCGGCCCGCCGGACGTCGATAAGGGAAGCCTGGCGTTTCGCGTCATTGGCGGCGGCCCCAATGGCAGTGATCGGCTGAACGTGCGCGACGATGGCCAGGGCGATCTGGTCGTGCACCGACAAGCCGCCGACGGACACAGCGGCTCCATTCGAGTCGGGCCCTTCCAGCCGGTCGATTACGAAGGCATCGAGTTCGTCGACATTACACCCCTGGATCCGGTCACGGGACGCACCGGCAACGACGGATCCGGAACGCCCAATGGTCAGCTCGTGGTGTTTCACGCCGACCAACTGGAGTCCAATCCGTCGCGCCTGGTCGCCACGCCGCTGGGCGGCGCTCCGACCTTTATTCGCGATTTGAACATCGATCCGGGTCCGGTCGATTTGCCGCAACCCTTCGATCCACTTCCAGGAGACGAAGACTGGTACGAATTCCGCCCGCCCAAGATCGGAACGTATCGCTTCGAAACTCTTTTCCAGCAGATTCCGACGCTTCCCAGCGGACGACAGGGATTGCCAGGTAATGGCAATCTGCAGATCGAGGTCCGCAGCGCCAGCGGCGCACTCATCGACTCGCTTAACAATACGGACGACAACAAATCGCTGATGATCAGCATGGCCGCCAACACGAGCTACTTCCTGCGCGTTCGCGGGGTGGGCAATGCCATCAACGTTTACGACCTGAACATCACCGAAGTCGACTTGCTCGGACCGCAGGTTTTCGATCCCGATGGCCCCGGCGGAGTTGGCGCAGTCCACATTACGGATGATCCGTCAACGCCGGCGGACGAGTCGCTGTACGATCTTTCGACGCAAAAAGGCGCCGGCCTGACGAGTCCTACGCCACTCATAACGAGCCTGACCGTCCATCTGCGCGATCCGTTGACACCCACGCTGCTCGTGCGCCAGCCCGGCGATGTCTATCCGGCGTTGGACGCGGCGGTCGCGAGCCAGCCCGGCCTGTATGTGCTGGTCGGCGATAGCGTGGGCCGCATCCCGATCTCGAACGTGATCGTTACGAACAACCCCGTGGCCGCGGGCGAGATAGCCACCGCCACCGTGGTGCTTCAATTTGCTAAACCGTTGCCCGACGATCGTTATACGCTGACGATTCTCGATTCGCTGACTGATCCGCCCGGCAACCGCGAGGATGGCGAGAGCAACTCGAGCGAGCCGCAAAGCCCGTTTTCGCTTCCGAGCGGCAATGGCATCTCAGGCGGGCCGTTCCAAGAGCGATTCACTGTCGACTCGCGTCCCGAGATGGCTTACTACGCCGGACTGACGGTCGTTGCCGACATGAACGGAAACGGCTTGTTCGATCTGGCGAACCCCGATGCCGTCAATCGCGACATGCAGTTCTTGTTTGGCGAGACCAGCGATCAGCGATTTGCCGGAAAGCTCGCGCCGACACTGCCGGGCTTCGATGTGCTGGCGGCCTATGGCCGGGTCAATGGCACCTGGCGATTTCTAATCGATCGAAACGGCAATGGCGGGCTCGACCCCGGCGAATCGATCGTCAGTCCTGCGCAGGTGAACGCCCTCGCGGTGGCCGGCAACTTCGATGGAAACCTCGCCAACGGTGACGAGATCGCGCTGTTCGACGGCGTAACCTGGCGAATCTTATCGAACGATTTAGGAAGCGTGGTCGCAACCTTCGACGCGGGCCTGCGCGGCTATCCGATCGCGGGCGATTTCGACGGCGACGGGATTACCGATCTTGGCACCTTCCAAAACGACCAGTTTTTCTTCAACTTCGGCAATGACGGTTTCGGCAATGGCGTGCAGCAGCTCGTCAACTTCGGGTCGCCCGGAGTGAAAGACCGTCCCGTGGCGGCCGACATGGACGGCGACGGCATTACCGATATTGGCATCTGGGTTCCGAACTCGGGCACGGACCAGGGAACGGCTGAGTGGCGATTCATCATTTCGAACGACCTGTCGCACGCCAAGCGCGTGACCGGGTCGACCAACACGCTCATCCATCCCTTCAGCCCGCTAACGCTTGGCAATGACCTGGTCTTCCACCTGGGAGACCCGACGGCCTTGCCGCTGGTGGGCAACTTCGATCCGCCGGTGACAGCCACGCCGGCCGTCACGACGGGATCAAGCAACAGTGCTCCAGCAGGCGGATCTTCGCCCGTGCTTAGTTTCGCGGCGCACAATCAAGTTTTCGTCGCATCGCTCTATCACGACCTGCTCGGGCGAGCCGCCGACCTAAGTGGGTTGAACTATTACACGGAGCGGTTGAACGCCGGCGCGACGCGCGACTCGATCGTGCAAACCATCTCGAGCTCGCGGGAGTACCTGGGCCGCGTGGTGGATTCGTTCTACCAGACCTATTTGCATCGCAATGCCGACCCGGGCGGACGCGATCACTGGATCGACGTTTTGCAAAACGGAGCCAGCGAGGACTCGGTCGCCACGAGCTTCATGCTCTCCGCCGAGTATACGGCCTTGCACAACTCAAACCAGAACTTTGTTGACGCCCTGTACCAGGACGTGCTTTCACGCTCGGCCGATCCAGCCGGGCGCGCGAGTCACCTGGACTCGCTCTCCAACGGTCAAACCCGGTCCGAAGCGATTGCGAGCTTCCTGTCGTCGAACGAGCGCTATAACAAGGTGGTCGACCAGCTTTATAGCCAATACTTGGGGCGTCACGCCGACACGACAGGCCTGGCCTTTTACGTGGACAAGCTCAAGAACTCTCCGGCCACGGCGCGCAGCCTGGCCCAGACACTACTGAGCTCTGACGAGTACTTCGCGACGCACTAGCCGTGCATGGCAATCCGCACGGTCTGTTTGTGTCAAAAAGGCTCAAAAAGTAGCAGAATTGGGCGGCAACTTCGGGAAATGGCTTGCATTCGCGGCTGCTGCCAGCTTAAATCTGATGCATCCAACGGGCCAAGACCGCACATAATCCTTCCAACACTTAGCGGCAGCACAGGCGGCCGCTTCTCTTCGTGGCGCTAATGCACGCAACCTAGACCGTCGCTCCCTGTCTCGGGTCTGACGTTCTGAGTTTGTTTCTGCCCTGCCACTGGCGGCCACTCTCGTTGTGGTCGCTACAACGACCAGGCGGCAATCCGCCATCGAGCGATTTGAACGCCTGTCGCGGATTGGCGGGTTCGTTTGAGTGGGCCAATGCCAGGGCGCCGCACCCCCAGCCCGTGTAACTATAACTCGATTAACTAGCACTGAAGAACCTTTTGCAATGTTGAATCTAACCGTACGTCGCTCGTTGCTGCTGGTGACCGTCGTCATCGCCAGCCTTGCCCAAGTCCAATCGCTGGTCGCTGAAGAGCTGCTCGTCGTCGACCGCCTCACGAATTCCGTCTACCGCTACGGCACTAACGGCAGCTTCTTGGGAACGCTGCTCACGGATTCAACGAACTTGAATCAACCCGATGGGTTGGTTGTTTCGCCCGACCACTCGAAGCTATACGTGGCGAGCTCGCAGAACAACGTTGTCGTTCGCTACGACTATGACTACGCGAACGGCACGGCCACGAACGCGACGGTGTTTGCCACGGCGGCAAACGGCCTGCAGTTTCCCAACTCGATGAAATTTAGCAGCGACGGTTCCGTGCTCTACGTTGCCAACCTGGGCGGCTCGGGGATTACCAAGTTAAATCTGAGCGGCGGCAATGCAGGGGCGAATATCAGCGGTGGCACCAGCACTGGGTTCAGTGGGCTGGATTACGCGCCCAGTGGCGCACTGCTGGCCGGGGGTTTCGATGGCGGAACGGTCGCGAAGTCGGACACCGCGCTCACGGCAATGGCCGATTTCGTCGGGCCGAGCGCCACTCTGCAAGGCGCCGCCGGCCTCTTGGTTGATGGCAACGATTTGTACGTCACCAGTTTGTTCACGGGGCAGGTGCAAAAATTCAACGCCACGACCGGAGCCGTGGATGCCAGTTTCAACGTCGGCGGATTGGCATTTCCGCAACAAGTGCTCACGGCGCCGGATGGCAACGAGTTGCTCGTAGGCATTCTTGGTGTCGCTGCCGGCGCCGGCAACATCAGCCGCTATTCGAAAACTGGCGCCTTCCTGGGCGTGTTCGCGGCGTCCGGCTCGGGCTTCACCGAAGCCACTGCCTTCATTGCCGTTCCCGAACCTTCCTCCTGCGTTCTGGCCGCGTGTGCCGTGGCGACTCTGTTGCTTGTCGCTCGGCGGCGGGTTGGTTCGCGCTAGTGTCGCTTTTCACGCGATAAAATTGACACCTATCCCGATCCCGTCCACGGCTTTATCGCTATCCAGCCGGCGAGTTTTGTGGGCACTTCGATCACCGGCGACCCTGATGCCAGAGGGTTCGATAAGTTAATATTGTTGCAATCGAATTCAGGCTATGGTGTCTGACCGGATAACGCGCGTGGCAGATGAGCCGGTTGCGTTTTACGAGAGCGGTAAAGCGGGGCGCATCATGCGACGACGAGCAATGACCTTGGTGGAATTGCTCGTCGTGATCGCGATCGTTGGACTGATGGTCGCCATCCTGCTGCCCGCGATTCAAAGTGCGCGTGAATCGGCGCGGCGCGCCCAGTGCCAGAACAATCTGAAGCAACTGGGCACCGCGCTGGCGAACCACGAGTCTGCGACGAAGCATTTTCCCTCTGCGCAGGTGTCGCAGCGGTATCCGCCCGATCCCACGCATCCCTATACGTTCTATCGCTGGTCGGCCCTCGCGCAGTTGCTCCCTTACGTGGAAGAGGCTGGCCTGCACGACCTGCTCGACCTTTCGTTGCCCATGTACATGCCCGGAGCCGGCTACCCGCTCTCTATGCCCAACCGAACGGGCATGGCGCAGATGGTGCCCCTCTTTCTTTGCCCCAGCGACAACGCGCAGCTTGTGAAGCCGGAGACCGGACCGACGAACTACTCGGTTTGCGCCGGCAGCGGAGCAGGCGGCGGCACGCCGTTCGACACCGACGGAATCTTCTACGTCAACTCACGAACGAGGATCGCCGAGATTACCGACGGAACGTCGCACACCGTCGTGGCTTCAGAAAGCCCGCTGGGCATCGACAGCAGCGGCCTCGCTTCGACCTCGTCAAGCGCGGACGATGCGGAGCGCCGTTACAAATTCGTCATCGGGTTTTCGAGCACGCCCGACCTGACGGATGCGAAGTGCGCCAAGAGCGTTCTCTTCAATTCGTCGACGGGCAGCGGCAACGACCCGCGAGGATTTGCCTGGTGTAGTGGCGAATACCGCTGCTCGCTGTACAACCACTACTACCCGCCGAACTCGACGACCTGCGATTGTATAACGTCGGTGACGGTCGATCCCGCGCCGCCTCCAGCCAAGCCGGTGTTGTACTCCGCGTATGGCTGGCGCGCGGCGCGCAGCTTGCATCCCGGCGGCGTGAATGTCGCCATGGCCGACGGCTCCGTGCGGTTCGTGCTGGACGACATCGAGCTGAATGTGTGGCGCGCTGTCTCGACGCGCAAGGGCAACGAAGTCGTCGAATCGGCGGAGTGAGGCGCGATTAATCGCTCGTCTGGACCTGCTGGACCTCTCCACCAGGCTCAACATCCCGAGTCGCGCTCAGTCGCAGGCCAGCGATCCCCGCCACGATGAGACCGATCGAGATCAGCCGCGTGGGTGTCACCGCTTCGCCAAATAGCAGGATACCGAGCACCGCGGTCCCGATGGCGCCGATGCCGGTCCACACGGCGTAGGCCGTTCCTAGCGGCAACCGCTCTAGGGAAATGCCCAGCAAAACCACGCTAATCAGCATGAAAAAAGCCGTGGCAGCCGAGGGCCAAAGCCGAGAAAAACCATCGCTAGCCTTGAGCGAGACGGCCCAGCCCACCTCGAAGATGCCCGCCAGGATCAAAATCAGCCATGCCACGGATGCGTCCCTTATGAAGATGAATGGGGCTGCGCCTGCGGCGCGTCAAATTCGCGCGCATCGTAGCCCGCCGAGCATAGTTCGGCAAACCTGGCTTGCGGCAATGATTAACCGACATTCGATCTGCATGGACCTGACGTCGAGCTTTTCTAGAATTCATCGGCTGCTCAACTAGATCAATCAGCCCGCGTGCTTAGCCGCACCTGGTCGTTATGTCGCTGGACTCGGCCTGCCCACACTGTCAGACGCTACTGGTCCTTCCGGAGGGTTGCGGGGGACTCACGGCCAAGTGTCCCTCCTGCGACAAAGTCTTTGAAGTGCCAGGGGCCAGCGGAGCTGCTCCGGCCGGACGCGTGTGCGCGGTCGTTGCGCCGGTGGCTGGTGAAGTCAGCTACGACGAACTGGAACGCTTGACGCTCAGCTTGGCGCGGTTGCTCGAAGCCAACGTCGCCAGTCGCATCGAGCTCGATCGGGCCAGGCGGCGCGAACGTCAGGCCACGCGCCGATTGTGGCTGCTCGAATTCTTTCAGTCCACGCGCGAATCCTTGGACCACAGTTTTGGCCGCTATGGCGGCATGCTTATTTTCATGACGGCCGTGCCCGCCGTGCTGATCGTGCTGGCCAGTCCGTTTTCTCCCTCGGCGTTGGCCTACGTGCTGTTGATTTCCTTTGGACTGGTGCTGGCAGCCACGCTGTACACGTTCATCTCCTTTTATCCGGCTGACGCCGAGCTGGCCGCCACGATTCCCTTGGCAACCGATCGTTTGCGATTAGCGCGCGCCGAATGGCAGGAGCGAACGCAACGCGATGCCGCCGAGCGAGCTGACATCCTGGCCGCCGAGCAAGAACAGGCACGGATCAAGACGGCGCTCGAAAGTCGACTGCATTGGCTGCGGACTTGTCAGTGGCAAGAGATGAGCGGCCGAGCGTTCGCGAACTTTGTCAGCCTGGTATTGGAGGAGCACCATTATGCGGTGCGGCGCGGCGAGGCCAGCGGAGCTTCCGCCGCCGATCTCGTTGCGTCACGCGACGCAAAGCAGATCGCCGTGATCCTGCATGGCGATCCCGGCACCGCCGTCGAGGCGTCGGCCGTCAACCGGGCGCAGGCTGCCGCGACCCAGCTCGGTTGCCAGGCGTCGGCGGTGGTCACGAACGCCCGCTTCACCGCGGGCGCGCAAGAGCTGGCCGGGCGCAGCGGTTGCAAGCTGGTCGACGCCGGCCAGATCGCCGACTTGATCGAAGGGCGTGTGTTCCTGTAGCTCTGTCTCCCCCGGTAAGCCGCGGGACCTGTTTGCCCAGAATCGATAACCGTCGCCTGAACTGGTAGAATACAGGTTTGCGATTGGCCGCTGGCGCGCCTGGCGCGGGTTCCCACGTAGAATTCCCGCCGCAATTCACATCGATCGAGACGTTTGGCCCGAGGCCGGTTTCGTAAGCAGATTGCGCATCGCATGAACTCACGACGCCAACTCGAACTGTTGATTGGCGTGGGACTGCTGGTCGCGGTGCTGGTGGCCACCGCCAGTCTGGCGTATCGCAATATCACGCAGATGCGCGCGGATGCCAACCTGGTCACGTACACTCACCGGGTCCTCGACGAGCTGTCGCAGCTTTACGCGACGGTACGTGGGGCGGAGTCCGGCCAGCGTGGATTTCTGATTACCGGCGAGGAATCGTATCTGGCCCCCTATCGGAACGCGCACGAGGAGGCGCGCGAAGATCTCGGCCGCTTACGGGAATTGACCAGCGATAATCTCGATCAGCAAAAGCGCTTGACCCGTTTGAGCCAGGCGGTCGAGTCTCGATTTACCGCCTTGGAAAAAAGCCTAGACGTCCGCCGCAAGCAAGGCTTGGACGCGGCGCGGCAATTGATCCTCACCGGCGAAGGCCAAACCTACATGCGGCAAGTGCGCCAGGCCGTCGATGAAATGGAACTTCATGAGCGGGAGTTGCTCAAGGACCGCGAGGCGCTAAATTACGAAAGTTACCGGGAGGCTGTGCTGGGCATCCTTGTGTCCGCCGTGCTGGGCCTGGCGGCCGTGAGCGCCTTGATGTACTTGCTGCGCCGCTATCTGGATGCAGAAAAAACAGCGGCCGAGGCCATACGCGACCAGCGAGAATTGCTGCAAGCCACGCTGGCCAGCATCGGCGACGCGGTGATTGCGACCGATGCGCAGGGTCGAGTCACCTTTTTAAATGGAGTGGCTCAGCAACTGACTGGCTGGAGCCTGGCCGAGGCAACGGGAACGCCACTGGACGAAGTGTTCAGGACCTACAACGAGGAAACGCGCGCCGCTCTCCCGAATCCCGCCGCACGCGCCTTGCGCGAAGAAGTGGTGGTCAACCTGGCCAACCACGCCATGCTGATGTCGCGCGACGGCACGGAATGCCCGATCGACGACAGCGCCGCTCCGATTCGAAACTCCGCGGGCCAGGTGGCCGGAGCGGTCCTCGTGTTTCGCGATGTCAGTGATCGACGCCAGCGAGAGGAGTCTCTCCGAGAAAGAATGCGGCTGCTTGCGCTTTCGGCCGACATCGGCCTTGCGCTGACGCAATCCAACAGCATGCGAGAAGCACTCGCGCAATGTGCCAGCGCCATGGTCGAGCATGTGGGCTGTGGATCGGCAGCCATTTGGAAGGTAGGCTCCCAGGCTGGCCGGCTCGAACTGCAAGCACTTGAGGGTCCTATCGAAGAGATCCAGGACGAGCTCGAAGGGCTGGACCTGAACAGCTCGCTGATTGGTCGAATCACCTTAAGCCACGAACCTCGCACTCTACAGGAACGGGATGATTGGGCCGAGCTGGACAGGTGTCGGGCGGACAAACGAGCTTCGACCGTGCTCGTTTGCCCTCTCTCGGTCGGCGAGCAGGCATTGGGGGCGCTGGCGCTTTTCGACTGCCGTCCCCTGCCAGATTACGTCACCGAAGCGCTGCGCGCCGTCGCGACCGAGGTGGCGCTGGGAATCGACCGCGATCGCTCGGAACAAGCCATCGCGTCGCTGCTGGTGCGCGAATCCGTCCGTTCGCGACGCTTGCAAGAACTGGCCGGCGCGTCGCTGGCGCTAAACTCCGCGAGTCTGCCCGAAAACGTTCTGGAAATGGTTCATGCCGAGGCAAAGCGGATCATCGGCGCGGAGCAGGCAGAGGTCCATTTGCAACAAGACCGCGAACCTATGCCCGAGGCGGGCCTGGTGGCCGAACTGCCTGGCCGCGGCGATAAGCGGCTGGGATATATCCAACTGCAGAATAAATCGGAAGGCACGTTTACGCCCGATGACCGGTCGATCCTGCTGCAGCTCGCGCAATTGGCGGCCGTGGCGCTCGAAAATGCCCGGCTCAATCAAGAGCTGCGCGAAGCCGATCGGCGCAAGGACGAATTCTTGGCCATGCTGGCGCACGAACTGCGCAACCCGTTGGCGCCCATTCGCACCGCGGTCGAATTGCTGACTCCGGATTCCGAGCCGGAAACCATGGCGTTTGCGCGCGGCATATTGGCCCGCCAGGTGGAGCATATCGTGCGGCTCGTGGACGACCTGCTCGATGTCTCGCGCGTCATGCAAGGCAAAGTTCAGTTACGCAGAGCTCCAGTCGAGCTTCGGCAGCTTATTGGCCACGTGATCGACGAGGTGAAAAGCACGGTCGACTCAAGCCAGCAGGAGCTCGTAGTCCAGCTCCCCTCCTCCATCGTGTGGGTCGATGGCGACTCGGTGCGGATCTCGCAAATCGTGTCCAACCTGTTAGCCAACGCGGTGAAGTTTACCCCCGCCGGCGGCACCTTGACCGTCAACCTGGTGCGAGAGGGCGCGCAGGCGGTCATCACCATCGCCGATACGGGCAGCGGGATCGAACGCAACATGCTCGAGAAGATTTTCAAGCCCTTCACGCAAATCGCCTCATCGCTCGACCGATCGCGCGGGGGACTGGGAATTGGTTTGGCGCTCGTGAAGAGTCTGGCGGAGTTGCACGGCGGGAGCGTTGTGGCCGAAAGCGAAGGGGCCGGCCGGGGAAGCCGCTTCATCGTGCGATTGCCGGCCATGGATGCGCAACCCGTCACGACTTCGGCGCCGTCCGGCGCGACGCCGGTCGAAAAGCGCAAGGTGCTCGTCGTCGACGACAATCAAGGCGCCGCGCAAATTCTCGGCCTGTTGTTGCGCAAGATGTGGCAGCACGACGTGCAATTGGCGTTCGATGGATTGGAAGCCGTTGAAACGGCCAAATCGTTTCGGCCCGAAGTGATGCTCCTGGATATCGGTCTGCCGGGGCTGAGTGGGTACGAAGTTGCCACGCAATTGCGGCAAATGCCCGAGTTCAATGGGACCTACCTGGTCGCATTGACGGGCTATGGGCAGCTCGAAGACCAACGCCGCTCGCGCGAAGCCGGCTTCGATCTGCATCTGGTAAAGCCAGTTTCGGTCGAGGCGCTGCAAAAAGTGTTCGACGGATTTCGTGGCGGCGATGGCACTACAAAGACGAGCGCGACTTAAATCAGCTCGCGGATCGGCTCGCCAAAGGAAAGGACCTCTACCGGCCGCCCACTGAAATCGTTCAGCGTGGCTTTGGGATTGATTCCCAGATGCCGGTAGATGGTGGCCAGCAGGTCTTGCGGCGCGAGGGGCCGCTCGACGGGATACTCGGCTTTGCTGGTTGTCGCGCCGACAACCTGTCCCATCCGCAGTCCGCCGCCCGAGATGAGGGCCGACTGCGCGGCGGGCCAGTGATCGCGGCCGAGCACGCCCTGGGGAGTGGCCAGCCGCGGCGTTCGTCCGAATTCGCCGACAGCAACGACCATGATTTTGCGGTCGAGCGAGCGCGCGTAAATGTCCTCGATCAGCGCCGAAAGCCCCTGATCCATGAAGGGCGCGCGCCACCGCATCGCCCCTTCCAGATTCCAGCCCGTCGCCGGATTCGAATGATCATCCCAACTGAAGTAAATGGGGTTGGTGGGCACGGGCGACAGGGCATCGATCGTGATCACGCTCGTGCCGGCCTCGGCCAGGCGTCGCGCCAGCAAACAGCTTTGCCCCCACAGATGCCGGCCATAGCGCTCGCGCGTCTCCGGCGTTTCTCTTTCCAGCGCGAAGGCGTCGGCGACGTTCTTGCTGGTGAGCAGTTGAAACGCCTGCTGGCGGAATGCGTCGGTGGCATCGGCGGCGCCCTGCAGGTCAAAGGCGCGGCGGTATCGATCGAGCTGCCGCACCAGGCCGCGGCGATCGTCCAGTCGCTCGCCGTTCAAGCCGGCGTCGAGCGATAAGTTGGGCGGACGGAATTTCGCCGCCGAAGGATCCCCCGCTGCAAAGCCGGAGTGCGTCATGCCCAGATACGTCGGCTGCACCATGAAGGGAACGCGCGGAATGCCGACGTAGCGCGGCAGCCCGCTTGGGTCGGGGCCGCGCATGCGGCTGGTGACCATGCCGACGTCCGGATGATCGCTCTTGGCCGTGGAAGTCGGATCTTCCTTGGCCGGAGTCTTGCCGGTCAATAATTCGATCGAGCCGTCGTTGTGCGACGACATGCCGTGGTGCAAGGAGCGCACCAGCGAAAAGCGGTGCGCGAGCTTGGCTTGAAGCGGGAACACCTCGGCAATCTCGATGCCTGGCACCGTGGTCTTAATGGGACGCAAGGGGCCGCGATACTCGCTGGGTGCGTTGGGTTTGCAATCATACGTTTCAAGCTGGCTAGGTCCGCCCCACATCCAGAACAGGATGACGGTCGTGTCGCTGGACGGCTGGTTCGAGGCAGCCCGGGCCGCCAGGAGATCGCTGAGACCCAAGCCGCCCAAGGCCAGAGTTCCCAGGCGCAAGAACTCGCGGCGTTGTAGTGGTCCGCCGCAGCGTGATCCTGCCATAATCCGTGACCTCCGCGGCCAGTCTCGTCGTAGCCATCGCCGGAAGGATGGCGTGAACATTGTACCATTCGGCCGCTTGGGGGCGAGAGTAGCATGCGGCGCGGCGCAGCCCAACTTTATCAACCAACGGCGGCCACCATGCGCCGCCACAACGGGTAAATGACAATTCCTGAGCCAAACACACCTAGCACGACCGGCCAATATTCCAGCTTCGCGCCCAGCACAAACAGCCAACCAGCCGCGGCCAGGATGCTGGGAACGGGATAAAGCCACATGCGGAACGGCAGCACGATGTCGGGCCGCGTGGTGCGCACCAAATGCAACCCGATGATCTGCGCCAGGAACTGCACGATGATTCGCACCACGACGGCCGCCTCAATCACTTCCTGCAACGAAAAGAAACAGCACACCGCCGTCAGGATGCCAATCGTCAAGATGGCGACCAGCGGATATCGCCCGCGCGGATGGACGTAGGCGAAGCTGGCGAAGAAGTCGCCATTTTTCGCGGCCGCATACAAGATGCGCGAGTAGCCGAGCGTCATGACGAACGTCGAGGCGATGGTCGTCCACAAAATGAGTGCGGTAAATCCGACGGCAATCGAGCGGCCGAACAGCACTTCCATGAACTCAGCGGCGATGTTCTTCGACTGCATCGCCTGCTGCCAGGGCACCACGCCAATGATGGCCAGGTTCATCGTCAGATACAGAACCGCCACGATCAGCACGGACAAGATGACAGCGCGCGGAATCGTTTTCTCGGGTCGAATGACCTCGTCGCCCAGATGGCACACGTTGTAGTAGCCGAAGTAGTCATAGACGGCGATCAGCATCGCGCCGCCGAGCCCTTTTGCAAAGGCCTGGTCGAACCGAAACGCGTCAGGCGGAAACTCAATATATTCAGGATGAAAATTGCTAAGGCCGGCGATGATCACCGTCAGGAGCGTAACGAGCGTGCCGGCGCACAGGAGCACGGCCACCCACGCCAGCGAACGGATGTTTCGGCACAGCGCGATGGCCACGACCAGCGCCGCCACGGCCGCGCAAGCGTTTAGCGGCTTGGAAACTCCCCAATCGGCAAGCGTGCTCGGCAAGCCTTGGAAAGCGTAGGCCAGGTAGTCCGCTCCGCCGATATAGCCGGAAGCAAGCTCCAGCGTGCCACTAATCAAGAACTGCCAAATGAACAGAAACGCAATCAGTCGCCCGAGCGAGTAACGGCCATAGATCTCGCGCAGGAAATGATACGTGCCGCCGCTGCCCGGCAGCGCGGCGCCAAGCTCGCTCCACACCAGGCCGTCGCACAGCACGAGCACGGCCGCCACGATCCAGCCGACGAGCGCTTGAGGGCCTCCCATTGCCGCCACGAACAAGGGGATCGTGATGAATGGGCCCACGCCCACCATGTTGGCGACGTTCAGCGACGTGGCTTGAACCAGGCCGATGCCGCGCACCAACTCGCCCTGTGGCGGCAAATCGCTATCGGAGGCGCGGGAGCTCGCGTCGCTATCGGCCATGGGGGGAATTCAGCAGGTGGGCCGCGGGCCGCGCCGTCCGTTTTTTGTTGCGCCGCGTGTCGTGGATTGTGAGTGGGTTGTGACTACACCACGTGAGTGAGCCCGGGCACGGCAAGCTGGTACAGGCCGTTCGCGTCGGGGAGCGACTTCGGGGTGGCCTGCATCGAGAATTCATCCGGCGCGAGGTTCAGGTTTGAGGCGATTGCCTCATCCCAGGTGATCACCTTGCCCGAGTAGGTGCACATGCGTCCGAGAATGGCGGTCATGCTGCTCTTGGCTCCTGCCTCGGCCTCGTTGATCGGATTGCCGGCGCGAATGCTGGCGAATAGATCATCGTGCTCGACCTGGTAGGGATCTGGGCGTGGGCCGCGATAGCGCCAGGCATCGCCGCCGCTGGGACGAATGGAGGCGTCGCTGATGGTGGCCGTGCCCTTGGTGCCCTGCGCTTGTTCCGACACGCTGTTCCAGCAGTTCGGGATGTGGCGGCACTGGCTGAACATGCGCGAGCCGTCGGCATACTCGAACTCGACGGCATGATGGTCAAACGTTTCGCCATAGTCCTTGCCTTTGCGCACCTGGCAGCCGCCCATGCCGCTGGCGCGGACCGGATAGCCGCCCTTGAGCCAGTTGCCGACGTCCATGTTATGAATGTGCTGCTCGACGATGTGGTCGCCGCAGATCCACGTAAAGTAGTACCAGTTGCGAAGCTGGTATTCCATTTCGCTCAATTTGCGGCCGTACTTGCGCTCGAGCTCCTCGCGCGTGTGGACCCACGGCGTGGAGCCATTCCAATACACGCGCGTGGAAACGATGTCGCCAATCGCTCCGTCCTGCAGACGCTTGATCGTTTCCAGATACTTAATTTCATGCCGCCGCTGCAAACCAACGCCCACGGCTAAACGCCTTTTCACCGATTCTTCTGCCGCCGCCAGCACCCGCCGCACGCCCGGGGCATCCGTGGCGACCGGCTTTTCCATGAACACGTGCTTGCCGGCTTTCACGGCCGCCTCGAAGTGCAGCGGTCGAAAACCCGGCGGTGTCGCGAGAATCACGAGGTCAGGGCCGGCGTCGAGCGCCTTTTGGTAAGCATCGAAGCCCGTGAAGCGGCGCTCTTCGGGGACATCGATTCGCGCCTTCACCTGCTCTTGCGACATGAGCTCCTTGTAGCTGCTGTCGAGCCGATCCTGGAAAACATCGGCCATGGCGATGAGCTTGACCGGTCCCTGCGTGCTGAGCGCCTGCTTGGCGGCGCCGCTGCCGCGGCCACCGCAGCCGATCAAAGCGATCTTGATGGTCTCGTCGCCCGCCGCATGGGCGCTGCGCGCCAGCGCCAAATTGCCAAGCAGCGCGCCGCCGACAGCCGCGGCCGTCGAATTCTTGAGAAACTCACGCCGCGAAGCCGGCAATGAATCGGCGGGGACAGACAGCGGACGATCGTTCATGATCGATTCTCCACGAGGCGAATGTTGTTGTTGGCCAGGCGTCGTCACTGGTTGACGCCCGCATCCCAAATCTTGGCTTTCTCGGCTTCGCTGGGTTCGACCAAGGGCCGCACCACGCGAAATCCCAAAAACAGCGCATCGGTAAAGTACCAGATGCTTTGCGGTAGTTGTGGATCCTGTTGCTTCCAGTCCTTGTTCGATCCGCGCCGCGCGGCGCTGCGCAGGGCCTGCGGATCGTCGTCCCACGAGCCACCACGCACCGCTTGCGGATAGAGTTTGGTGGTGACGGCGAGCGGCTCCCTCGTCAGCTTGCCGGCGAACTGCTGGTAGTAGTCGGGAATATACTGGTCCAGCGTCCATTCCGCCACATTGCCGTGCATGTCATGCAGTCCCCACGGATTTGGCTTCTTGGTGCCGACCTTGTGGTACTTGTCTTCCGCGTCATCGAAGTACCAGGCATACTCAGCCAATTCGGCCGCGTCGTCCCCGAATGAGTACGCCGTCTTGCTGCCCGCCCGAGCTGCGTATTCCCATTCGGCCTCGGTGGGCAGGCGGTAATAGCGGCCCGTCTTGGCGCTGAGCCACTTGCAATAGGTTCTGGCGGCAAGCTGCGTCATGCAAATGGCCGGATAGCCTTCCTTGCCCATCCCAAAGGTCATGTCGGTGTAGGGCTTGGTGGGACGCGTCACCGCGTCCGCGCGCGTTTCACTATCGGTGGCGGCGACCTTGTTCAACTCGCGACGTTGAATGTCGAGGCTGAACATCCACACTTCGTACTCGTCCCACGTCACCTCGCACTTGCCCATCCAAAACGGCTCAATCTGCACTTCGTGTTGCGGGCCCTCGTCCTCGTTGCGTCCGGATTCTCCCGCCGGGCTGCCCATCAGGTACTTGCCACCCCGGATGGGCAGCATCGTGAACGTGACGTCTCCGTTGGCGATTACGTCGGTGTAAGGCCGCATCTCGTCTTCGGTTTTGGCGGTGGCGTTCGTTACCTGGTCCGGCGACGTGGGGGGCGCATCAGCCGCCCAGCCGTGTCCGGCAAATACCGCCAGACAAACCAGGCATGCCCACCAAGCGCCCGTTTGCATCCGCAACCAGCGGCTAGCTAGGCTAGGACGATTGGCGCGCGCGCGATGAGCGCTCAACGGTTTCCCAGCGGCGGATTCGAAACTCACACGCTCAGGCATAGAGTGTCCTCGGACATGCTCGCACTTGGAAAAAACGAATCGAGCGATCGGGCAACTGCCCGGCTGCGGAATGCCGGATGGCGGATGGCGCTATTGGGATGCTGCCTGGGGGTTTGCGGGCCAACAAAAATCCAAGCAGACGAACCGCTCACGCGTTTTGAATCAACCGAACGGCATATGGGGGTGCCATTTAAGATCATATTGTATGCACCCGATGCGACCACCGCAAACCGCGCAATTCGAGCGGCTTTCGAGCGGGTCGAGGCGCTCAACCGCATCCTGAGCGATTATGACCCCGAGAGCGAACTTAGCCGCTTAAGCCATGCTTCGCCGACCGTCGAGCCCATCCGTCTCAGCGAGCCGCTGTGGACGGTTCTTGAGCGGTCGCAAGCGCTGGCAGAACGCACGGGCGGTGCGTTCGACGTCACGGTTGGTCCTTATATCCGGCTGTGGAGACGCGCGCGGCGCACGCACGAGATGCCAGCAGCGGATCGCCTGGCCGAAGCGAAGGCGGCTGTGGGGTACCGCTATCTCGAGCTCGATCCCGCCGCGCGCGCTGCGCGGCTGTTGAAGCCCAACATGCGGCTCGATCTGGGCGGCATCGCGATGGGGTATGCGGTCGATGAAACCATCAAGCTGCTGCGCTCGCGCGGCATGACCCGCGTTTTGGTTGACGCCAGCGGCGACATCGCCGTCGGCGAACCACCTCCCGGCAAACAGGGCTGGGAAATTGAAGCGGTGCCGCTCTCGGCCGATGGCACCCCGAGCCGCCGCGTGTTGTTGCGCAACGCCGCAATCACTACCGCTGGCGACGCGTTTCAGCATGTCGACATCGCGGGAAAACGCTACTCGCACATTGTCGACCCGCGCACCGGCCTGGGAACGACCGACTCGTTGGGCGTGACCGTCATCGCGCCCGATTGCATCACGGCCGACGGCCTGGATACAGCTATTTGCGTGCTGGGCGTCGAGGCGGGACTTAAGCTGATACGCGGCACACCAGGGGCCGAGGCCTTCCTGGTGCAACCGGGCGCGAATGGAGTCGAGACCTTCGCATCGACTGGATTCGCAAAGTTTATCGAGTCGGAAAACCGCTAATCGCTCGCGCGCCATTGATCAGATTCCCGAGGAAATTGCGAATGCCAACTTGCCTGCAACGATCGGCCAGGGTTCTCGGCCTGGTGATGGCTGTAACTTGCATGTCGGCGATGGCGCCTGCACGCGCGGACTTTCCGAACCCCTCGGACGCGGATCTACCGCCACGAACGCTCATCCAAAGTCCGCCGCGGCGTGACATTCCTGCGTGGCTACGCGCCAATCTGCGCGTCGGCCATCTGCCCGGCTACAACGAGAGGATGGTCAGCCAGTTTCTCAAGGCCGGCTACAACGTCATCACGGTGAATTGCCTGGGAACTTGGGATCGAGTGGGCCCTTCGGCCTCGATGTACGCGAGCGAAGAAGCGGAGCGCGCAGACGCGTACTTGCGCAAAGTGGTCGACACCATCCATGCCGGCGGAGCGAAAAGCGTGCTGTACATTGGGCCCGTGCAGGTGCCCGTCTTCAGCAAGGAATTCCGAGCGGCTCACTCGGAGTGGTTGCGCGTCAAGCCGGACGGATCGCGTGATGAGAATTTTGGGAATATTCGCAGTGGCTATGCCGACTGGCTATGCGCGCAACTGGCTTATGTCGTGAAGACGTATGGCGCCGACGGATTCTGGTTCGACGGATACGCCCCGGTTCACTTGCATACGTACGACGAAGCGACTCAGTCCGCCTTTCGAGCGATCTCCCACGGGCAGGCGATTCCCAGCAAGTTCGATCCGGTCAAAGACCCCGTGGCCCGGCAATATCTGGCCTGGCACGAGCAATATTTTGTTGACCTTGCTGACCGCATGCGCGGCGTGATCCGCGCGGAAAATCCGGCAGCCGTGATTTTTGCCAACTACTCGGCCAATCGCACCTGGTACTACCCCGACATGTACATGGGCGAGTATCCCGCAGCCTACGCCGATGCCGTGGACCTGCCGTCGGTTGAGCTGTATTGGGATGTTCCGGGCGACGCGCTCTATCAGCAATTCTGCTGCGCGTTCGTATCGGGCGTGACGCACGATCGCGGCGGCAGCGTGTGGATTCAGCCGCAATCGCACGGCATATCCGGGGTGTCGTCCGCGGTCGAAATTCAATTGCGCGGATTGGAGGGCGCTCCGTGGGGCGTCTATCCCGAGTTCGTGGAGTCGGCGCAGCGCGAGGAGTATTTCAAACAGCATGTTGCGAATGTGCGTGCGCGAGAGAAGTGGTTGACCACTTCGGAGACGTTGCCCTACATCGGCATCGTGGCATCGGAACAGACGCGCGCTCTCTATGCCCAAGGTGCGTTGCCGGTCTACTTCTCGCACACATTAGGCGCCTTCCGGGCTTTGTTCGAAAAGCATTGGCCGGTGCGGGTGCTCACCGAGTACGACCTCGAGAACGCGGCCCTGGGCGGGGTGCGCGTGTTGGTGCTGCCGAATGTCGCCTGCATGTCGAACCGCGCCGCCGAAGTGGTGCGCCGATTCGTGAGGCAAGGAGGCGGGCTCGTCGCGTCGTTCGAGACGGGGCTTTACGATGAACAGTTTTCCAAACGGGCCGACTCGGCACTGGCCGATGTGCTGCACGCCGAGCATGTAAAAACCCATGTCGTCTCCCAGCGGACGGACAACCTGTCCCTGACGATCAAGTCCGATCATCCGGTGGTTTCGCATCCCGAGATCGAACGCAAGCAGATGACCGCTTGGGCGGGCGGGCTGAGCGATCCGCCGCGGCAAGGGACGTTGGCGCTCATCGCCAGCGCCGTGGAGTGCCGGCCCACGGAGGGCGCGCAAGTGCTCGCCACCTACCGTGTGAACAGTCCGCAGCCCTCGCCTGCCGAGCACCCCGCCATCATCGCGTCCGAATTCGGCAAAGGACGCGTGGTGTATTTGTCCGCCGCAATCGACAAGGCGATGTTCTTCTACCCGGACGGGTACATGCGCGAGATGCTCGCCGCCGCCTGCCTGTGGACGGCGCATGACGAGCCGCCCCCGGTCGAAGTTCACGGTCCGCTGCTCTTGTCCACAACTTTTCGCCGGCAAGTCGAAGACAAGCGCACGATCGTGCATCTGCTCAACGACCACAGCTCCTATGGCCGCCACTCGATCTATCAGAAGCTCGCGCCCTTGCCCGAGGACTTGCAGAAGAAGTGGGGCTTTCCGAACCAATCGGAATTGCGCGGCACGTGGCCGATCCGCGAAGAGGTGATTCCGCTGCATGACATTCGCGTCCGCTGCCGGGTGGCCGGAGTGCGTAAGGCAACGCTCGAACCCGAGCACAGCGAGTTGCCGCTCGCGCGGTCCGAAGACGGCGCGCTGGAAGTAATCGTGCCCAAGCTGGAGATGCACTCCATGGTGGTCTTCGAATGAGAAATCCAGCCTGGCTCGCTGCGCGAATCCTCGCGCTTGGCTTTGCCCTTTGGATCTTCGCATGCCCGGCGCTATGGGCCGAGCAAGGCGCACTGGCGACGCCCGTGGAGGTCTGGGACGGCTATGATCCCGCTCGACTTCCGCTCGACGTCGAATCACTGAAATCGTGGACCGAAGACGAGGCCAGCTTGGAGAAGCTTCGTTTTACCAGCGAGGTGGCTGACGGCGTTGCGGTGCGTGTGTTCGCGCTACGTGGCGCGCCCACCAGCGGCCAGCGGTCGCTGCCGGGCATTCTGCACATCCACGGTGGCGGACAAACCGCCTCGCTCGATTGGGTGCGCTTTTGGTGCCAGCGCGGGTACGTCGCCGCCAGTTACGATTTTTGCGGACCGTGGGCCGATCGGCTGGAAGTGACGGATTGGGGAAAACTCGCGCATTGCAATATGGCCCAGGCGCACGGTGGCTACCAGGTCGACCCCACGCCGCGGTCTTCCAGTTGGTATCACTGGACCATGGCGGCGCGGCGAGCGTTGTCGCTGCTCGCCGAGCATCCCCAAGTCGACCGCGACCGCTTGGGAATCTTTGGGATTAGCGTGGGCGGCACGCTCTGCTGGATGGTGGCCGGTTCCGACCAGCGCGTGAAAGCGGCGGCGCCAATCTATGGCTGCGGCTATAACCTGGACCGGCGCCGGCAGCGGTTCGGTTTCCCCGAGCTCACGCCCGCGCAGGCCTTGTTTCAGCGGGCCATGTCCTCCGAAGCTCATGCTCCGTACATCCGCTGCCCGATTTTGTTTCTGGATGCCACCAATGATTTTCATGGCTGGATGGATGCGGCCTATGACACGCTCGGCGCATTGTCCACGACCCACCGGCAGGCATTTACGCCGCGGCACAACCACCACATTGCGCTGGCGGAGGGCGCCAATTTGCCGGCCTGGATGGAACTGCATTTGAAAGGCAAGGGAGCTCTGCCCGAGTCGCCGCGCCTGTCCATCCGCTTAGGCGACGATGGCATTTGTCGCGCGCGGGTCGATAGCACGGGGGAGCCGGTGCAAAGCGCCCAGGTTTTTTACGCGCTTGGGGATAAGCCGCCGCCAAGTCGTTTCTGGCGCAAGGCGGAAACTAAAAACGACACCGCCGAGCTGCCCGTGGTCGACACCTGGAACGACGTGCGCGCCTTTGCCAATGTCGAATATCGATCAGGCTGGTCGTTTAGCACGAACCTGGCACACGTGGTCCCGGCGCAGCTCGGTCTGGCGCGCCCCAGCTTGACCGCCGGCCAGGGCGTCGAACCGAGGACGGCGGCCGAGTCCTGGTATTACGCCACCGCGTCCACCGACCCGATCTCGCCCAAGCCCTTCGTCCACTTCGGCGAAGACAGCGAGCATCCGTCGGCGCGAGTGAACCCCGCGCTATTCGGCGACACGATCCACGTGAATCTCGCATCGCACCTGGTGGGCGATCCGCAGTTCCGGCGTGACGCAGCGCAGGCCCTGGTGCTCGAATGCGCCGGCTCGACCGACGACGCGGGGCTAACCATCAGCGTGACGGAATACGACTGGACGCCGCTGGCGCAGACGTACTCGATGCACTTTCCGCCGGAACAAATTCCAGGCGAGTGGAGCTCGCTGAAAGTGGCGCGCGAGCAACTAAAAACGGCGGAGGGCAAGCCGCTCGCGAGCTGGCGCTATGTCGACAAGCTGAATCTGCAATGCAAGTCGCCGCGAAACTCGCCGTTCGCCGTGGGCGCGTTTCACTTGACAAGTGAAGACTGATGCTCTTGCCGGGAGGAATGGCTCGCCTGCTCATCGGGGCCGAAGCACCACAGCCCCACTGCGCTGCGCAAGAACAGTTTGCCGTCGGCAATCGCGGCGGAAGCGAACACCGGCTCGTCGATGGAATTGCGCGCGAGTTCTTCGTACTTGGAACTTCCGCCCTGAATGACGAGTGTCGAGCCGGCCTCGTTCGTGAAATAGATGCGCCCATTCGCGGCGACGGGCGAGGCCGTGAACTCGCCGCCAAGGCGCTTCTTCCAAATCGTTTTGCCGGTCTTCGCGCTCAAGCAAGTACCAATGCCGTGGTCGTCGACCAGGTAGTAATAATCATTCACCACAATTGCGGACGGCACGAAAGGATTCCCGCGATTGCTCGACCATACGAGGTGCGAATCGCTGACGTCATCGCGGCCACCCGGCCGAAGGGCGTAGCTGGCGCCGTTTGGCCCACTGGTCACGTACACCACTCCATGCGCCGTTATCGGCGTCGGAATGCACTCCCGCGACAGGCCGCGCGCGGTCCACAGCTTGCGGCCATCCCGCGGATCATAGCCATCGACCCGCTCCGAGCCGCACAACACCAGCTCCAGGCTGCCGCCAGGCAAGCTCGCGGCGACCGGCGACGACCAGGAAAGCCAAACATCGGGCCGATCAGACTTCCAGCGGTTCGCACCGGTGCGGGCATCGATTGCCAACACGTACGAGGGGCCGTAGTGATCGCATTGAAGGATCAACTGATCCCCGAGCAACAGCGGCGAGCTCGACGCCGCGAATCGATTCTCGAATGGTCCGTATTCCTTCGCCAGCGAACGCTGCCACACCAACTGACCGCTATCGAGCTCGAGGCAAAACACATCGCCACTGCCAAAGAAGGCATAGACGAATTCACCATCCGTTACGGGAGAGGGGCTCGCCATGCTGCTCTTGGTCTCGTGATACAGCGTGGGGGCGGTGCCCCACAGCCGCGCGTGCCATCGTTCGCGTCCGTTATCGCGATCGAGACAAATGACGTGGAGATCCTGTTGCCGCGGACCATCGGAGCTCGTGCAGACGACGTGCTTATTCCACACGATTGGATTCGAAATGCCCGAGCCGGGGAGCGGCATTTTCCAGCGCACACCCGAGGTGGCCGACCAGGTTCGCGGGGCGTGGTCGGTGGTGGTTCCATTCCGCTCGGGGCCGCGCCAGCCGGGCCAGTTTTCGGCGAGTGCGAGCTGGGCAGCGGCAACCGAGAATAACAGCGCGCAGCTTGTAAGGGCTCGCTGAAGGGTGATGTGCCTGCGCGCGGGGTTCACTTGCCGATCTCCTCGACTGGCTTGAATTCGAGTCCGCGGCCGCTGCGGTCGCACAGCCTGAGTTGAAGCGACCAGTTGTTGGGCACCTGCGGGTCTTTGTGTTGCGGACCCTGGCACACTTTGACCAGCAAGCGATTGCGGCCCTCGCGGAGGGTGATTGGCGTCACAAAGCGATCGAAGCGGGTTCCATTCAGCCATTGCTCGCGGCCAAACACTTTTTCGCCATTCAGCCACACTGTGCAGTTGTCATCCGCGCCGCAGCGAACTTCTCCAGCTTGGGTGCGGAGGGAGTCGATCTCCGCATAGGCGTAGCCGACCGCTTCCTTGGCGGGCGCGATGGCCTGCGCCAGGTTGACTAACCCCAGCGGATCGGCCGTGCGATGACGGGTCCAGACAATCGGTTGCTGCGCTTGATCGTTGTAGCGTGCTTGAAGATCGATCGCGGATTCCGGTGGAAACGCGCGGGCAAATCCACTCATGGCCGGCGCCTCGAAGGGTCCAACCAGCCACCAATCGGTCACCAGGCCCAAGTGCCTCGCCACGTCCACTTGCACGCCCAAGCTGACGAGCTTGCTCGAAGCGCGCACGACCTGCGCGCTATCGCGCGCATGTTCGAAGGCGGACTCGAACTCAGCGCGCGCGGTTTCGGAATCGCCGCCTTCGAGTGCTTTGCTACCGGCCGTCAAAGCCAGCTCGACGGCATCCTCGCGAAACTCGGGATCGTCGAGCAGCCGGGCTATTTCGCGCTTGGAAAAACCCGGCTGCACACGTTCGCACACGGACAGCGCCAGCCGGCGCGACGGGCCAGGGCGGTCGGCGTCGGCAAAGTAGGTGGCGAGATCTTGCAGCGGAAAGTTGGGCGGCGTTTGCCCGCCTGTTAGCTCGCGTGCGACGACGCGCTCGAATGCCGAGCGCAACCAATTGGCGGCCACCGGGTTGTCGCTGGACATCGCCTCCAGCAGGCGGTGCAACACGCTTGCAGAGCCGCCGGCGAGCGCGTCGGCCGCCGCACGCGCCTCGATCGAACCCCGCCCTTCGGCTCCGGCGCGGCGGATGGCAGCCAAGTGCTGATCGATTTCATCGGCCAGCGCGCCAGCGACTAATGCCATCCCAAGGGCACAAAATAAGCTCGAAGCGCGCAAGAGTTTCATGGGGTCGTCAACCTAGCGCTTGCCGCGCCGCCCGCCGCCTCCTTGCTTAAGCAAGTTCTTAAGCACGAAGCTCTGCATGGCCGAAGGCATTTTGGCGACCTCCTTGCGTGTCAGCTTGCCGTCCTCATCGGTATCGAAGCGGGACAGCATCTTCTTGTTCTCTTCGGGAATCTCGACGCCCCCTTCCGGGAACGGATCGTTTTTCTTGTTGCGGGCCGCGGCAGCGTCAGCGGGCCGTTCACCATCGGCGGCGGGCGCCTTCGTGCTGGCCTTCTTCAAGGCCGTTTGGCGATTCGTCAGATACTGACCTGGAATGCCGCCATCCAGTCCCGAACCAAGCTCGTTGCCGGGCATGGCAGCGATGAGCCGCAAGTCGGCCGGCTTTTCGGTAATCACCTGCACCCCGCACAGCAACATCTCGTCGGTGGTTTGCTCGCCCCATTGCACCGTCTTCGGAGGATTGTTGGGGTTTTTGGGATTCTTTTCCGAGTTGTCATAAATCGCATGCGCTTTGATGATCGAGCCCTTGGGCAGGTGCACCGGTTCTTTGAACAGATACTGCCCCTGCCAATTGAAGTCCCAATCCTTGATCCAGATCAGGGGCACCTCTTTTTCGTCATCGCCAGGCTGGCTGGCAAAGACCTTCATCTCCTTGCCGAGGTTGTGCATGTGCGGTGAAATCCCGATCACTTGCACGTCCGTTGGCAGAGGCTTGGTCTCGACCGTCACCTCAGCACGGGCTTCGTCGGCGGGAACCTCCAACTTCGGCTGCACCAAAGCAACGCCGGTCACGATCTTTTTGGCCGGCTTTTTTGAAAAGTAAACGCCGACTTGCGATTGGTCGGTGGTGGGCTTGCCGTTGGGATGATAGTGAATTTGCAGCACGAGATCGCTGCCCTTCTTCACATATTTCACGATGCCTTCCGGCAAGAAACGCGGCATGGCGCCGGGCGCCCAGCCGCCCAGCCCTCCGGTCGGCGTGATGCCCGGTCCGCCAAAACTCTCGAACCCGGGCGTCTCGTCTTCTTCGTCCTTCTTACGCGCGGAGCTCGTGGCGTCCAGGAACATGATCGCATGGTGCACCACGCTGGGATTGCCCGGGCGGAACTCGGCGCCGGAGACCATGGCGTCTTTTTCAATCGGGATGGGAATGACGAAGCAGCGATGCACGTCGGGCCCATCGGCCGGCAGCGAGAATTTCTCGGGCATTTTCAGCACCAGGTCCGGCTCGCCATGCTGCCAGCCCTTAGAGAACTTGGGCGGCTTTGGAAGATCCGCTTTATCTCCCTCAGGCGCTCCGGCTTTGGCCCAATCGGCGATTTTCTTGACTTCGGTGTCGCTCAAACGACGCTCGTCGGCGAAGTGGCCGTAGTTGGGCTCCGGTTTCCAGGGGGGCATGCGGTGGCTGGCAGTGACCTCGGCTAAAAAGTCGGCGCGTTTCGAAGCGTCCTTGTAGGTCAGCAGCGGAAAGGGGCCGATTTCACCTGGACGGTGGCAGGCCGCGCAGTTCTTCCACAGGATCGGCGCGATGTCTTTGGAAAAGGTCACGCCGGTGGGATTCGGCGGCGGCGTTTTTTCTGTGTCCGCCGCTTCGCTATCTGCTTTTTCCACGCCTTTCTCTTGGGCTGGCTTTCCTTTTTCCGGTTTGCCGGCGGGGGGATCGGCGGCAGGTTCGTCGTCAGCGGGTGACTCCTCGGCTTTGGTCGCCACTTTCTTGGCTTGGGCCGGGTTCTTGGCGGCCTGTTCGGGCCTGGCGTTTTCGTCCGGACCAGACGCCTCGTCGGCCCCAGCGCGCGAAATGGCGAGCGTTAGCCCCGCCGAAACGCTGAACAAACAACAGAGCTTCGTGCAGCCATTCAGAAGAAAACGCATGACATCCCCGTCCGATGAGAAGCGCTTGCCAAAGCAGGAACAACGAAGGCTTCGATTCGCCTATCGGCGCACAAGCACACGATGTGCCAATGGTGCGCGGTGGGCTCGCGCTACGTGATCCGCCTATTCGTCGCCAAGTTGCCGCGGCAGGATGCGCGGGTGAAAGCCTCTTTTCCCTGCCCCATGATAGCCAATCATTTCAGCTCTTTGTACCCCGCCCATCGGGCAGCGAGTTGGCCTACGCGCGCCCGGCTATGAGCTTGCTCAGTTCGTCGGCCATGCGTTCGAAAACGCTTGCCCAGTTCTGCCCGCCTTGGCGGAACAGCCGCACGGATGGATACCAAGGGGTGCTTTCGCCTGATATCTGCCAGCGCCAATCGGGCGAGAGATGCAGCGCGACCCACACAGGCACGTTCATTGCAGCGGCGAGATGAACAATGGCCGTATCGACCGAAATCACGAGATCCAAGCTTTTCAGCACGGCCGCCGTATCCACGAAGGCGCCGCCGCTCCGATCGAGGTCCGGTCCCAAGTCGATGATCTGGGAGGCCAGCGGCGATTGCTTCAGCCGCTCGCGCCCCTCTCCGATTTGCAAGCTCACCAGTTGCACGCTTGCGAAGCGGGCCAGGGGCGCAAACTCTTCCAGCCGCACCGAACGAAAGCGATCGTGCGGGTGAGCCGGGTTTCCGGCCCAAGCGATTCCGACTCGAAACCCGGCTTGTTGCTGGCGCAATCGCGCGCGCCAGCGTTCGACAAGCACGCCCTCGGCTGCAAGATAAGGACCAGGCCAATACGGCCGGCCGCTCGTATCCGGCAAGTGTGCCGCGAGGCTCATGAGCGGACATTCGAAGTCCGGCAGTCCAATTTGTTGCTCGCTCTCGAAGAATCGCGCGAACCCTGACGCGGCCAAGAGCGGCTTCAATGCCGGCTGAACTTCAAGTCGTGCGATACCGCCGGCCCGTTCGACCAGCGGAAGATAGCGCACGAACTGCAGCGTGTCACCGAGCCCTTGCTCGTGATAGACCAGCAGCGTGCGGACATGGAGGGGCGCGCCGTCCCAGCGCGGCGCTTGCGGCTTACGCGCGATGAAATCGTCGCACGCCGTGCGCCATTCAAACTCCCGCCAGCCGCGTTGAAAGTCACCGCGTGCGATGCAAACGAGCGCGCGGTTGCGATGGGCCTCAGGATAGTTGGGATCGAGCGCCAGCGCGGCCTCAAACGAGGCAAGCGCTGCCTCGTACTGGGCGCAATCGTACTGGGCGACGCCGAGCTGACAAACGATACTCGGGTCCACCGGGGAATGCGAAAGGGCGGTGCGATAACTTTCGATCGCGGCTTCGAATTGTCCCAGCTCGCGCAGCAAATTGCCTCGATTAAACCAGCCATTCACATAATCGGGGCGCAGTCGCACCGCCGCATCGAACTCGGCGAGCGCCGCGTCAGGCTGCGCTGCCGCCTTGAGCGCCAGGGCCAGATTGTTATGGGCTTCGGGCGCGGTGGGGGCAGCCGCAACGGCGCTGCGGAAACTGGCAATTGCCCGATCGGTGTCACCGAGAGCGCGATAGGCCGTCCCCAGATTGCTGTGGAACATCGCGTTGTCGGGCGCGAGGGCAACCGCCCTGGCGAGCAGCTCGGCCGCGGTCGCCGGTTGCCCTGCCTGCAGGTGGAGCAGGCCGGCTTCGTGCCAAATCTCGGCGGCTTGTGGGACGGCCGCGGCAATCTGGCGATAGAGCTCGATCGATTCGCCGAAGCGTCCTTCACCCGCCAGACGCCGGGCGAGCTCCACCGCTTCAGCAAGAGTCGGCACGAGTACGCCCTACTGTTGCTGGGAGGGCGGCATCGCCGCGATCCATTCGCGAATCAGCGCCACGCCTTCGTCATGCACTAGCCGCTTGCCCAGTTCCGGCATCATGATGCTCGGGTCCTGGGAGGCGATGCGAAAGGCGAGGATCGATTTGTCGGGCTCGCCCGGCACGATGTCGAAATCGCGACCTCCGGTGCCGCGGCCCGCAGCCACCGGGGTTTTGAAGATGCCGAACTGCGTGGGACTGGTTTGGCTGGCCAGCAAATCCAATCCCGAGTTGCGCGCGGGCCCGTCGGGATTGTGGCAATGGGCGCAGTTGATCTCGAGCCAGGCGCGCGCCCTGGCGTCGAGGGAGCCATCGGCCGGGTCGTTCCAAACCGGCAGCCGCGGGGCATCCGCCGGCGCGGGCGCGCCGGCCAGTGCGCCCACATGCGTCCAGTGCGCAAGCTGGTTGTGCGTGCCGTCGGGGTAGGCGAAATCGCGGTTCAGGTGCCGCGCCTTGGGGCCGAGCGGGGCAAAAGTCTCGCCTTGTTTGTGGCAACCTTTGCATTGGTTGGAGTTGGGGATGATGTAGTTGTTCACGCGCTCGGCGCCGTGCTCGTCAATCCATTTTGCGTCGACCGTGTCACCAGCGACATCCAAGGTGGCTTCGGTTTGTTCACGGTTCCAGATGTACGGCAAGCCGACCCAGCCGTCGGATTCGTGCTTAAGAATCCGTGTCTCGAGCAGCCGGCGGCCGGCCGCCGGATCGCGTGCGTCAGCCGGATAGGCGAAGGTTTTGGCAATGATCGTTCCCACCGGGAACGCAAAGGCCTCGTTTTCTCGGTACTCGGCCTTGGTGCCGGGTGGCAGCTTGATGAAGCGGAACTTCTCGGTGTAGTCCGAGAACAGCGCCGAGTTCAGATCATAGGGAATTACGCCTTCGGCGGGCTGCTGCGCGGTGGGGTCGCCCACGAACAACGCGTAGGTCGAAAGCTTTTGCGGTGGGCCCTCTTCAACGGGCGCGTTGGTTCCGCACCCCGCCACAACGATCAGCGCTACGAGCGCGCACCCCCAGTGCGACAGCTTATGCGGCACTTCGAGCGATCGGGCGGCAGGCCCGCGCCTGTTCTGCGTCATTCGAGCACGCAACGACTATTTGACGCCGGCGATCGAAACGGGGTTGAGCTTGGGCAGCTCGCCCTCGCCTTCATAGGGCTTCAGATCGCGGCTGATCGTCCCTTTCTTGATGTCGAGCGGATTGCTGACATTCAGATGAGCAAAATCAAAGTTGACGAAGTCGGCGTCGCCGTTGTTGCGGATGCGGATCGCCAGTTCCGGCGGCAACTTGCCGTCGACCGCCTTCTTCTCGTCAACCACTCCATCATACACGATGTCGGGCAGCGATTTCTCGCCCAGCACCATGGTGATCATCTGCCCCAAGGCGCCATTCGGCTTTTCGCCGTTCGCCTCGAACTTGTTGTCGTGGACGTAAATCGCCTCGCAGTAGGGATCGTAAACCGGGTCTTGCTTATAAGGCCGGCCGGTCACCAGGTAGCTGCAGATCGAAAGTCCCGCGTTCTGGTTGTGCTCGATCTTGTTGTCGAACACATCGACGTGGCGGTTGGCCAGGATCATCACGCCGGTCCCCGCTGGGACGTTGGCCACCGTGTTGCCCTTGGGGGCGAAATTTGGGTGATTGTTCTCCACGATTTGGTTGTTGTACACGCGGCAGTGATGGCCGATCTTTTTCGGCAAGTCGGGGAGCGAAAAGACCAGGATCCCACCGGTGTTGTTGGTGGCTACGTTCTCGTACACGTCGGCATTCACGGAATTCTCGATCTCGATGCCCGCCACGTTGTTCTCCGCGCGGTTGCGGCGCACGATGATGTTTTCAGATTGGCCGACGTAGATGCCCGCGTCGGACGCATCGCGCGCGATGCAATCTTCGATCAAGATGTTTTTCGAAAGCACCGGGTACAGGCCATAGCCGCCGTTGGTTTCTTTTTGGCCATCGGTCCAGGAGGTTCGCACTTTGCGGAAGGTCACGCCGTCGCAGCCATTGATCTTGATCGCGTCACCTTTCGCGTCCTCGACGGCCAGATTCTCAATCGTGAACTTCTCTTTGCTGGTCACCAGGATGCCTTCGCCGCCGGTGCCTTGGCCTTGTTCCTTGAACGACAAGATGGTTTTGTCTTCGCCCTGGCCGCGAATCGTCACGTTGCTGACTTCGCACGACAGAGTCGAGGTGAAGTCGAATTTGCCTTCGCCGAACTCAACCACGCTTCCAGGCTTGGCATTGATGAGGGCCGTTTGAGCCTCTTTGTGGGCGTTGGGCCCGGGCTCGATCTTCGCGACCTTTTGCGCGGATTCGCGGCCAGCCGGCTTGGCACAACCGGCCACACTCAGTGTGACGCAAACAAGGCAAACCAAGAGCAATCGAATGGTGTGCACGGCGCGACTCCTTGGAAATGGTTTGAACGATCCGGCGGTGACGCGTGCCGGACCGGCTGTAAACGGACCCAAAGCGCTGGCATTATAACGGAGAAATTGCCCCTGCACAGCAGCCGCGCCGCGGTTGGAAATCGGATCACTCTCGGCCGCCCGCGCAGCCGAAGCGTGCGAACGATCCCGTGAATCATTTGCGTGCCACCGAACCGCGGCCTATGCTGGGCCGCACCTCGTTTTTCAGGTATTTCGACCAGAGCAACCTGCTTCGGAGATCTCCATGAATCGATCGGCCTTGATGCTTGCAGCTGCAATCGCGACAGCAGTGTTTTCGACCGCCTGGGGCGCTGACCGGCCGGCCGACGCAAAGGTTCTCAAGCACGTCGTGCTCTTCAAGTTCAAGGACTCGGCCACGCCCGAGCAGGTTGCCGAGGTGGTGCGCGCTTTCAAGGACCTCAAGAACAAGATCGATGGGATCGTCGACTTTGAACACGGTACCGACGTCAGCACGGAAAATCGCGCGCAGGGCTTTACGCACTGCTTTCTGGTGACGTTCAAGGATGACAAAGCCCGCGACGCGTACCTCGTTCATCCGCAACACATGGCATTCGGTTCGCTGGTTGGACCGCGGCTGGATAAAGTGCTGGTGGTTGATTTTTGGGTTCAGAAATAGATTTCGATCATAGGCCTTGTTTTCGCGAGGGTGCATTCCATGGCCACTTCGATTACGGCCGGTCGTCTGCTTGCGGCTATTCTCGTCATCGGTTCGCTGTGTCGCACAGCAGAAGCGGCGGACGCGCCGCTCACGCTCGATACCGGCAAAGTCAGCGGAGCGCGCGACGCCGATGGGCGCGTGCGGATTTACAAGGGCATTCCGTACGCCGCGCCACCCGTCGGCAAACTGCGCTGGCAGCCGCCGCAGCGGCCCGCCCCGTGGGAAGGCGTGCGGGAGTGCACCCAGTTTTCGCCCGTTTGCCCGCAGCAGCCGTATCCGGCCAGTTCCGTTTATGCGCAGCCGCCGCAGCCACAAAGCGAGGATTGCCTGTATCTCAACGTGTGGACGAGCGCCGAAAAAGCGGACGCCAGGCTGCCGGTCATGGTTTGGATCCATGGCGGCGCTCTGACGCGCGGTTCGGGGTCGCTGGGCGTGTACGATGGAACGAATCTCGCGCGTCGCGGCGTCGTGCTGGTCACGATTAACTACCGCCTGGGGCCGTTTGGCTACCTGGCGCATCCCGCGCTCAGCAAAGAATCGCAGCACCATTCGTCCGGCAACTACGGCGTGCTCGACCAGATTGCCGCGCTCGCGTGGGTGCAGCGCAACATCGGCGCGTTTGGCGGAGACCCGAGTCGAGTCACCATCTTTGGCGAATCGGCCGGCTCGTGGAGCGTGTGCGCGCTGGTTGCCACTCCGTTGGCTAAGGGGCTCTTCCGCGGAGCCATCGGTCAGAGCGGAGGCTGCTTCGAACCCATGCAGTTCTTGAGCCAGGAGCGCAATGGCCAAGCGGCAGCCGAAAAAGGTGGCGAGAGCCTGGCGCGGGCTTTGGGCGTCGACGCTGCGGACGACGTGCTGGCGAGCATGCGCGGCACGAGCGCCGAGGAAGTGCTGGCTGCGGCCAGCAAGGATCCGGGCCAGCGCACGCGCGCCAATGTCGACGGCTGGGTCTTTCCGGAGGAGATCCTCAACATCTACTCGGCCGGCAAGCAAAACCCCGCGACCGTCATGGTGGGCTCGAATGCCGATGAAGGCACAAGCCTGGCAGGCGCCGGAGTGCCCGCCAGCCGTGATGCGCTGCTGGCGGCCGCCAAGCGAAAATATGGCGCGCTGATGGACGATTTCTTGAAAGTCTACCCTGTCGAGAGCGAGGCGGACGTGCGCTCCGCTTTCTTGAATAGCTTTCGCGACGAGCGGTTTACTTGGGAAATGCGCACCTGGGCTCGTCTGACTCGCGCGCATGGCGGCAAGGCGTACCAGTATTTCTTCTCGCGCGTCCCGCCGCGGCCCGATGCGAACATCTATGGCGCCTACCACGCCGCCGAGATCCCCTATGTGTTCGACAATCTTTCCAAGCTGCCCTGGAAGACTGAAGCGGCCGACGCCGCACTGGCCGATGCCATGGCCGGGGCATGGACGCAATTTGCCAAAACCGGCGACCCCAACGGCGACAAACTTCCGACGTGGACGACGTATGATGTCCAGAGCAAACCGTATCTGGAGTTCGGTGACAGCGTGCGCGCGGGATTCAACTTGCTCGATGCGCAGTGCGACTTTTATGACAAGTACTACGCATCGCGCCGCGCGGCTCCCCAGTTGGGCGCGGCCAACTGACAGCCTGCCTGGCCCACGATATATTGATTCTGTCCGTGCCATGCCGCGCGAGACACGACCCGCCCAAGTGCAAGGATCAGCGTGCAATGTTTTTAGCGAATACCCCTACCAGGCGAGCCATCGCGGATTTGCAGCCGTGCGGACAGGCCCCCGCGATCCGCGCTGAAGAAGAAGACGAAGATGAAGATACGGACGACGTTGAAGAAATCGTGACGCCCGTCGAGCCCATCGAGCAGATCGACGATTTCGACGAGGATGATTTCGACGATGACTTCGATGACGATTTCGAGGAGGAGCTGGAGGAAGAGGACCTCGGCATCGAAACGGGCGCCGCCGAGTTGGAAGACGTCGATGACGAGGACGCGGAATTCGACGACGACGAGAAATAGTGAGCTTGCCGACGTGCCAGGCTCGGCCACCCAAGTTCGTTTCGTCGGAGACAAGTCGTGGGCGCGATCGAGTCGGCCGACATCGATCGCCCCCGCTTTCTGTTCGCCACGTGCCAGGTTGGCGCCGAAGGCGCGCTCAAGCAGGAGGTGGCGCGTCTCTGGCCGAGCTTTCGCTTTGCCTATTCGCGTCCGGGCTTTCTGACATTCCGCTTGCCCGCCGAAGAAACGTTCGCGCCGGATTTTCATCCGCAACTGGTGTTTGCGCGAGCAGCAGGATTCTCGTTGGGAAAGATTTCCGCGCCCACGCTGAAAGTTCGCGCCGACGAATTGTGCCGCGCGATTGCGGCCCACAAGTTTGACGCGCTTCACGTGTGGCAGCGCGACACGCAGCCCGCGAGTGCGCGCACCTTCGATCCGCGTCCGACGCCCAGTGCGAGCGAAGCCGAAGCGGAGATCCTCAAGCGGTGGTGTGAGCATTTTGGCTCGCAGCCGGCGCGTGTGGCCGAGCCCAACGGGCGCGTGCTGGACTGTACGCTCGTCGAAGGAGACACGTGGTGGATCGGCGAGCATCGGGCCCGATCCGATGAATCGCGCTTTCCCGGAGGAGTTCGCGATTTACGGCTTCCAGACTCGATGGTTTCACGGGCTTATCTCAAGATGGAAGAAGCGCTCGCCTGGTCGGAGCTGCCGATCCAAGCCGGCCAGCGCGCCGTTGAGCTCGGCTGTGCGCCGGGCGGAGCGAGCCAGTCACTTCTCAGTCACGGGCTGATCGTGCTGGGGGTCGATCCGGCGGAAGTCGATCCGCGCGTGCTCGGCAATCCGAACTTCGTTCACCTCAGAATGCGCGGCAGCGAGGTGCGACGCCGCCGTTTGCGTGGCGTGCGCTGGCTGACGGCCGACATGAACGTCGCTCCGCAAACCACGCTCGATACGGTCGAGGCGTTGGTCACACATCCCACGGTCAACGTGCAGGGGCTGCTCGTCACGCTCAAGCTGCTGGAGTGGGAGATGGCCGCGCATCTCGATGAATACCTGTCTCGCATCCGAGGTTGGGGATACGCGCACGTGCGCGCGAAGCAACTGGCCTTCAACCGCCAAGAGATCTGCGTCGCGGCACTCAGACGTAAGCGGGAGCGAAGCCCTGGAAAGTCCGCGACCTCGGCGGAACGCCCATCGAGCAAACACTAGGCGCCGTGTCTGAGCACGCCCGAATAAAACTTTTCCCGGCCCCGCGCCGTATCCAGCAACAACCCGCCATCTGGCGCGATGCCGGCGCAAATACCCCTTACGCGCTGCTGGCCCACGTCGAGCGTCAACTGGCGGCCGCGCTGCAGGCAAAGCTCGTCGAAGCGCGCGCCGAATTCGGCCGGAAGTCGGGCCGACTCGACGAGCGACTGCCGGATACTCGTTAACACGTCGAGCAGCACCTCGGTGCGATCGAACGACCGGCCCGACAATTCGGCCAGGCTCGTGGCGCGGGCTTGCACTTCCGCCGGAGCGCCCTGGAACGAGTTATTCACGTTAATGCCGACTCCAATGACATGCATCCCATCCGGCAGCACATCCACGAGCACGCCGGAAATTTTTCGCCCCTCCGCGAAGACATCGTTGGGCCAATGCAGGCCGAGCGCGCGGTCGCGGAGCCGAGGACCAAGCGCATCCACGATCGCCACGCCAACGGCCAACGAACGCTCCGGGACCGGCTGCGGTGCCAGCCCCCAAGCGGCCGGATCCAACAACAAGCTGAAGGCCAGGCTGCCCCGCGCCGTCCACCAGCGGTTCGCGCCCCGGCCGCGGCCAGCCGTCTGTTCTTCTGCTACCACCAGGATGGGCAATGGCCCGGCCTGCGACCGCGCCAGTTCTAAAGCGTGGTCCTGGGTGGACGGCATCGTGTCGCTGTACACCAGTCGTGCAAATGTGGAGCTCGCCGCTAGCCGATTTCCGTCCAGAAGATCGTTCTCAACACGACTCATGCAAACTCGTGCCGTCATTGAAACTATAGTTCGCTCGCTCGATGCGCTCGAGCATCATGCTAGCAGTGATGCAGCGAGAATTGCAGCCATGTTGCCCTGCGTTGCGGCGGGACGGCAGCAATCGCGCTTTTGACGCGAAAAGTCCGTTGATATTGACCGCTCGCAGCTCGCTTGATATTGAATGCCGCCTAAAAAAACTCCGCTAGAGCGCGGTTTTCACTTCTCTCGCACTCGGTTCCGAGCTTGACGGCTAGTCGCTTCGCCACACGCTGTTGCCTGCGCGCAATTGGTTTTGCGGCTGCGCTTTTCGCGGCGGCGCCGGTCTATGCGCAGCGAGTGCAATTCGGCTCGATGTTGGCGCAACCTGACGTGGCGACTTCGCCACCCGTGGGTTCGGTCAGCCCGCCGCCGACGTGGAGTGCTCCGCCGGCCACGACGTTCACGCCGGCCCCCGCCGCGGCCGCGCCGCCCACGTTCGACCCATACGCCGCTCCGCTCTCGCAGCCAACTCCGTACGTGGCGCCTGCTCCCTATGCCGCGCCTGCGCCTTATTCACCCTATGCGCCTTCGCCTTATTCGCCGACGCCGCAGGCGCTCTATCCCGAGGGCATCGCGATGCCCCAGATGGCGCCGCCGGGTGGCTTCTCGATTGGACAACCGATGCGATTCCTGCAAGAGGTGCGCGGCCGCTATACCTGGCTATCGCCGATGGGCTCGCAGAGCTTAGGCGTCAACGACGTCGAGACATCGGCCACGTTCGCGATTCCGTTCTTTCGTTCCGATGCGCCCTTGCTGATTACGCCCGGCTTCGGCATCCACTTCTTCCAGGGTCCGGTAACCGAGCCGCCTGCTTTTGCCGACTTGCCGCCGCAGACGTACGACGCGTACCTGGACACGGCGTGGCATCCGCAGATTACTCCTTGGTTCGGCGTCAATTTGGGCGTGCGCGTGGGCGCCTATACCGACTTCAACACGTTCACCACGCACAGCATCCGTATCATGGGCCGCGGGCTGGGCATCCTCACACTTACCCCCACGCTGCAGTTAGCGCTCGGTGTGGTGTATATCGACCGCGTGCTGGTCAAAATCCTTCCCGCCGGCGGTTTGATCTGGACGCCGAATCCTGACGCGCGCTACGAGATCCTCTTTCCGAATCCTCACCTGGCCCGCCGCTGGACCACCATCGGCAACACCGACATCTGGTATTACGTGTCGGGCGAATACGGCGGCGGCTCATGGACCATCCAACGCATCGGCTTCAACGACCAGGCAGACTACAACGATATTCGAGTGGCGCTGGGCATCGAGTCATTCGGCTTCCGCGGGTTTCACGGATTTTTTGAGGTTGGGTACGTGTTCGACCGGCAGATTGTCTATCGTAGCGGGACGCCCGAATACGATCCCTCGGACACGGTCATGCTGCGGGTCGGGGCCTCGTATTAGAACGCCTCGCGCGGCTGCACCTACGCGCCGCTCTCAACTTCTTGCTTGAGCCGCCGCAGCGTTTCGCCCTCGGGCAGCTTCTTGTAGTACTCGTCGAGCGGATAGCAGCCAGACACCAGGCCCATACGTGGACCGGTGGTGCAATCGCTAAAGGTGCGGCAGACTTTTTTGCGCGCTAGTCTGCCGCTTGCCAAGCAATCGGCTGGCAACTCTGGATAGGCCAGTACCATCCGGCCGACCCCCACGGCATCGATCCATCCCAAGCGAACGACCGCCTGAGCCACGTGGGGTAAGTAATCCTGCAAGTAGGAGTAGCCCGTGCCCACCATCAACACGTGCGGCAGCGCCTGTTTGCATTGTCGCGCCGCGTCGATCTGCCGCCAAACGCCGACCAGCGGATCCTCGGGAGGCAAATAGCCGTCGCTGGGCGGAAAAATGGCCGGCCGCTGCAGATGCGGATTGTAGTACGGGCTGCCGGCCGAAATGTTGACGGCCACCACGCCCAGCGCATGCAGTTTTTCGATGAGCGCGATCGGTTCGGCCAAATCGATCTTAAGCGGATCGCGCTCGTCGACGCCAAAGCCAAACTCGTAAGGCACCCGGTACGGCCAGGGCTGGCCGACTTCGCGGCTTGTCTGATAAGGCACGCTGTCGAACACGCTTAAACGAACGCCGACCGCAAGATCGGGATACTCGCCGCGCACACGCTCCACGATCGTCAGCAGGGCGCGCGTTCGTCCGGCAAAGTCTCCGCCGAAGGCACCGCCGCGAGGCCTGGCGCTCAAGAATTCGTGCAACAAGTAGCCGTGGCACGCTTTGATATCGACAAAGTCATAACCGACTCGCTGGGCCACGCCCGCTGCCGTGCAATAGGCGTCGATCACGCGCTCCAATTCGTCGTCGCTCATGACCAGCGACGAATCCTGAGGATCGATACCAAATTTCGAGTCGAGTAGCGGATGGTGATAGGCGATGCGCGGGGCCAGCCGCGCAACTTCGGGGCGGCAGAATCGGCCAGAGTGCGTGAGTTGCAAACCGACCCACAGCCCATCCGTGTTGCCGAACCGCTCGCGGTGCGCTTCGAGCAACGTTCGCCGCAGCGCGACGAGGCCGTCGAAATTCGCAGGCGTGGCAAGCGTCTGGTTCGGGTTTGCGCGGCCTTCGGGCACGACGGCGGCGGCCTCGCCGCCCCAGATCAGCTTCGCGCCGCTCAAGCCAAAATGCCGCCAGCGTCTCAGCGTGTGCTCCGACGGCGAGCCATCGGGATGCGCATCCCAACCTTCCATCGGGTGAATGCACCAGCGATTGCCGAGCTTGAAGGAGCCGATCTTTAGCGGGTCAGCCAGCGGGGAGCCCTGCGCGGCAGTCAGGATTTGATCATCGAGGGGCAAGTCCAATTGGAGCTCAGCCAGTCGCGCGCGCAACTGATCGACACTTTTGAACTGCGCGACCTTTGGGTACGAGGGCATCGCCGATCCTAGGAGCTCTTCGTCGGACGGAGCGGGCTTTGGGCCAGCACGAATTTCCGTTCGCCGGCCGCCGAAGCAAAGGCCACGGTCGCCATGCGACGCGAGCCCTTGCCGCTGAGTGCTACGATTTTACCCAGCCCATACTCAGGATGCTTGACGATCATGCCCAGGATGAACACATCTGGCGAAACCGGCGGCGCGGCCAGGGCCGGTCCGCCGTTGAGCTCATTGGCGGTAGCGAGCGGGCGGGCGACGCTGGTGGCGGCACGGCCCGCACTTGGACCGCTGGTTTTGGGCTGGTTGGAAGCGATTTCCTCCCCCTCCGAAAAGTCCCACTCGCTCGGATCGAACTCGACGGCTTCGTCCTCGAGTTGCCAATCGGCCGGCGCAGCGCCCGCGAACTCGATCATTTCCATTTCGCCGCGCGGCAGCTCGACCAGGAACAAGCTGGGGACCGTCCGGCGCCGTTGGCCGCGAAACTCGCGGTACACGGCCCGCGACAGGTGCAGTTCCTCGCGGGCGCGCGTGATGCCGACGAAAAACAAGCGGCGCTCTTCCTCCAGCAGCTCGTCCTCCTGGCGGCTGCGCTCATGCGGCATCAAGCCTTCCTCGAGCGCGACGATGAACACGGCCGGGAACTCCAGTCCCTTGGAAGCGTGCAGCGTCATAAGCGTGACGCGGTCGTTGGCCGCTTCCCAAGCGTCCGTTTCGTTCGTGAGACAGGCGTCCTCAAGAAAAACCTCCAGCCCACCTTCGCCCGGATGCCGCTCGTCGAACTGGCGCGCGGCGGTCAGCAGCTCCTCGATGTTGGCCAGTCGCTCCTGGTCCTCTTCATCGTTGGATTCAGCGAGCACCTGGCGATAGCCCGATTCCGCCAGCACGTGGCCCATGATTTCCTCGACCGGGGCCGCCGCCACGAGCGACAAGCGGTCGTACAGCGCAACAAATTTTGCGACCGCGACGGCCGCGCGCTTGTTGAGCGACTCGATGAGTCCACTTTCGCGCGCGGCATCGACGAGCGACAGGTTGCGCGTCACGGCATGATCGATCACGCGTCCGATCGTGCTCTTGCCGATTCCGCGCGGCGGCGTGTTGATGACGCGCAGGAAGGCATTGTCGTCGCGCGGATTGTTCATCAGGTGCAGGTAGGCCAGCACGTCCTTGATCTCGCGGCGCTGATAGAACTCCAGTCCATTGACGATCTGATACGGCACGCCTTCGTCGTTGAGCGCGAATTCCAGGCTGCGGGATAGCGCGTTCACGCGATAAAAGATGCCAAAATCGCGCGGCCGCCGCCGCCCAGCACGCACTTCCGCCGCGATGTAGGCGGCGATGCTCTCGGCTTCGGCGCTTTGGCTGGCGTAGGAGACGAGCCGCACGCTGTGGCCTTCCTCGTTCTCGGTGTACAAGCCCTTTTGCTTGCGGCGGCGGTTGTTTTGAATGAGCGCGTCGGCCACGCGCAAAATGCGTTTCGTGCTGCGATAGTTGCGCTCGAGCTTGACAACCCGCACCGCGGGATAGTCATGTTCGAAATCCAGAATGTTGTTGAGATTCGCTCCGCGCCAGCCGTAGATCGATTGATCGGGATCGCCGGTCACGGCCAGGTTCGGATAGTCGATCGACAGCGCGCGGACGATCGTGTATTGCGCCAGGTTCGTGTCCTGGTATTCGTCGACCAGGATGTAGCGGAACTGCTCGTCGAGCTTGCCGCGCAGCTCCGCGTTTTCGCGCAGCAGCGTGGCCACGTGCAGCAGCAAGTCGTCGAAGTCCACCGCGCTGGAGGCCAACAGCCGGGCTTGATAGGCCGGGTAGATCCGCTCGAGCACGTTGCCCAGCGGGTTGCCGGGCCGGCCCTGATAATTCTCGGCCGTAATCAGGCTGTTCTTGGTCCAACTGATCGCCGAGGCAATCCGCTCGGGCGTGTAATGAACCGCCGAGACTTGCAGCTCGTCCAATGTGCGCCGCAGCACCTGGCGACTGTCCGACGTGTCGTAAATGGTGAAGTTTTCATTGAGTCCCACCAACCGCCCATGCTGCCGCAGCAAACGCGCGCCAAAGCGGTGAAAGGTGCTCATCCACACGGGCTCGCCGGGCATGAGGCGCTCAAGTCGAGCCCGCATTTCATCCGCGGCCTTGTTCGTGAATGTGAGGGCCAGGACGTTGCGCCCGGAGATGCCATGCCGCAACAGATTGGCAATGCGGTGAGTGATGACGCGCGTTTTTCCGCTGCCCGGCCCGGCCAGAATCAGCAATGGGCCTTCGAGATGCTCGACAGCCTCACGCTGCGCATCGGTGAGCGCGGATAAGGTGTCGATCCACAAATCACTTTCACCCCAACTCACAGCCTTCTCCACGTCCGAGAGCTTGAATTATACGCGGGCCGGCTCCTGCAAACGTCGACTGCCGACGTGACGGCGCGGCCGAGTTCGCGCGGGGCGCGATCGCAGCAGCGCAACTCACTTCCTGGCACTCAAGGCTCCGCGAGACCCTCGCGCGCGACAGCGCCGTGCTAGCATCGCACCGCAAAAAATAGCAGAAATTCGGCCAGCGACGATACCACTCTCGCGAAGAGTTGCTATATTAAGCCTCCGAACACGCGGCCAAATCAGGAGGGGCTGCGTGCGGGCGCGACGCTCGCAGTCAACGCCCGATATGGACAACTTCTTCGCTAGGGAGGGACCCCCATGACGCGCATTCCTTTGCGGACGGTCGACAGTCAG
>DATJEN010000155.1:0-3252 GCA_035496575.1 Pirellulales bacterium
CGTCGCGATTGTGGACGAGGCGCCGCATAACATGGCGATGGCGTACCAGAACAATCAGGCCGACATTTATCTGGAAGGCGATGCAGCGCAGACGCTGCGCGATCTGGCGAATGCTGCCACTGTCGATAAGGCCGCAGTGGAAGCCAGGCGGAAGAATCTCGTCGCGGCGCACGACGCCATCATCGAGAAAAGGAATGCGGCACAGGCGGCGGCGCGCAAGAAGACACCGATCGATCCGGTTTGGGTGTGCGCTTCGCTCAACGCTGTGATGCCCAAGGATGCGATCTATATCGACGAGGTCACCACCCATACCGGCCTGCTGCGTCAGCACCTCGTGTGGAACCAGCCGCAGTGCCTGTTCACCCGCCAGGGGGGTCTGGGTCAGGGGCTGGGGCTTTCGCTGGGGATCAAACTGGGAAAGCCCGAACGGCAGGTGGTGACGCTGATCGGCGACGGCGCGTTCCTGTACAACCCGGTGCTCGGCAGCCTCGGTGCGGCGCGCGATTACAAGCTGCCAATCATGGCGGTTGTCTTCAACAACAAGAAATACGCCGCCATGCAGGGCATGCACCAGAAAATGTATCCTGACGGCATCGCAGCGGAAATCGATCTCTACCACGGCACTCACATCAATCCGCCGGACTTTGTGAAGGTGGCCGAATGCGTCGGCGGTTACGGCGAGCAGGTGACCGATCCGGAAAAGCTCCAGGATGCGTTGAAGCGCGGCCTCGAAGCCAACCAGAACGGCAAGCCAGCGATCATCGACGTGATCGTTACGTAGATAAGACGCGAGGGCGGTTGTTCCGCGTTAACGACCGCCCTTCACGCGCTCTATCCAAAGCGAGCGGCTTGGTCCGATCCGGGCCGTTCCGTTAATGCCGCGAATGCTATCGGTGTCGAACGTCGCCGAAACCTCATCGCAACCGCAAAGCCGAATAACTGAGGTGCCATCCCTTCAGTAAGAGCGAGATTATCGCGCCCGTTCTTCTTCGCCGTGCCTGCCCAACTTATTGCTCTAGCTGCCGCGCTGTCCTACGCGATCTCCGGCATCGCCGCCAAACGCGGGCTGCGTTACTCGACACCGGTTACGGTCACACTCGTGTCGGTGGCGATTCACGCGACGGTGCTATGGATCGCGCTGCTGATCTTTCGCGGTGTGCCGGTGGTGTCGCGGTGGGTGCTTTTTCTTTTCGTACTAAGCGGACTGCTCCAGCCGATCCTACGGTTTCTCACTTATGCGGGCATTCATTACGTCGGCGCCGCCGCGGGAACGACTCTACGGGGCGCGCATCCGTTGTTCAGCACGTCGCTGGCTATTCTGTTTTTGGGCGAATCGCTGAATCTGCTGATCGTGCTCGGTACGATTGCGATCGTGACCGGTGTTGCGCTGATATCGTGGCAAGGGAACAAGAAGCAGGAGAGCTTTCGCTGGTGGCATCTCGCATATCCGTTGACCGCCGCATTTCTTGCCGGCGTCTCCCACCCCCTGCGCCGCTATACGCTAAGTCTTGCGAATGAGCCGCTCTATCTCGCGGCGGTGATCGGCATTGTGGCGTTGCCGTGGCTGGCGAGCGCCACGCTATTGCCCGGACAAAAGCAAAAGCCGGTGTGGGATCGCCGGGCGATGGGGCCGTTTTTCGTGGCGGGAGGGTTCGAAACACTGGGTATCCTGCTGGGGATTATCGCCCTGAGCGTTGGCCAGGTCGTGGTCGTCTCCCCGATCATCGCGACGAGCCCTTTGTGGATTGTGCTCGGCAGCTGGCTGTTTCTGCGCGACATCGAACGGTTAACGCTGCGCACGATTCTCGGAGCGGTTTGTGTCGTGGCGGGAACAATCGCGATTTCAGTTGTTCGCTAATGGACATTCGTGGAGTCCTCAGTTATTCGCGAGCACCTTAGCCAATGCGGTTTTGCTGCACCCATCGGCTCGTTTGTAAGCTAATATCTGAAGCCACGCCATCATTGAGAGCGGCCCATTAGAGCAAGCCAAGCGTTGCGACTCGACCCGACCCGGAGTAAAGCTCGTGATCGATGGCCAGCACTGATTCACACGCTACTCTGGTGCAACAAATCGCGAGCAACGTGCTCGGCGTTGCTGCCACGGCAATTCCAACGGAGGTTGTCGAGCACACCAAAGCGCTGATCCTCGACTCCAGCGGCTGCGCTTTGGCCGCAAGCGAGGAGCCCGCATTTGCCCGCGCGTCACGCGTTTTTGCACAACTCGGCGGAAACGTGGACTGCACCGTGATCGGCTCATCGCAGCGCGTCAATCTACCGCAGGCCGTGCTGCTGAACGGAATTTTGATTCGCGCGCTCGACTTGAACGATGCCTACATCGGTCCCGGACAGATGGGACATCCGAGCGACAATATCGCGGTGGCGCTTTCCGTCGGCGAAAAGTTTCGCGCTTCCGGACTGAGCGTGGTCGCCAGCATAGTGCTCGGTTACGAGATTTACTGCCGCATCCAGGACATCATTCCAGTGCGCGGCACCTGGGATCACACGACCGCATCGGCATTGGCGGCGCCTTTGATCGCCGGCCGACTGATGGGATTGAACGCGGAGCAGCTTGCCCATGCGGCCGCGCTGTCGGCCACGCATGGCAACACGCTCGCCGTGGTGCGCACCGGGCAGCTGGCCAATTCCAAAGCGAGCGCCAACGCCATGGTGGCTTCGCAGGCCGTGCTGTGCTCGATGTTTGCCGCCGAGGGAATGACCGGACCGCTCGGCGTGATCGAACACGCGCGCGGGCTGAGCACCGGTATGCTCGCCGTGGCAAAATTGGATCTTTTGGCTGAGCCAATCCGTGCCCCCTACAGAATCATGAACTCCGCGATCAAAGCGTACCCCTGTATCGGCACGGCGCAGACCATGGTCGCCGGCGTGCTGCAAGCGCGCGCTGGCATCGCCGATCCGGCGCGAGAAGTTCAGCGCATCGAAGTGGTGATGGCCGATATTCCGATCGTCAGTTCTCAGGTCGCGGACGAACAACGGCGCTATCCGGCGAGCCGAGAAAGCGCGGACCATAGCTTCTACTATCTTGCGGCAGCAGCGCTTTCGGACGGCGAAATTTCTGAAGCGCAATTTGCGCCTGGGCGCTGGCTGCAGGCCGAAATGAGAGAAGCGATGGCGCGAGTCTCGGTTCGGACGGACGCGAGTTTGAACAAGTACACGCCCGGCAGCTATCCGGCCGTGGTAAAATTGGTTTTGCAAAATGGCGGGAGCCGTGAAGTCGAGGTCATTTTTCCCAAA
>DATJEN010000156.1:0-3689 GCA_035496575.1 Pirellulales bacterium
TAGCTGCTGTTGTCCGGAGGTCAGCGTCAATGAAGTGGGATTTCCATAACGATCGACATTCGCCGGGGGCGTCGTGGCTTGCGGAGCAGCGGCCCGAGCGAACGGATTCGTGGTGGTACCCTGCGCATCGGGTGGAGCGCCAAGCGGGACGGGCGAAAGCGCCGCCTCGGCGGGCATGTCCGGCTCAGGGGCCGTCTCGGCCGGCGGTTGCGGGGCCCAACCCAATTTCGCCAGCAGCACCGGCCGGGCATAGTAAAGCCCCGCTGAACCACCGCCCACGAGTCCCATTAAGACGCTCAGGCCCACTAATGTCCGTTTCATGATCGATGCGTTCCACAGGCAAATGAAATGATGTGACCGGGGGGACCAGTCTTGGCCCTGGGGTCTTCCTGCGCGAAATCGGCGAATCGTGACGTGAATCGACGGGCGCGAAGAATTGCAGAGGCGCGCCGCCGGGCGTCTAAATAGCAAACTGTCCCAACGACTCAAAGATCACTTGGTCCTCGCGTGGATCGCGCTGCACTGGCGTGGACGGGCTGGCTAAGGCATGCTGGCAGGTGGTGGGAATCAGACCAATATCATCCGCTTTGTGCATTAAATTGGCATGCGTGACCTGATCCGGCCACTTTTGATCGTGGCTTTGGCCTTGGCAATTCCCATCGTGCCCTTCCTGGCATTTGGGGCGGAGCTCGAAGCATGGATCGCCGGCTGGCTCGATCCGCCGCCCGGCCGGGCCGTGATCGTTTCGCTCACGGTGCTGGCGCTGGCGAGTGACATTTTATTGCCGGTGCCTTCGAGCCTGGTGAGCACGGCGGCTGGCGCTCAGTTGGGCGCGCTACTGGCCACGGCCGCTTCCTGGATGGGAATGACTTTGGGCGCGGTGCTTGGGTACTGGTTGGCGCGCAGCTTTGGCCGCGGGGTTGCAGTCCGGCTCGCCAGTCACGAGGATCTCGACCGGCTGGAGAGGGTCGCGGGACAATACGGTGTTAGACTGCTCGTGGCGGCACGCGCCTTGCCCGTGTTGGCAGAAGCTTCCGTGCTGCTGGCGGGCGTGGCCCGCGTTCCCTGGCGCTCGTTCTTGCTGGCCGTTTCGCTGGGGAACCTTGGCATTGCGATTGTTTACTCGGTCCTGGGACAGTTCGCTCGTAGCGAAGGCGAGCTGCCGCTGGCGCTGGCCGCTTCGATCGCTTTGCCCGTCCTGGCGACAACCATTGCTCGCTGGTGGCTGCGCTCGACCGTTCGCGAGGTCGCCTGAGCACGCATCTCAAATCCTGTAACGGCACTCGACCATGCCCAACCCTTCGATCGACGAACAGCGTGCGATTCTGGAATCGGCCGATGCGCGACTGTATGAAGTCGCCACCAATGCCGCGGGACCCGCTGGAACGCTTCCACTGACGGACGACATGCTGCGGCACTGGCCCAGCGGAGATTTGTTTGGCCTCTCGCAAAACGCGGGCATGGGTTGGGATCCGCGGACCGCTGCCGGTCCCGCTTACTTGCTGCTAAGCACGCAAGGAGGAATTCGCGCGGACGACGGGACGCCGATCGCGCTCGGTTATCACACGGGCCATTGGGAAGTGGGGCTGCTTGTGCGTGAGGCGGCCCGCGCCATCAAGGAACAGGGCGGAGTTCCGTTTGCGGCCTATTGCTCCGACCCGTGCGACGGCCGCACGCAAGGCACGGTGGGCATGTTCGACAGCTTGCCCTACCGCAATGACGCGGCGATTTTGTTTCGGCGCTTGATTCGTTCGTTGCCTACTCGGCGCGGCGTGCTGGGCGTGGCGACTTGCGACAAAGGACTGCCGGCCATGATGCTGGCTTTGGCGGGATCAGGCAATTTGCCTGCCGTGCTCGTGCCCGGCGGCGTGACGCTTCCTCCGGCGGCCGGTGAAGATGCCGGCAAGATTCAATCGATCGGCGCCCGCTACGCGCACGGCGAGATTTCGCTGGAAGACGCCGCGGCGCTCGGGTGTTCCGCTTGTGCGTCACCCGGCGGAGGCTGCCAGTTCCTGGGCACTGCGGCGACGGCCCAGGTGGTAGGCGAGGCGCTCGGCATGTCGCTGCCGCACACGGCGCTTGCGCCGAGTGGCCAGCCGATTTGGCTCGACATGGCTAGGCGTAGTGGATTCGCCTTGGCGGCGCTCGATCGCCGCGGCGTCAAGCTTGCGGACATTCTCAGCGATGCCTCCGTTCGCAATGCCATGATCGTCCACGCGGCCGTGGGCGGATCGACCAACCTGCTGCTGCATTTGCCGGCGATTGCGCACGCCGCCGGCCTGCGCGTGCCGACGATCGAAGATTGGCAAGAGGTCAACGCGCTCGTGCCGCGGCTGGTCGACGCATTGCCCAATGGGCCCGTGGGGCACCCAACCGTGCGCGTGTTCCTGGCCGGCGGTGTGCCGGAAATCATGCTGCACTTGCGCAAGCTCAATCTGCTTGCACTGGATGTCATGACGGTAAGCGGCTTGACCTTGGGCGAGGTGCTCCAGTGGTGGGAAGGCTCGCCCCGGCGACGAATGTTGCAGGAAACACTTCAATCCCGCGATGGCGTGCGCCCCGACGACGTGATCATGTCGCCCGACCGCGCGCTCGAGCGCGGTCTCGAGCGTACGACTTGTTTTCCGCGTGGCAACCTCGCACCCGATGGCTCGGTCATCAAGAGCACGGCCATCGAGGCGCGGTTGGTCGATCCTGACGGCGTGTATCGCAAGACTGGGCCTGCCAGAGTCTTCACGCGCGAGCGAGATGCCGTGGCGGCTATCAAAGGCCAAACCCAGCAGCCGATTCGACCGGGCGACGTGATCGTATTGGCCGGCCGAGGTCCGCTGGGTTCTGGAATGGAAGAGACCTACCAGATCACTTCCGCGCTGCGCTATTGCGAGGCCGCGGCCAACGTGGCCGTCATCACCGATGCGCGCTTCTCGGGCGTCAGCACCGGACCGTGCATCGGCCATGTCGCCCCGGAGGCACTCTCGGGCGGACCGATCGGCAAACTGCTCGACGGCGACAAAATTTGCATCGTGATCGACCGCAAGCGGCTCGTCGGCACGATTGACCTGGTGGGCGATGCGCAATCCGAGTTTGGACCCGAGTGGGGCGCGCGAGTCTTAGCTGAGCGATCCCTGCGAGAAGATATTCGGCCCGACGCCCGTCTGCCTGACGACACGCGGCTATGGGCGGCGCTGCAGAGTGCCAGCGGTGGCACCTGGTCTGGCTGTGTCTACGACGTCGAGCGCATCACCCGGCTGCTTGAAGCAGGTAAGAAAGCAATCGGCCAGAGCGGCGCCGAGTCTTAGCGATCGGCTATTCTTCAGTGCCAGGCCGGTCAGCGCCGCAGGCATCGCACTGATCGAAGGCCCCCACCACAGTCGCCCCGCAAGCAGGACACACCCAGTCGGGACGGTCTGCCCGGCGTTCTTGCTCCTCGTCATAGGTCGTGATGATCTCGCGGGCACGCGCTTCATCGGCTCGCTTGACGAATACTTCGCTTGCGGTAATCGGGATCGAGAAGGGGTCGTGCTCCCCGGAAACAACCGCCTCGATCCCCTCGTCCACCAGCAGGTTCTTCACCAAGTGGGCTTCGGTGACATTCTCGGCCTCGTAGACCGAAACCAGCTCCTGAGGATCGCGGCTCACAATTCAATCTCCGCTACGGTCTTGGGTGCAGACGCAATTCATTCACGAGC
>DATJEN010000157.1:0-5997 GCA_035496575.1 Pirellulales bacterium
GCGTGGCGACCATCGTCGAACGCGTGCTCTTTCTGCGGCGCACCAAGGTCGATGGCGATGATCTGGGGGCGCAGCTCGACCAGTTTTTGAGGGCTGGCGATTTGCGCGGCGCCTGGGCCCTGGTGGCCGAGAGCGAAGCCATCCAGTGCGTCGTGGTGGCGGCGGGCTTATCGGCTCTTTCGCGCGGGGCGCAAGCCTGCTCCGAAGCCATGTTGAGCGCCAAGGCCCAGATGCGGCCCTTGCTCGAGGCGCGGCTCAACATCCTGGGCACGATCGGCAGCAATGCCCCCTACATCGGCCTGTTGGGCACGGTGCTGGGCATTATCAAGGCGGCCCACGATCTCACGGCCGATGCGGGAGGAACAGCCAACCCGAACGCCGTCATGAGCGGCGTGTTCGAAGCCTTGATTGCCACCGCCTTTGGGCTGTTCGTGGCCATTCCGGCGGTGGTAGCGTTTAACGTGCTGCAGCGTAAGGTGCGGCAAAACCTGGCGCAAGTCGACGCACTGGCGCACCAGGTGCTGGCCAGCTTGCGGTACGACAAGCGGCCCGGTGCCCCGACTCCGGCTCAGACGACCCACTCTTAGGCTCTTGGTTCAGACTTAGGCGAACAACGGCAATGGCTGCTCCTGCCTCCGCATTCGACGACGACGAAGGCTCCACGCTTTCGGATATCAACGTGGTGCCACTGGTCGACGTGGTGTTGGTGCTGTTGATCGTATTTATGATCACGGTGCCGGCGATCGTGGGCTCGGCGCCGATCAGGGTCGACCTGCCGGAAACGACCGAGACGGCGATGGGCACGACGGAAGACCTGCCGCTGCACCTGTACTTGAAGCGCGAGGGCGAAAACATCGTGCTCTATCTGAACGAGACGCGCACCAGCGAGAACGGTCTGCGCTCGCTGTTGAAGGGCTTTAGCCAGGCGAAGGAAAAGCCGGCTACCTTTCTGGCCGCCGATAAGGGCATTGCTTACGGCGAAGTCGTGAAGATCATCGACATGCTCGGCTCGCTAGGGCTGCACAAGATCTCGCTCGATACCAAGCACGTTAACAAGTAACGCGCGATTCTTGGCCCCAGCCCGCGCCGCGTCAACCTTCGTCTTTGTCTTTCTTGTTCAGGTTCGCGCCCTCGGCCTGGCGCTTTCCGGGCCGCAACACCGTCATCAGCCCCAACGCCACAACCGCGATCACGATCATGTACGGAATCGTGTAGCTCTTGGCGGCCGGGCCAGCCTCTTCCTTTTTCTTCTTGGCGGCCCAAACCAGCGGCGAGGACTCGAACTGGATATAGAGCGCGGCCAGAACTGGTGCCCAGCGCCGCAACTGACACATCATGATTCGAAATAAGCGGACGAGGCTAGCCATCGTGAACTCCTAATTCGTGGATTGTCCAAGCGCGACAGTTTGACCAAGCGCCGTGTTGGCCAGGCTTGCCAGCTCAGTCGGGCTGTCCGTCACGGCCGGGACGCGCGCGTTAAAAAGAACATCGAGCGGCGCGGCCAAGCGCCGAAAGTGATCGGTCGAAATCGAAAGCGTGTCCCACCGCGCCGAGATCAAGCGGGCATGCGTGGCGTAGTCGGCCAGACGCACGCCCACAAATCCGTACAGGCGCGTGCCAAACTCAAACAGCGCGTCGGCCGGCAGCGGCGCCACATTTCCCACCACGTGGTAGGCGAACACGAACAGCCCGCCAAACTCGGCGCCGAACAGCCGCTCCCAACGCGCCAGGCTGACCAGGTCGTCACGCGTGGACCAGTTTTTCCAATATTGCTTCTGCGTGCCGGACGGAAAGCGACGGCCTTTGACGTCGACCAGCCACGAAAGCCGGCCCGGTGGCGAGACAATGAAATCCAAGCTTTTCATCGAGCCACCGACAAACCGGCTGCGCTTGGTCTCATCGACCCCGACATACGGCACGCGATGGGCCTGCAAGTAGGCCTCGAAGGCGGCCTCGTAGTGGTTTTCTCGCTTCGCCATCTTGAGATCCGTCGGTTCGACGCTCTGGCTCGAGCCTGCCCTCCAGTTTAGCGTCGTGGCGTCACGGCAGCCAATCGCGGCATGTCAGGCGGAGCCTTGCAAAAGCTGGTGTACTACCGCCGAAATCTCGCCCATGGCCACGGTTTGCGACCCGCCCGTTGCCAGGTCTTTTACCTGGCAGGAGCCATTGGTCCATTCTTCCTCGCCGATCACTAGCGCCACGCGGAACTTGCGGCGGTCGGCATATTTGAGCTGTTGGCCGAGCTTCTTGGGCTCGGGATAGAACTCGACGCCCAGTCCGGCCGCGCGCAGCTCGGACGCCAGGCGCAGGTAGTCGTGCAGTCGCTTGCCGTCGAAGAATGGCAGAAACACCGGCGCCGGCGTGCTCACGCCTGCCAGCAATTTGAGTTCTTCGAGCGCGGCCAACAGGCGATCAAGCCCCAGCGAGGCGCCCACTCCTGGCAACTCCTCTTTCGTGTACAGCTCGGCCAGGTTGTCATACCGTCCACCCGAGCAGACGCTGCCGATGCCGGGCAGTTGGTTTAAAAAAGTTTCGAATACCGTGCCCGTGTAATAATCCAAGCCGCGGGCGATCGAAGGCGCGAGGCGGATCCTGTCCGGCGGCACGCCTGAGGCGATGACGGCGGCGAGCAAGTCGGCTAGCTTGGATACCCCCTCCTGCCCCACCGCGCTGCCGTGCACCAGGCGCTCGAGCTCGGAGAGAATGGTGTCGCTCGAGCCGGATAATTCGCTGAGCCTAAGCACACTGGCGGCTTGCTCGGCGGTGGCCCCCGCTTCGGCCAGCTCGGCGGCCACTTTTTCCGGGCCGATTTTGGCGAGCTTGTCGAGCGCGCGTAGCACGGCAGCCGTTTTGTCGGCCAGCCCAAAGCGTTCGAGCAGTCCGCTCAGCACCAGACGATTGTTGACGTTGATCGTGAACTCGCCGATACCCAGCGCCACGAACAGGTCGTGGATGACGAGCGTGGTTTCGATGTCGGCCACCAGCGAGCGCGTGCCGATGGTGTCGAAATCACACTGCATGAACTCCCGATAGCGGCCGCGCTGCGTGTTCTCGCCGCGCCACACGGTGGCGATGTGATAGCGCTTGAAGGGAGTGCCGAGCTGTCCGATGTGCTGGGCCACGAAGCGCGCCAGCGGTACGGTAAGGTCGAAGCGCATGCCGACCCACCGCTGGCCGTGATCCTGGAATTTGTAGAGTTGCTTGTCGGTTTCGTCGCTGCCCTTGCCGGTGAGAATCTCCAGATACTCGAGCGCCGGCGTATCGATGGGCGCGAAGCCATAGGAGCGATAAATCCGCCGCGCGGTTTCGATCAGCCACTCGCGCGGCAGCATCGTCTCGGGCAGATAGTCGCGAAAACCCTTGAGCGTGCGGGGTTCGATGCGCTTGGCGTCAGTCCCCGGTAACTTTCAGTAGTTTTATGTGCTCGCGCGCTGGCCGCTGTTTTGGGCTTGTTCTAGGCCAATACGGGCAGGGCGGCAGGCTTCGGGCTGCGGATCGATTCGCGCTTTTTGCGCGGTAAGATCGCTTCGGCATATTCGCCGGCTTGCTCGGAGGTCTCGAGATAGCGCTCGTAGAGCCAGTCGTCCTCGTACTCGCAGTCCTTCGTCGAGTAGTCGCGACAGATCATCGGCCGCGTGTAATAAATGCCGCAGCGGTTGTCGCTCTGCAATTCCTTGCAAACCGTGTGCACGAGCAAGTACCAGGTGCCGTCTTCCATGAACACGGTCGCCTGGTCGTGCAGCAAATACCATCGCACGAACTCCCAGTCCTCGCGCGTGGTGGGCTCTTCGATCGGCAGCGCGAAATAGCGGCAGCATTTGGCCGTGCAGTGATTGCACAGCACGTCGCCGGCGGGCAGCTTGTCGCGCGGAAGCTTGGGTTTGATGGCGGTCGACACGTACGCGTCCTTTGCAGGCAGAATGCTTAGCCTCGTGAGGCCAAGTTAACAAAGGCGCGGCCAGATGACTAGCGCATCGCCCCCATTCGGCGAGGAGACACACGCTTATTCGCGCGTGGCTGAAGCCGCCGTTTTTAGATCGGCGATGCGCTCTTGCAAAACTTCGACTTGCCGCTCGATGGAGCCGCGCGTCTTGCGCACGCGATCGAGCACCTCGTCGGCGCTGCGTTTGATTTTTTCGGCCGACCCGCTCACATCCCCCAGAAACTGTGCCTGCTTTTCAATCTCCAGAATGGCCTTGGTGATGGCTTCAAAATCTTCGGTTTGCGCCTGACTGACGGTGTCGGCCCGGATGCACAGGGCCCGGGCCAGCGTGAGGCCGAGCTTCAAATGCAGGTCGGTGGCCGGGTCGTCCACGTCCCAGGTGACGAAGATGTCGTCTCCCAGGCGCGCGAATTCCTCGACGCCGTGGGGCGCGTTGCGCCTGGAAAACACGAACAGCCCTATTTGGGCGTCGCGGTTCTTGCGCGCTTCCTCGATTTCAGCGCGGGCTTTTGCCAGCGAATAGCCGGCCTCGTCCTTGGCTTCGACGATGACGCGCGCGTTGGGCGCGGCGCTCTCCGGCCCCAGCTCCAGCAGGCAATCCCCCTTTTTCGAATTCTTGATAAGCCCGGTGGTGGCCCCCACGCGGCTGACGACGTCGTTCGTATGGCGGGCGTACTGCTCCAGGTATTCGCACAGGGCCACCTCGAACTCGAGTCCGTGCCGCGTCGATCGCTCCGACTCTTGGCGGCGGGCTATCATCTGGCCCAGCGAGACTTTGACCTGTTCCTGGAACGCCGAATTGCTTTCGGTATGCTTTTCCAAAATGCCCAAAAGCTCGCGGCGCAGGCGAGCCAGCGCCGAATTCTCGCCGTCGAGCGTCAAGTTGCTGTCGATGGCCTGTCGCGTGGATTGCAAAATGTTGGCCAGACGGCTGAGGGCCGACTCTTCGTTATCGAGCGAGAACTCGCTGGTAATCGTGCTCTGGGCCCGATCGACGTTGCGCACCAGGCGGCTCAGAGCCGAATCCTGTTTGTCGAGCGAGAACTCGCCGACCACGGTGTCGATTCTCTTCTGCAGGGCCTCGGCCAACTGGCCATGATTGGTGGTCAGTTCCGCGATCATCCGCGCGAGCGCGCTGTCTTTGTTGTCGAGCGAGAACTCGCGCAGCACGTGGTTGCGCTGGGCGCTCAGTTGGGCCTCGAGCGTCTGGCCCATCGCCTGCAACAGGCCTTCCGATTCCTTGGGGTCCAATAGCTTCATCAGCGGACTTTGCTGGCCGAAATGGGCCAGCAGCGTCTTGCAAAGCTGCGAGTCCTCGCTGCCGATTTGGCGGCGCAGCACCTGTTCCAGCTCGCCATCTTCCTTGACGAGTTGCTGCACGCGCTCGTGGAAGCGGCCGCTCGCAGGGTCGAAATACTCTTTGAGCGAGCCGGCCACTTTGTCCTGCATCTGGGCGGAGTGGGCCGTCAACTGCCCCTCCAGCGCGCACAACATGCGATACGTCTCACGCTGGATCAGGTCGACGTCGACCCGCCCGCGGGCCTGCCGTAGCGCCAGGACGCCAATTCGCAAGGCGTCGAGCGCGAACCGATCGCGGACCTCGCCGGCCGCATGCGCCGAGAGCTCTTCGATGGTATCCGGGTCGCTCACGCGGATATGCAGATCGAGAACAACCCGCGACTCGTCCTCATCCGCTTCGGAAAACAGCCCCAAAGGCTGCCTGCGCTGGTCCGCGACACGTGCCATGGGAAATCCTTTTTTTGGCGACGAACTGCCATGCCCGTACTAGATAGATGTACAGCTAATATGGCGAGTTGGTCGCGGCGAATCAAGCAGCGCCACGGCGCGAAATCGAGCCAAGGGGGAGGGCCGCAGGCGATCCGGCGTAGCGATTTAGAGTGCTAGCGGTCGGCCGGGGCGGAGCGCGACGATTGGCGGACGGCAGGCCCTCGGGGGTCTTGCCGCATGCCGCCGGCCTGGCGAGTCGGCCAGCGGCTCGGTCCCATGGCTTGGATCTCCTCGGCGGTGGCCTGTCGCACTTTGCCGTCCTCGCG
>DATJEN010000158.1:0-36539 GCA_035496575.1 Pirellulales bacterium
GTCGTGCCATAAGCAACCACCAATTCGCCCACGCGCACCTTCGGCCGAATTGTTGCAAGCTCGACAGCGTCGCTCGCGCCCAAGGGTTCGCTGGGACCATCCAATACTTTGCAGCCGCTATCGCCAATTGAGACCACGCGCATCGGCCCGGCGGAGGCAAACTTTAGCGAGGCGGCGCCGGGCTCCACGATGGCATGAAACGCGCCAGCCTGCGCGTCGCCAGCCGATCCGCTCCACAACACATTTCCAGCCGTTTCCAAACTGCGGTGCGGTTCGTGCTCGTGGTCGGCCATCGCCCGGGCCGCGGAGCGCAGCGCGGTGGCGATTACCGCGCCCTCGAGTCCGGCTGTTCGCGCGTCCCCGGCGACCAGGCTCAAGCCGCCATCGCGGCGCGCGAACCAATCGAAGAAGGTGCCGCCGACCTGGCCTGCGTGATACGCGTTGGCGGCAATCTCCCAGCCCTCGATCATCGGCGCGCGACGCGCGAGCTGGTCGTGCTGCGTTCGCGCAACTGCCGCCACTTGCCGCGATTGATCGCGTGTCGTGAGCGCTTCGCCGACCAACACGTGGCGCTCAAGATCGGCCGCCAGCCGTCCCGCGACGACTTCCAAGATGTTCGTTTGCGCGTCGCTATATTCGCGAGGCTTGTCGCAATAGGCCCATAAGGTGCCGAGCGGCATGGTGGGACTCGAAACCGGCACGCACACGCACGAGCCAAATCCCTGCTCGGGCACTTTCCAATAGTCGTTCATAGCGGCGTCGGTGAGCACGACCGCATGGCCGAGCAGCGCTTCTAAATCGCCAAGCGCGCCGCGCAACGGACGAGCTGGCTCGGTCAACCGTTTGGCGGGCAAACCCCAGCTTGCGCGAAGTTTGAGCTCGGTCGTGGCGGCGTCGAGCACATAGAGCCCCGCCGCCTGACAGCCTACGGCTTCGGCCCCGCCGCGCAGCACGGCCGCCAAGCGGTCGCTGAGCGTGGGCGCTGGATCGGCGCTGCGCACCACGAGCGGAACGCCACCGGCCAGCTCGGCTTCACGTGCAACCAACGCGCGCCGCGTCGTGATCAGCTCGGCCCACAAGACACCGATGGCTTCGGCCAAGGCGGCAGCCGACTCGAGCGGCGCGGTCGGCTGTTCCGCCTGTTCGACGGAAAAAAGCCTGATGTGCCCGGGAGAGTTTCCGACGCCCGGATTTACCGGGGCGGACCACATCAGGCTTGATTTAGTGGGGGGGGCGGCGTCGTCGACGAATTCGAGCTGCCATCCGGCGACATGCTCGAAGGCCTCGCACACACGCTGGATCGCGGAGCGGTCCTCGCAGACGACGGGAGCGGCCTCCGTAATCGTATCGGCAGCCAGCTTCAGATAATCGGGAATTTGTTTTTCCACACTCGCGCGCTGGGAAAAGGAGTCGGTCGTGCCAGGTCCTTTCCGTGACGGCGGGTGCCTGGGATCTCGCCACGACGCTTGCCGCGCGGCTAATGCACGCGCTGGCAATCTCACTCGCGCAATCCCCAACTCTTCCCTGAGCGGCAGACTCTTACATCGGCACGCCCACAAACGCGGCTATAGCGCTCGCGCAAAAAGTTGGGGCCGGGCCGTGCTGTGCCGGTTGTGCCGAGGGGCCAAGAGCTGTCGGCAGGCGCGGCGCACGGCTCGAGGATGTGCTTCAGCCAAGCAACTGGCGCAAATGAAAATGGAATTTGCCGAGTTTGCCGCCGTAGTTCCCGGCTGTGATGGCGACAACACCTTTGCCGGCGGCGGCGCGCATGCCGGTCGCCATGGCGGCCGCGATGCTCGCTTCGTCGACGCCGTCGATCACGATTTCGTACCCGGCGTTCGCGCCCGGCGCGAGCTTGGTGTCCACCCGCCCGCGCAAGGTCGGACAATACGCGTCGGCCGTGGAGGCCTTGAGAGCCTTGTAGCGCGAACCAACCTTGCTGCCGCTGCGCGCGACGCCGCCAGGGAAGGGCGTAATCACGCCGGGCAAGGGTTCAATGGCTTCGATGGCGCGGCGGGCGGCCGCCAGCGCATCGGCTTGCGTGGCGCCTTGCAGAATGATGTTTCCTCCGCCGACCCCCTTCTCCACAAACAGCATGTGCTCGATCAGAAACTCGCCATCCATCACCGGAATCCGCCAGTAGCGGCGCGAGTTCACCAGTTTGCTTTTCTGAAACCCGTCGCCAAAGTAGCGGATGGTCTTGCCGAGCGGGATGCGTTCTTCGCCCCCGGTGAGCCCGTCGTAAACCGCGGTGGTGGGGCACGTCATCAAACATTGGCCCGCGCGGTTTGGGACGACTGCAGCCAGGCCTTCCGCTGAAAAACCGAACACCAGGATCGAAGCGCCCGGCCGTCCGTCCGGCGTTTCGTCCGCACCCATCCAGCGCTCGAGCCCGGTTTCACTGTCGCAGGAAATAATCGACGAGCTATAGCCCGTGAATTCGCGCACCGCGGCGGCCAGCCAATGTTCGTCGTGGGCCGTTACGACCAGCCGCACATAGCGCATGCGGAAGGCCTCTGCGAAGGTATCCTCGATTTGCGTTCCGCTAAGTTCCACGCCCGGCTTTCAGACGGAAATCAACTGCCAAAGATCGAATGGGGCTGCACTGATCATGATTAGTCTTGCCGTTGATGCCAAGCCGCGATCGATTTTCAGCGCGCTTTGAAAATGCGGGCGCGCGCCAAAATGGTTGCAGGGTCTTAAGCTTTTTACGATACTCCCATGGAGTTCCAATGCGCCAGGCCGTTCGCAAGGAGAGACAACCATGCATATTCCAAATGGATACTTGACGGACCCGGTCTGTGCGGCGTCGACGGCCGCCTCTTTGGCGGCGCTTGGAATCGGCCTGGCGAAACTGCGCAGGGCCAACCCAAAGGCCCCCCATCACGGTCCAGCTCTGATGGCGGCCACCGGGGCCGGCATCTTTGCGGCCCAGATGCTTAACGTTCCGGTTGCTTCCGGGACGTCTGGGCATTTGATCGGCGCAGCGCTGGCTGCGGTCCTGCTCGGACCGTGGCGCGGCATGCTGACAATGACGGTTGTTCTGTGCGTGCAATGTTTTGTGTTCGGCGATGGCGGCGCCAGGTCACTGGGCGCGAATGTGCTCAATATGGCTGTGGTCGCGACGCTGGCCGCTTCGGCCATCCATGCCGCGATCCTTTCCCGCGTTGCCGGAGGTGGCGGCCGCATGCTCGCGGTCGCGGCGGCGGCGTGTGGATCCGTGTTGGCTGCTGCGGCGATGTGTTCGTTCGAGCTAGCCGCCTCGGGCCACGTGGAACTGTTGCCGGTCCTTTCGGCCATGTTGGGCACACACGCGCTCGTCGGTATTGGCGAAGCCGCCGTGACGCTGGCCGTCGTGGCTTGCTTGGAATCGGGCGCTTGCTTGGAATCGGGCCTGGTCAGCCGTTTGTTCGCAGAAACGGAGTACTCGACCCTCGGCGGTGCTTTGGTCGCTGCCTGTCTGGTCGCGGCATTCGCTCCTTTCGCTTCGCAATTGCCAGATGGGCTCGAACGCGTCGCGACCGATTTGCAGTTCGGAAGCGCGGCCGGCGACTCGTGGTCCTTGCTGCCAGAGTACGCCGCGCCTGGCATCCCATGGCCGGCGCTTGCCGTGGTTCTGGCGGCCGTGATGGGAGTCGCTTTGGTGGCGGCAAGCACCTATTGGGTCGGGCGTACCGCCGTCGTACGTGTCCGCAAACATTAACAGCTCTACTTCGTCACCGCGGCGGCCCAAGTCCAATGCCGGTCACTCGTGGCTGACACTCCGTCTGTCGCAAACCCGAGTTGGCTGACGAGCTCGCGAACCTCTTGCACGCTGAGAGCCGCGTGCAGCGACGCGTCGAACAACTGCCGCTGGTGCTCGGTTGCGCCCGCCGCATATGTGTCGACCAGCCATTCGAGCTGTGCGAGACCGCGCGGACGAGCCAGGTCGCGCACAAAAATCAATCCCGGCCGCGCTACGACTCGCACGGCTTCGGCCAGAACCGCGCTCGGGTCGGGAACGTGATGCACAATACTGTTGGACATCACGATGGTAAACCGTCCCGACGCGTGCGGCAGCCTTTTGGCGTCCGCTCGTTCGAGCGTCACTCGCGAACCGACACCCTGGCGCGCCAGATTTTCCGCCGCCACCGCGAGCATCTCGCCGGCCATATCCACCGCGACCACGCGCGCTCGTGGGTTTTGGGCACACAATTCAATCGGAATCTGCGCAGTGCCCGTGCCCAGGTCGAGCACCTCGGCATCGAGCGGCACAGCGGCGCTCCGTTGGGCGGCTAGCAAGTCAGCCACGAAGGCGCGGTTGACCTCCCGATGGTCCATCGTGTCGTAGGCGCGCGCTTCGTCGGGCGAATCCATCGCCTCGGGCTCGAGCACGCGCGGCAGCGACGACCAATCGGGCGCAGCCGTCATCGCTTGGATTTCTCGGAAGCGACCTCGCCCGCCTTCACGTCGACCCCCAACGCCAGCTTGGCCACGCGTGCCAGCGCGATCGGGTCGCCTTCGATGTGAAACGTCGATTGCGTATGCGAAATCGCTTTGCCAGTTGGCAACTGCGCGGCGGGCGAAAGGGTCTCGAGCTCGTAGAACCCCCCGAGCGCCGGTTTGCCGGGCTCTGGTGCGCCATCGTTGTAGCTATTCACAACATCGCCGCGAAACGCCTCTTCCTGACGGCCCCACATGTTGTTGACGTACGAATAAACGGTCGGATCCGACGGCATCGTGAAATGAACCAAGGTGAGCACACCTTGGGCAAGGTCGATCGAGCCCATTACCGACTTGGCGCGCGTTTGCGGCAGGCCGATTTTCGCGCGGTACTTGCCATCGCCAAGAAACCAAACCGCTTGAGAACTGAAGCGCAAGCGATCCGGTGGAATGCGCCCGAAATAATCCGTGTTCACGATCGGTCCCAGCTTGGAATCGTCGCCGTCCTTGTAGGGAATGATGATGTAGGTCCGTGGACCAGCAGGAAATTGGCCAAGGCTCCAAATCGACACCAGGCCCTTGTCGCGCGACATCGCGGGGCCGCGGTTGGTGATCGTGTTAATCGTTTGGAATCCCACCATCTTGAGCCGTCCGGACGAAAGCGCGCTTTGTGCTTCGCTGCCGAACAGCTTGCCGAAGTGATGCGCCTTTTGAAGGTGGATCTCGCGCGTCACGTCCACGTCGAACTGGGCCCGCGCGGCGTTCGTGAGTTTTAGTCTACGGCTCAGGCGATAGTGGGGATCGTCTTTTTCCGACGTGATTTGGAATGCACCCTCGTTCAAGGCCGGTGGCGTGAGCCAATTCGTCAGATTTTGATCCGCGCCCGCGGCGAACCACAGGCTAAACGGGCCGCCCTCCGGGCCGAGCCACAGCCGGTCTTCGCCGCCAAAGTTATTGAAGTGCTTGTCGTTGTCTCCGCGCTCGATAAACGCTCGATTAATCCATCCGAAGCTGCGGCCTTGTAAATCGTTGCAGGTGGACGTCATCACTCGGCCTTGATAGGCGGGGCAAATGGCCACGCGCTCGCCGTTTTCGCCGGTCAGCTCGACCACATTGGTGTGCGCCACCAGAAAATCGCGCACCGCGCCGTAGCTGTCGTCCGCGCCACGCGCCGCGGAGGACGTGCCCAAACACGCCAGGGCCGCGGAAAGGGCTATCCACCCTCGGTAAGAATGCAAATCCATGCTTCGTTCTCCTCGAATAAGTTAATGGCCCCGGGTCGAGTCGAGGGGCCGGCTGGTTGCAGGTGGCGCGGGGGTTCGTGCCCCGTTCGTTCGATTTCCAGTACCAAATTGCTGTAAAGTGTGGGATTATAGCCAAATATCTGGGTTCGCCAGATCAAGCCGGGCGAAAATGCGGCCTGCTGGGCCCAGGGTCCTGAGGGGGCAAACAGGCAGACCGACTCCCGCGGCCGCTGCCGCCGGGCGCAGATGGCGCGAGAAATTGCACTGCTCCAGGCGATTTGCCTGGCTTGATACAATGGCAACCCGGTAAAACCGCAAATATTTACGCCTCTCGGATCGAACTGCCGGGCCGACGGTCGCGTACTGAAAATGAACAAGGCTATTGGAAACCAGCCAAAGACAGCAGGAACTCCCGATCTGGCTTCCAGATCGGACGAGGACCTGTTGTTGGCCTACCGCGATCGCGCTGATCGGGCGGCGTTTCCAGAGCTCGTGCGGCGGTATGAGCGGGAACTTTATAGCTACCTGCGCCGCTACTTGGGCGACGCCGAAATGGCCGAAGACACATTCCAAGCGACCTTTCTCCAGGTGCACCTCAAATGCGACCAGTTCGAAACAGGCCGCAAATTCCGCCCCTGGCTCTACACCGTCGCCACCAATCAGGCGATCGATGCCCAGCGCCGCAACAAAAGGCATCGCAATGTCAGCCTCGACCGCAACATGCGGCAAGAGAATGGCGACGAGTTGGGCTCTCTGATGGATCTGCTGGTGAGCCGCGAACCGCACCCCGAAGCGCGGGCCGACTCGGCCCAGCAGCGCGAGTGGATTCAGCGCGAGGTCGCCCGACTGCCCGATCCGCTCCGCGAGGCGGTCAACCTGGTGTACTACCAGGGGCTCAAGTATCGCGAAGCGGCCACTATTTTGAAGATTCCCGTCGGCACGGTGAAAAGCCGGTTGCACTCGGCGATTTTGAAACTGAACGAAGCCTGGCTGAATGGCCAGGAGCACTCACACAACTAGCGGTTTGCTCATGCGAGAAGATCTGATCGGCTACGCGTTGGGGGCTTTGGAGCCCGAGGAGCATGCGCTGATCGAGGCGCGGTTGACCGCCGACCCGGCGCTGCGGCATGACTTGCAATTGATTACTCGCAGCCTGGAGCCGCTGTCTTGGGACAAGCAGTCCTATGAGCCTCCCGCGGCGTTGGCGCATCGGACGTGCGAGTTTGTCGCCACTCAATCTCGCGTGATGATGGCCCCTGCGCCGGCGGCTAACAGCAGCCAGTGGCGCTTTGCCGACGTGGCGATCGCGGCCGCTTTGTTTCTAGCGGCCACCATGCTGTTCTTTCCGGCTTTGAACCAAAGCCGATTTGCCGCGCGGGTGTTGGGCTGCCAGAACAACCTGCGCGAGATTGGGACGGCGCTGACGAACTATGCCGACTTGCACGGCGGCTATTTCCCGAACATTGCTCCGGAGGGCCGGCTAGGGGCCGCCGGCGTTTATGCCATGCGCCTCGTGGAAGGTGGATACCTGCCCAACGCTCGCGTGATCGTGTGCCCCGCCTCCGCGCTAGCCGATGAGGGCGAGTTCCAAGTGCCGACCAGCCATGAACTGCAGACGGTACCCGGGGAACATGTGCCACACCTGCACCGGAAAATGGGCGGCAGCTATGGCTACAACGTTGGCTATGTTTCCAACGGCCGCTATTATCCGACCAAAAATCAGAATCGGGTTCGCTTTGCCTTGATGGCCGATGCGCCCACGGCCAAGCCTCCGTACCGGTCTCAAAATCACGGCAACTGCGGCCAGAATGTCTTGTTCGAAGACTTGCACGTCCAGTATCTGACAACGTGCCGGGCGCGCGGCTGCACGGATGACATCTATCTGAACGACAAGGGCGAAGTCGCGGCGGGCATCCACAAGGATGACGCGGTGGTGGGCGCGAGCCATACCCGGCCGCTGCTGATTCCGGTGCCGGTCGAGATCGAGACGACTCCTTAAGCCAGGCCTTCGACCTTACTTGTCGGCCTTCTGCCGTGGTTTCTTCGCCACGTCGCATGTTGCAAGTTGGCAACATGCTCTGCCTGGATTTCCGAGGAACCGGCCGGATTCCGCCCCTTCCTGGCCGCCCGCCTGCGCCGGCATTGGCTTTGCTTTGACCCTAATCGGTCCAGTTCCTTTTCGGGGCAACTGATGCACGTCCGTGAGCTTGCTCAATTCGCCGGTCTGATCACGATCAATGGACCGCAGTTCGTGGCCACCCGGCCCTCGGACAACTGCGTTCGCGTGGAACAGTATTGGGCGTCCAGCAAGTGCCGCTTCGAGGCCTGGTCGCGGGTTCTCAAATTCTCACAGTCGCAATCCCGCGACGAGCCTGACTCGGCCGGCCAGTGGATGGTGTTGCGCGCCACGCTGGATGAGATCTTGATCAGCGATCTGCTGACGCGCATCTGGACCGCGCTGGTGGCAGCGCGAGATCGCCGCTGGTCGACCGACTCGTCCGACACGGTGACGCGCAGCGTGTTTGCCTCGCAATTGGACGCCCGCCACAGGGCGCTCGAGCTCTTGCTCGATCGCGATGCGATGACCGCGCGGCAGGCGCTTTCAGTCGACCGCGTGCGGCGCAAAGCAGAGCGCTGGACCGACGCGCTATTGGGGGCGCTGGCCGACGTGTGCGACGTTCGCGAATTCGCGATCGATCAGGACCGAGCGGGCGAGTTCGCGACCGATTTGGCTCGCCACCGCGGCGACCGCGTGCAGGACTCGTTTTGGCGCCTGTTGATGCTCTCGCTGTCGAGCGCGTTTCGACGCGGCGTATCACCCCTGGCGGCCAACCCCGAGGCCAACGCGCGCATCACCGCCAATATCCTGGGTTCGTTTCGAGCCGAGCTGTTCGACTCGACGGGGCTTCAACATTCGTTGTGGATGGTGCGGATTTCTGCAGTCACCAGCGACGCCCAGGGCATGATTCGCGATCTGCTCGGCACGGGGCAAGCCCCTAAGAGCTCCATGTCGCCGACAAGGCCCACCCGCCGGCGAATCTAGCCGCGGACCGCCTTTCAAACGGTGCTAGCTGCCCGCTTGTGGCAGCGTTCCGCGCTCCCATGTCCGGGGTGGGTGAACCTCTGTTGCCCCCGTTCCCCGTGCTTTGTACTCTATGGACCCTGCATCGGCGGCGGTTGCGCAAGGTGGCGCTCGGGCCGGCTATGAAAGCTGGCCCTCCGGTCGCAACTCGACTTTCGAGGGAAGGATCCTGCGATGCGAACTCATTGCGCAATGCTGCGGCCATCATTCCGGCGCTGGGCTATTTGGACCAGCGGACTCCTTCTTGTAGCGTATGCCGCGCCTGGAGTCGTTGCCGCCAAGGAGGCTCAATGGATCTGGTCCCCCGCCTATGAGAAGGAACTCGCGCCGGAAGGGGTTTGTTACTTCCGCAAGGTGTTCAACCTCGGAGCGCCCGAGCAAGGGCGCATCCAGATCGCCTGCGACGACAACTATGAGCTGTACGTCAACGGCCGTCTGGTGGGCAGCGGTCAGAACTGGAAAGTTCTCGACAGCTATGACATCTCGCGATACCTGGTGCAAGGCGCCAACACCGTCGCGGTAAAAGCCACGAACTCCAGCGGCAGCTCGGCCGGGCTCGTCGCGCGCGTGACGGTCAAGCAACAAGGCCACACGCACGTCGATCACTCCACCGACGCCACTTGGAAAACCGCGCTCAAAGAGTTTCCCCAATGGCAGCGCCCGCGATTCAACGATGTTCAGTGGCTCGCAGCCCGCAGCTTCGGAAACCTGAATGCCACGTTGCCGTGGGGCAACGAGGTTAGCGTCGCCGGCGCGGGCGATCGCTTTAAAGTCACCCCCGAATTCCACGTCGAATGGGTGATCGATCCCAAAGACACCGGACCGCTCATCTGCATGGCATTCGACGAGTTCGGCCAGATCGTCGCCGCGCGCGAAAACGGCCCGCTAGTCATCGTGCGCGATGCCGACCGCGACGGCCTGCCGGAAACCGTGTCGGCCTATTGCGACGAAATCAAAAACTGCCAGGGCTTGGTATCGGTCAGCGGCAAGATGTACGCCGTTGGCGAAGGACCGGAAGGCGTGGGCATGTATCGCTTGTCGGACGGCGATCAAGATGGAACGATCGATCAAGTGCAATGCCTGCTCAAGTTCGCCGGTGACATGGGCGAGCATGGGCCGCACGCACTGACGCTTGGCCCCGATGGCCTGCTGTATATGATGGTGGGGAACTTCGCCCATACGCAGCAGAAGCCCGAAGCGACCAGCCCCTATCACGACTTCTATGAAGGCGAGCTGGTCACGCCGCGCCTCGAAGATTCGAGCGGCCACGCGGTGGGCATCCAAGCGCCCGGCGGCACGATCTTGCGCACGGACACGACGGGCAGCGCGGTTGAGCTATTTGCCGGCGGATTTCAGAATCCCTACGATCTCGCCTTCAACCAGGAAGGCGAGTTGTTCACTTGCGACTCCGACATGGAGTGGGACCTGGGCATGCCGTGGTACCGTCCCACGCGCCTGCTGCATGCCAGTGCCGGCAGTGAGTTCGGCTGGCGCAGCGGGTGGGCCAAATGGCCGAACTACTATATCGACAGCCTGGCGCCGGTCACCGAGTTGGGCCGCGGCTCGCCGGCGGGCATGGAGGTCTACAACCACTTCATGTACCCGCAGCGGTACCACAATTCGCTGTTCGTTTGCGATTGGTCGCGCGGGCGCATTCTGACGATCCGCATGAAGCAGCACGGTGCGACCTACAAAGCCTCGGCCGAAATCTTCTTGGAAGGACAGCCGCTCAACGTAACCGACCTGGCCGTCGGCCCGGATGGCTGGATCTATTTCTGCACCGGCGGCCGCGAGACCGAAGGCGGAATCTACCGCGTCGTGTGGGACGGCAAAGTGCCTGAGTCGGTGCTCAATCGCGGCAAGGGCCTGGTGGCCGCGCTGGAACAACCGCAGTTCAACAGCGCCTGGGCTCGGCAGCGAGTGGCGATGGTCAAAAAGCAGCTTGGCGACAACTGGGAACCGCAGCTCAAAGCCGTCGCCTTGGATGTCAAAGCGCCGCTGGCGCGGCGCGTGCGCGCGCTCGAGGTCATGCAGCTATTTGGGCCGCATCCGACGGCCGAGCTGCTCGTGGCCACCTCGCGCGATCGAGCCCCGGCGTTGCGAGTCAAAGCTGCCTATCTGATGGGGCTGCACGGCGACGAGACCACGCAAGCCCGACTGACGGAGCTGTTGGACGATCAAGATCTGGCGGTCGAGCGCGCCGCCTGTGAAGCCATGGTTCGCAGCGCACAATCGCTGCCGGCCGACAAGCTGGTTCGCCTGCTCGGCTCGCCCGATCGTTACGTGGCCATGGCCGCCGGCCGGGCGTTGCAACAGCTTCCGCGTGACGCTTGGGAAGCCGCGGTTCTTGAAAGCCCCGAGGCGCGCATCTTCGTCAGTGGGTCGACCGCGCTGTTGGCCCAATCGCCCTCGAAGAAGGCCATCGCGGGCGTGCTCGACCGCGCCAGTGAGCTTTTGACCGGCTACCTGACGGATGACGAGTTCCTGGATGTCTTGCGCGTGATCCAATTGGGGCTCATGGCCGGACAGATTCCGCCGGACAGCGTGGCCGATTTGCGCGCCCAGCTTTCGGAAGAGTATCCCGCCAGTGACGACCGCATGAACCGCGAGCTGGTTCGCTTGCTCGTGTATTTGCAAGAGCCAACCTTGGCGGAGCGGCTGGTCGAGCAAATCAACAGCGACATCCCCAGCATTGAAAAGATGCAGGCCCTGGTTCATGCCCGATTCTTGCAAGCGGGTTGGACGGTGCCCTTGAAGCTCGAGATTCTGAAAGCCTACGAAGATGCGCGGAACATCCAAGGCGGGCACAGTTTTGCCGGCTATATCGAGAACGTGTCGCGCGATTTCTTTGCCACCTTCGACGAGGACGAACGACGTCTGATCCTGGCCGACGGCGTCAAGTGGCCGACCTCGGCCCTGTCGGTGCTTGCCAAATTGCCGGAGCATCCCAGTCCCGAAACTTTGGCCGAAATCGAGCGGCTCGATCGGCAAGTCAAGAAGCTGGATACCGAGGCGGCCAAGAAGCTGCGCATCGGAATCTGCGCCGTCTTGGGTTCCAGCGGCGACGCGCGTGCGGCCGAGTACTTGCGCGAGCTGTTTGAATCCGAACCGGACCGTCGCGTTCACCTCGCGATTGGCCTGGCCCAGCAGCCACAGGAGAATTGGGCCTATCTCGTGCGTTCCTTGCCGATTATCGAAGGCGCCGCCGCGCAAGAAGTTCTGACACGTCTCGTTGAAGTCGATCGTGTGTGCGAAGATCCCGAATCCATTCGCCAAGTGATCTTGCGTGGCTTGATGCTGCGTGAAAATGGAAGCCGCAAAACGATCGACCTGCTGGAAAAGTGGACCGGAGTCCAGCAGTCCGCTGCCGACGAAGACTGGGAACCGGCGCTTGCCAAGTGGCAGGCCTGGTTTGTGGACAAATACCCCGATCTGCCCGAGCCCCAGCTGCCACGCGATGCCGAACAAAACCATTGGGCTTACCAGGAGCTGCTCAGCTTTTTGACGGGGCCGCAAGCCAACCAGGCAGTCGCCGCGCGTGGGGCTGCCATGTTCGAAAAGGCCCAGTGCGTCCGCTGTCACCGCTATGGTGACCGGGGCGACACAGTTGGCCCCGATCTGACGAACATCAGTCGCCGCTTCCAAAAGAAAGAGATCCTGGAATCGATTCTGTTTCCCTCGCACGTCATTTCAGATCAGTACGCCACTCAGAACGTGACCACCGCCAACGGTCGCACCTACGTGGGCATGGTGTCGCCGCGTGGCGATGGCTCGCTGATCATCTTGCAGCCGAACGGCGAGAAGGTGCACGTGCCGGAGAACCAGATCGGTGAGATCACTCGCAACAAGGTCTCGGCCATGCCCGACGGACTGTTGAACGGCCTGACGATCGAAGAGATCGCGGACCTTTTCGCCTATCTGTCGAGTCCGCCGCGGGCAGATGTGACGCGGCGGCCCGCGCGCGCGCGTTAACTTGTCGATGCGCGATTCTCAGACGGCTTGCACGGCGGCTTCTTTATGCGCATCGGCATGCACCGCGTTGGCCGGCAACGTGACGGTGAAGATGGCCCCGCGGCCTAGACTGCTCTCGACGCGAATCGTGCCGCCGTGATTGTGGACGATCGAGTGGCAGATGCTAAGTCCCAGGCCGTTGCCGTGCGACTGATTTTCGCGCTGCCGCGATTTATCTCCTCGATAGAAGCGTTCGAACACGTGCGGCAAATCCTCGCTGGCAATGCCCGCCCCCGTGTCGGCGACCTTCAGGATGGCGCGATCCCCTGCCGGGCTGTACCGCAATGTAATCAGGACCTGCCCGCCCGAGGGCGTGAACTTCAGGCTGTTGTCGATCAGGTTGTTGATGACCTGCCGCAGCCGATCGCCCTGCCCTTCAACGGTGACATCGGGTCGCGCGTCGACAACCAGCTCGACGGCCCGCTCTTCCGCGGCTCCGCGAAACATTTCAACGCACTTCTTGACGAGCTCATCCAATCGCACGGGTCCCTTGGGCGGCGAGTGGCCCGGATCGACCTCGGCCAAAAGCAGCAGTTGATTGACCAGCACGCGCAACTGACCACAGCGATCGGCGATTTCGCCCAGCATGTCCTTGTATTCTTCGACGGAGCGGTCGGAATTGAGCGTCACCTCCACCCAACTCTGCACCGCCGCCAGCGGAGATCGCAGCTCGTGGGCGGCGTTGGCGACGAACTCTCGATTTCGTTCCAGATAGTCGCGGAGCAGGTCCAAAAAACTATTGATCGTCAGCGACAGTTGGTCGAGCTCGTCGCGCGCGCCGCGGATGGGTAAGCGCTCCTCGAGATGGCTCGGCCGCAGGCGGGCGGCGGTCGTGGTGATGCGCGCTAAAGGCCGAGTGGCGCGCCCGGCCAGGAAATAGCCGCTCAACGGCGCGATGAACAGGATCGCGGTTCCGGCAGCCATCATCAGCCGCGACACCGTTGCCAGATCGGCGTTGATCATCTCCAAAGACGCCCCCACGCGCACCGTGTAGGCGGGCACCCCGGCCTTCATGACTTTGCGCTGCGCGATGCGGTAGCCGCGCACCGTGACAGGGCTTGCGTGCTCCGTGTCTGGCAGCGAAAGACTTGCCAGGTCAGGAGGATGGCCGCTGGACGAAAGCATCTGGCCGTCGGGAGCAATCAGTTGCACGAACATCTGCCGGTCGACGTGGCCGAGCGTTTTGCGCTCCATCTCCTTATCGACTTCCGCCAGGTTGGGGTAATAACCCTGGACCGCCAACGCGACTTCGTAGGCCTCGTCTTCGAGAAGCAAATCGTTTTCGTGCACCAGCGTGTAGCGAAGCGCTTCGCGGACGGCCACGAGCGTCACCACGACGATCAGCAAGACGGCGGCGGTATTCCAGGCGCTTAAGCGAAAGCGCAGCGAGCGAAAAACCGTATTAAGTTGCTCGAAGCGCATACCCCCTGCCTCGGACGGTCTGGATGACGGATTCATCGAATCCCTTGTCCAGTTTACCGCGCAGGCGGTTGATGTGCACTTCGATGACGTTGGTCGTGCCTTCCCAGTCGGTTTCCCACAGGTGTTCGCACAACATGCGGCGAGTCACCACGTTGCCCGCATGCCGCATCAGCAGTTCGAGCAAGCTGAATTCGGTGGGGGTGAGCTCGATTTCGTGGCCTTCGCGCGTCACGCGCCGCACGGCCAGATCAAGGGTGAGCTGGCCGGCTTGCATCACGGCGGCGGGCCGCGACAACGTACGCCGGCAGACCGCTTCGATGCGCGCCATCAGCTCGACCAGCGCGAACGGTTTCACCACGTAGTCATCGGCGCCGGCATTCAAACCGGCCACGCGGTCGTCGACGGCTCCCAGCGCCGTAAGCACGATGACCGGCGTGCGGATGCCGCTTGCGCGCATTTCGGTGAGCACCTCGAGCCCCGAGCGGCCGGGCAACATCAAGTCCAGCACGATGGCATCGAACTGTTGGCCAGAAGCCAATTCGGAACCGCGCAACCCCTCTTTTACCCAAATGCAATTGTGCCCTGATTCAGAGAAGCCCTTGCGCAGCGCCTTGCCAATCAAGGGGTCGTCTTCGATGACCAACAGCTCCATGGGCTCTGCCTTTGTGTTCAGCATATTTGGGCGACCTCGGTGGGGGGTGTTCTATCAAGATTATAGCGTGACGCCAAAGCCCGGCCTTCACGTCGCTGTTCTTGGGGCATTGCGGTGGAAAAGCAAATTTCCTTACTGAATTGTAATTGCGCCGCGGTAGTGGGCGATTGGCGCCCGCCCTATACTCCGCGAATGGACTGAAATAGGCGGGCTGACAGGGCCGCCCCCGGTTTGAATGCATGCTTTCGCGACCGGCACAGGCTGTCGAGAGAGCGTTTCGCGTGGGGTAAGCGGATTTCCCCAGGGCGTGAGAGCGCGAGGGCGACAAACGGGTCCCTCGCAGCTCGAAAGCGAAACGCGGCAACAACCTAGCTATCGCCCAATTTCCAGGGGCCGCGTGTCACGCGGCAAGTGTTTGCCGACCAAGCCGAGTTCCCGCTGTCGGTCGGCAAAAACCAAACAAGCCATTGCGGAGCCACGATAAATGGTGACTTCAACCGGAAATGCCGCCGCGCTGAATCCACCGAGCATGTCGGGGGGCTTCTCGCCGTCCGAGGTTCCGCGCGGGAACCCCGAAGGCTTCTGGAAGTACTTGCGCTTCGACGCGCTCTCCGGCTTTCTGGTGTTCTTGATCGCCCTGCCGTTGTGCCTGGGCATCTCGCTGGCCAGCGGCTACCCCGCCATCGCCGGCGTGTTCACGGCCATCGTGGGTTCGATCGTCACCTCGTTCATCAGCAACTCGGAGCTGACGATCAAGGGGCCCGCCGCCGGCTTGATCGTGATCGCGCTGGGCACCGTCACCGAGTTCGGCTACACGGGGCAAGACCCTGCCGCCGACATGCAGGCCTATCGCATGGCGCTTGCCGTCGGCGTGGCCGCCGGCGTGATTCAAATCATCTTCGGCATGGTGCGCGCCGGCGTGTTGGGCGATTTCTTTCCCACCTCGGTCGTGCACGGCATGCTGGCCTCGATCGGCGTCATCATCATCCTCAAGCAGTTTCCCGTGGCGCTCGGGCAAAGTGCCAAGGGCGGCCCCTTCGAGATCATCGAGCGCATGCCGGACATCGTGGCCAATGCCAATCCGGAGATCACCCTGATCGGCGTCGTCAGTTTGTTGATTCTATTTGGGCTGCCTCTGATACGAAGCCGCTGGGCGCGAATGATTCCGGCGCAAATGGTGGTTGTGCTTGTCGCCGTGCCGCTGGGCATGTACCTGGATTTGTCGCACGAGCACACCTACTCGATGTTCGGTCAGACCTACAAGCTGAGCGAATCGTTCCTGGTCACCGTGCCCAGCAACATGATCCAGGCCATCGCGCATCCCGACTTCTCCGCATTGCAAACCGCTGCGGGATGGAAATGGGTGGTCATGTTCGCCCTCATCGGATCTCTCGAATCGATGCTTAGCGCCAAAGCGATCGACATGATCGATCCCTGGAAGCGCAAGACCAACATGAATCGCGACCTGATCGCGGTTGGCATCGCCAACACGGCGGTGGCATCGATCGGCGGGCTGCCCATGATTTCCGAGATCGTGCGCAGCAAGGCCAACATCGACAACGGTGCGCGAACCCGCTTTGCGGACATGTGGCACGGCGTGTTCCTACTCAGTTGCGTGGCCCTGGTGCCGATGCTCATTCACCGCATTCCGTTGGCGGCCCTGGCCGCCATGCTGGTCTACACGGGCTTTCGCCTGGCATCGCCCAAGGAATTCCTGAACGTCTATAAAATCGGCCGCGAGCAATTGGTCATCTTTGTCTCGACGATCATTGGCGTGCTGGCGACGGACTTGCTCATTGGCATTTTCATCGGCATCGGCGTCAAGTTCGCCATTCACCTGCTCAACGGAGTGCCCCTGCGGTCGGTGTTCAAGCCGTACCTGGATGTTGAGACGCGCGATGACAACACGGTGGCGATCTCCGCGCGCGGTTCGGCCGTGTTTACCAATTGGCTGCCTTTCAAGCGCCAGATCGAGCAGCTCGGCCTCGTGCAGAGAAACAACATTGTGCTCGACCTGTCGGGCGCGAAAATCGTCGACCATAGCGTAATGGAACATTTGCACGAAATGGAAATGGATTTCGAGCAGGCCGGATTACAACTCGAAATCCTGGGGCTCGACGCGCACCAGCAGTTCTCGGCGCACCCGCACTCGGCCCGCAAACGCCAGTTCACGCGCTTGAAGCGAGTCACGATCGTGGTGGATAGCTCGCTCGAAGATCAATTGACGCGCCGTTGTGTCGAACTGGGCGCGAGTGGCTACACGGCCACGCCTTGCCACGGCATTGGCCGCACGGGCCTTTCCAGCGGTGGCGAAGCCCGCAATTCCCAAGTCCGCATCGAGGTTGTCGGTTCGGCCACCCTGGCGGAACAGATTCTCGAATTAGTCCATCGCGAGATCTCGCTCGAACACTCCGTGACGGCCTGCGTCGAAACGGTTGAAGTGCTCAAGCGAGACCAGTTCTGAACTGAGCACGCGGCACGATCGGCTGCCGCAACGCTGTGCATGGCGCGGCACCCCCTGCCCCGCTATGGCCCGCTCGATATAATAGGCTGGCATCGCGCTCGGGGCGGATCGACAGGATCGGCAAGCCTGGCACGAGCTTTCTGGAACTCGCCTCGATATCTGGCGTAAAGGCTGACCGCATGGACAAAGAGCTTACCGACCGCGCCGAGGCCATCTTGCGCCGCATCGTGCAGTTGCGAGACTCTCTTTGACCACGCCGGCAAGCAGGCCCAGGTCCGCGCCATCGAAGACAAAATGGCCAAAGCAGGCTTCTGGGACAACCAGGAATCGGCCCAGGCGACCATCGCGGAACTCAAATCCCTGAATGCGATCTTAAAGCCGCTCGACGAGGCGATCGCCGCCGGTGACGACCTGCAGACGCTGGTCGAGATGACCGACGAAGATCCCTCCCTCGCGGCCGAAGTGGGCGGCGAGCTGACACGGCTCGAGAAGCTGGTCGAAGAGCTCGAGCTCAAGGGACTCTTGAACGGCCCTTTCGATTCCAAAGGCGCCATCATCACCATCAACGCGCGCGATGGCGGCACCGACGCCAACGACTGGGCCGAGATGCTCTTGCGCATGTATATCCATTGGGGGCAGAAAAACGGCTACGACGTCGAGATTCTGGACCGCCAGGACGACATCGTGGCTGGCATCCAAAGCGCGGCGCTCGCGGTCCGTGGTCCGATGGCCTATGGCTACTTGCGCGGTGAAACCGGCATGCATCGCCTGGTCCGCATCAGCCCCTTCAACGCCGAAGGCAAGCGGCAGACGAGCTTCGCGGCCGTGGATGTCTCGCCCGAGATCAACGACACGGTCGACGTGGAGCTCAACGACGAGGACATCCGCGAGGACGTGTTTCGCGCGAGCGGCGCTGGCGGCCAGCACGTCAACAAAACCTCGAGCGCGATCCGCCTGACGCACATCCCCACCGGCATCGTCGTGCAATGCCAGAACGAGCGATCGCAGCACAAGAACCGCGCCACGGCCCTCAAAATGCTCAGGGCCCGCCTGGCGCGGCTCGAAGAAGAGAAGCGCGAAGCGGCGCAGGCGGCCAAGTACCAGGAGAAAGCCAAGACCGGGTTCGGTTCGCAAATCCGAAACTACTTCTTGCATCCCGACCAGCGTGTCAAGGATACACGCACCGGTTATTACGTCGGCAGCTTTCAAAGCGTGTTGGACGGCAATATCGAAGGATTCTTGGACGCTTATCTGCGCTGGCGGGCCACGTGAGCTCAAGCGCGCTTCCACCAGCGGACGTAGCGCCCGGCGACCTGTGGCTGGCCGGCTGCCGAGTGGGCGTGCGATTCTTTTTTCGCGCGGACCGCTACGCGCATCAAATCTATGTGGCGAACGACGCCGCTTGGCGGGCGGTGCTCGAGTCGCTAGAGGGCACGCCCGACGAGGCCTGGCCATCCAGTCCGCCCTTTCAGTCGGCGACCTCTGAGCACAAGCCAGAAGGTCCTGTCATCCTGCTCGTCGGCATGGCGGGAAAGAGCCATTGGTCGGCGAGCGTCGAGCTCGAACCAGCGGACGGCCAGATCCGCTTCGACGTGGCGTGCCGGGCGATGCATTCGCCCAAGGACGCACTCGGGAGCTGCTATCGCGGCCTTGGGGCAGTCATTGCCAGTGAAATCGGACTGAAGGTCATTGGCGGGCCAGGTTCTCACGTCTCTCACGCCGTTGCCGACGAGAAGAGCGTTACGATCTCGTGCGCGAAATCGCCGGCGGCCGGTAGCGGAAAACAAACCTTGCGCTGGAGCTATGCATTCCGAGCGGCGACCAGCTCGCCCAGCTAAGTCGCGCTTTGTTCGGCCGCCGCTAACAAATCCGGCCAGATTGCATCGCTGACGAGCAATCCCGCTCGGCTGAGCCGCACCCACGCGCCGTCGTCGAGCAGCAACCCACGCTCGACCATGCGGCCGAGCGGTTCGCCGGCCAGCTCATCGAGCGCATAGCCCGTCTGTAGCTGAAACTCTTGCCGATTCACGCCTGCCAAACGTCGCAGTCCGAACACCAGGGTTTCGCGGGCCCGCTCTTCGGAGCTGAGCGTCTCTTGCTCCGCGACCGGGGACTGGCCGGCCAGAACGCGCTTGAGATACGTGGCCGTGCTGCGGTGATTGATCTCGCGCCGCCCGTCAACATAGCGCGCCGCACCCGGCCCTGCCGCGAAATAGCTTGCGCCGGACCAGTACACCTGGTTGTGCCGGCAACGCTGGCCCGGCCGGGCAAAGCTCGAAACTTCGTAGTGCTCGAACCCGGCCGCCGCCAAAGTGTCGATGGCCAATAAGTACATGTCGCGTTCGATTTCTTCATCCACGCGGCCGATTTCGCCGGCTGACAGTCGGCTCCAGAAAGCGGTGCCGCGCTCGTATGTCAGTCCATACGTCGAAACGTGATCGGGCACGAGCTCAAGCGTCGTTTGCAGGTCCTTCTCCCAGATTTCAAGCGACTCGCCAGGCACGCCGAAGATGAGATCGAGCGAAACGGAGCCGAACCAGTTTCGCGCGATTTCAAACGACGTTCGCAGTTCGTCAGGCGAGTGATCGCGCTCCAGCATGCGGAGCTTGCCCGCTTCGAAGGATTGGCCGCCCAGGCTCAGCCGGTTGACTCCCGCGCCGGCGAGCAGTTCGCACATTTGCGCATCGACATCGGCGGGATTCGCTTCCACGGTGAACTCATAGCCGCCCGCAAGGGGAAACCAAAGCTTGGCGGTCTCGGTGACTCGCTCGAGCAATGCGGGCGTCAGTTGCGTGGGCGTTCCGCCGCCAAAAAACAGCGAATCGACTTCGTGCGGGCGGCCGAGCCCTGCAAGTTCTATCTCGAGCGCCCGCGCGTAGTCATCGAACAAATCGTCGCGGCCGGCCACCAGCGTGAAGTTGCAATAGCCGCAGCGGTGCCGACAAAACGGCACGTGGATGTAAGCTGCCCGGGGCGTGGCAAACGGGTCACTCATCGATACGACTTGCAGGAAGGGAAGCCGATTACAACCACAGGTGCAGCCGGCCATCGAACGCGTCAGGCACCATGCGGCCGACGATATCGCGAATGCGCTTCGAATTATAGCGCGTGCTGAAATGCGAGGCGATGATCACCTCGTTTTTGAATCGTTCTCGCCGCGCAATCACGTCGTCCAAATGCATGTGTCCGAACTTGTGAATTTTGTCCTTGCGATGCGACGGGGCGACAAAGGTCATCTCCATCACCAGCACGTGTGCTTCGTACATCGCCGGGCAGTCGTCCAATCCTTCCGGCGAGCTGTCGCCCAAATAGGCGAAACGCGCTACGCGGCGTTCCTCGGTGACGTCCGTGCCGCCCAGGCGCAGGTCGCGAATCTGAGGGCCCGTCAGTCCCTGATATTCCGGCCGGAGCTTTCGCCGGCGTTCCCACACCACGAAGCCCAGCGACGGAATCGTATGCTTCGTGGCGGAGACCGTGACGACGTGCTCGCGCGAAAGCTCGATCTCGGCCCCGGGCTCAAGGGGCAACAACTGGCAGGGCATTCGGCCCCGATCCAGCCGCGTGAAGAGCTTGAGAATTCGCTCGACGTGCTCAACGGCGCTAGACGGCAAGTAAATGGTCGGCGGCTCCATCTTCATCATCCGCCGCCGGGCCACATACACCGGCAAGGCCGCCAAATGGTCGAGATGCGCGTGCGAGACAAACCAGGTGCCAGTCGACATGAACGCCCACGGCTGAGCGCCCAGGTCGAACCCAATCTTCAGCTCCGGAATGCGCCAATAGGTTTGCACCGCCGCGCGCGAATAGCCCTCTATCGTCAGGTCCTTGTGGACGAGCGTTTTGACGGGCATGTTATGGATCATGGAGCGCCTCGAGCGCGGCCGGCTGGCCGGTTGGGAATTGGCCAGTGTAGAAGTCCAGCCAAATCGGGGAAAGGGGCGAGCGGCCGCCCGCCGCGGAACTCCGCTCGCACGTCGCGGTTTAGTGCTCAGTGACAAGAGAGAGGTCCTAACCGGCCGAGGTTCGATGTGAATGCAATGGGCATGGCTACGCTGGCTTGGGCAGCCACCCTCGTGCTTGTCGTGGGCAGCGTTCGTGGCGATGAACCCAAAAAGCCCGCTGCTTCCGATGGCACACGGGCGCTTGCGCCCTTGCAGGTGTGCGTGGGCAGTTGGCGCGGAGTTGGGCAGCCCAAGCGCGGCTCGAACCAGGGCGCCTGGACCGAAGAGTGCGATTTCGAGTGGCAGTTTCCGGAGACGGGTGCGCAGCTCGTGGCCCACCTGCGCGGAAATCCTTACTACTCACTGCTGCGCTTCAAACCCGGCATGGCCGATGGCCAGTACGTGCTGGAAGCCGTGCCGCTCGAATCGAACGCTGAGGCGCAGCGATTCGATGGCCGGCGCGACAACGGCGCATTCGTCTTCGCGGCCCAGAACCGCCAGGAAGAGCGGCCGGCCCGCATTTCGTTCCGCCTGGCCGCGGGCGGCGATCGGCTTTTGATTCTCTTCGAAAAGCCGCAGGGCGCCAGCTTGGTGCGACTGGCCGAGGTGGGAGCAACGCGCCGCGGCAGCTCGTTTGCAAAGAATGCACGCAGCGGGCCCGAGTGCATCGTGACCGGCGGGCTGGGCACGATCGCCGTGGAATACAAAGGCAAGAAATACTTCGTGTGCTGCAGCGGCTGCCGCGACTATTTTCTCGAGAACGCCGAAACGGTGCTGGCCGAGCGGGCTGCCAAGTAGCGACTCGGTGCGTAGCCGTCAGCGTGAGATCGATGTTTCCTCATGCTCGCGTGGTCTCGCTAGCCGGCATGATTTCTCCGCCGATTTGACTCACGGCTCGGCTCCTTCTAAACAAAGGATGTCTCGCAATCCCCGCCCTGCCCTCGCGGGGTGCAAATTGAAGTCCACGATCAATCTGCTGAAACATTTCAGGTCGCGCAACACAACCGTTTTTTCAACAGGAGGCCAAAGTCATGCGTGTTACTCTGCTTACGCTTTCGTCCATCGTTTGCGCCGCCGCATGCGCGAACGTGTTCGCCGCCGAAAGCAAGATTGATCTCGCGCAATTGCCCGCCGGCAGCGAGGCCGCGGTGAAAGCCATGTTCCCGCGCGCCAAGGTCAAGGGTGCCGCACGCGAGGAAGAGGACAAGAAAACGGTCTATGAGATTACTTTGGAAGAGAATGGGCTGACGATCGACGTGACGGTCAACAGCGAAGGCAAGATCCAGGTCGTTGAGCGAGAAATCCGCGCGCAGGATCTGCCGGGCCCGGTAAAGGCGGCCGTAGAAGCGAAGTATCCAGGCGCCACGCACAAGATCATCGAGCGCGTCGACCGCGTAAGCGATGGCCGCGCGACCCTCGATTTCTTCGAACTGCTGCTGGTCACCTCCGCCAAGGAGACCCTCGAGGTCCAGGTGCTGCCTGACGGCAAGATCAAGCAGGTCGAAACCAAAAAGCCCGGCGATTCCGATTGAAACCGGGCGGGCGAAGATTTTATTTCGCCTCACGTGCAATAAGGCCTGCCCTGCTCCGTTTATCCTTCAGAAATGGAAACGAGCCCCGAAGAACTCGTCGAGACCGAGCGCATCGAGTGTTGGATGCGCGAGCACGGCTCGGCGGTCAAAGGGTATTTGGCGGGCATCCTGCGGCAGCACGAACTGGACGATCTTGTCCAGGAAGTATTCTGCCGCGCCTGGCAACACCGCGCGCGATATGAAGAGCGTGGGCATGCCCGCACGTTTCTGTTGCGAATCGCCGATCGGCTGGCGTGCGACCGGCTGCGGCAGTTAAGGCAGGAAGGTGGGCTCAAAGAACGGCTTTGCAGCAGCTTGGGGCTCGGCAACGACAAGCACGACCCGGCCCATGCCGCGCTGCACAGCGAAGCAGCCCAACAGTTGCATGTGGCCCTGGCCCGCTTGTCGCCCTTGCAGCGGCGCGTGCTGCTGTTGCGATATTTCGGTCAGTTAACTTTTGAAGAAATCGCGGGCGCGATCGACTGTCCGCTGAACACCACCTTGAGTCATTGCCGTCGCGGGCTGGAAAAGCTGCGCGGGCAATTGCGGGGACTGGCCCCATGACGAACGACGACTTGCTTCAAGCGCAGTTGGAACAGGCTACCGCCCCGGGCCGCGAGCCGGCCTATGGTTGCGATGCCGAGACGCGTCGGCTGCGCGAAACGTGGATCGCGCTGGGAAATCTGCTCGAGACGACCAGCGCCGGCGACCTTGGCCCGGCGCAAGTCGTTCGGCAGAAAGCTAGTCAACAGAGCAAGCGATTCAGTTCTGTCACTTGGGCGGTCGCCGCTTCGGTGCTATGCATGGCGGCATTGGCCGCATGGTTTGGATGGAATCGAGAGCAATCGAGCGTGCAGAGCGCGCCTGCGATCGCCGGCACGTCCGAAAAGCAGCAGCCCAGCAATGAATCAGAAGCAACTTTGGCCATCGATTCGGAGGCAACCGCTTGGGACGACTCGCTCGATGGTGAGTTGTTGTCGCTCTCGCAGGCCGCCAGCTCACTCGATTCGAGTTGGCGCACGCGGTCGAACAGGCTGACCGCGGTCGGTGACGCACTCGACGAGATCGAGCAAGAAATTCAACAGGGAACTTTCTAAGCGTGCGCGGCGCCGCGACCGCTTAGCGTTTTCACGTTCGTTTTAACATCGAAGCAAGCGCGTGGTCACGCAGACATGCTGGGCGCGCGCACCCGCTTAGGAGATTTCTGATGAGTTACATGAGTTGGATGCTACGCGGCATCGCGGCACTTGTGATTACCGCCGCGGCGCTACAAGTGGTTCGAGCGCAACAGCCGCCTGGTCCGCCGCCGCGCGACCCGGATGCGCAATTTGATGACGATGATGATGACCGGCCGCCACCGCGTGGACCACGCGACGGCCGCGATCGACCGGGTCCGCCGCGAAATAGGCGCGATGGAGGGCCACCGCGCGATGAATTCCGCCAGGGCCCACCAGGGCCGGGGCGCGAAGGTGGCCCGCCGCCTCCGGACGGTCGCCGGCCCGAGGGTCCGCCGCCTGGCCTTCCCGAAGGTCCTTGGCGCGGTGGTCCGCATCGAGAAGCTCCGCACGATCCCGAAATGCAACAGGTATTGGAGCAAGAGCGCGAGCTGGACAGACAATCGCACGAGCTCGCACGGCAATATCGTCGCGCTCCCAAGGATCAACAAGCAGCCATTAAAGAGACCTTGTCGAAAGTGATCTTACAGCACTTCGCCGTGCGGCAGCAGCGGCGGACGGCGGAGGTCAAGCGGCTCGAAGAAGAGCTGAACCGCCTCAAGCAATCGATCGAGCGCCGCAGCAAGTCGCAAGAGACGATCGTCAACAGCCGTGTCTCCGAGCTTCTCGGCGATGACGAAGGTTTTTAATAGGCAACACAGTAGCTAAAAAAGATAAGCCCCCGGCCCCCCACGCGAGCTGCTCCGTGGGGGGTTTTTTGTTGCACTCACGTTCCGCTTGGCACCCCAAGTGCAAGCCAGTCGCTAGGGGCCAGGTAGGGTCTTTGCACCCACCTCGGGACAAAGGGGCAAAAAGGAGGGACGGTTTATGAGTCTTCGTTTCGGTTTTTCGAGTGTCGCGGCAATCCTCACGCTTTTCGTGCCTCTGCTCAGCCATGCACAGCAACTGGGCCCGGCGACCGTAGACACGCAACAGGGAACTAGCGGCGCTGCCGCCGGCAACCTTCAAGTCCAGCCAGGTCCGTCGGGTGTCCAAGCGCAATCGCAACTTGGCGTCCAGGCCCAGCCGGGTTTCCAGGGACAGACGCAGCAGGGCTTTCAAGCCCGGCCGGGTTTCCAGGGACAGCAGGGCTTTCAGGCTCAAACGGGGCAGAACGCGCCCATGAATAACAACCAGGGTGAGAACTGGCGATTCAAATTCCACAACGGGCATTGGTGGTACTGGATGCCCAACAACACGTGGGTGTTTTGGAACGGCTCGAGCTGGACCGCCTATTCGCCAGACGCCTACAACAATTTCTACTCCTCACAGCCGCAAACCTACTCGAACGGCTACGGGTACGCCGGCGGTGGGCAGCAGTATTGGAATGGCGGCTACTACGGCGGCAACTACTTCGGCCCCGGGTATTACGGCTACGGCTATGGGCCCTTTGCGGGCGGGTACGGTGGTTATGGCTATGGCTATAACCGCGGCGCGGCCACGGGCGCGGGCGTTGGCAGCATCGTGGGCGGTGCGGTCGGCGGCTATCCCGGCGCAGCCGTCGGAGCCGGCGTTGGAGCGGCCATCGGAAGCGGTAACAATCGCACCGGTAGCTGGTCCAGCGGATATCGCGGTGACGGCGGTAACAACCGAGCCTGGTCGGGTAATAATGGCAACTGGAATGACAACGGCAACGGGGGCTTCAGAGGCCGCCGCGGTCGGCGTTAATTACCAGCTCCAACAGAGGTTAGCGTGATATTGGCCGGCTCTGGCCACCTCGATCAGAGCCGGCCTTTTTCGCTATCTGGCCCGGTACGCCTAGAAAATATTTTCTCTAGCGGGCTGGCTTTTCTGCTCGATATGTACTATGTTTATCAAGTAAGTGACGTATAGGGCCAGATGAACAGGCGGACGCAACATGTCGCACAACCGAATTACTAGCTATCAAGTCGCCGCGCAACTTGTGGCAACCGGCGTCAGCTCGGCGGCCAGCCCGCTCGGCTCTTCAACCGCAATGGTGGCCGTCACTCTCGCGCCGCAAGCCATCACCTGGCAGCAGACGCTCTATCAGATGGCCTACCAGAAGGCCGTCGCGCAGTTGGCTCCGCCGCGCCATCACAGCCGATTCTTCTCGGTCTGGAACTAGCGCGTCACCCGCTTAGCGACCCGCGCGCTGGCGTGCGCCACGCACGCTCATAAGACGGCCATGGCGGCGAATTTTTCGACATCAGCCGCCGCGGCCAGCTTGAAGGGAGCCACTCGCATTTTTTCAGGCGAGTGCGTACTCGAGATCGGCGATCAGATCCGCCACGTCCTCGACGCCGACGGACAGCCGCACCAAGCCGTCGTCGATGCCCAGCTTGCGGCGCTTGTCGACCGGAATGGAAGCATGCGTCATCAAGCCCGGGTGTTCGATGAGGCTTTCCACTCCGCCCAGGCTCTCGGCCAGCGTGAATAGCCGGCAGCGCTCCAGCATGCGCCGCGCGCGGGCTTCTCCGCCGGAGATCACGGCCGAGACCATGCCGCCAAAGCACTTCATTTGGCGTTTGGCAACCGCATGGTTCGCATGCGACGGCAGACCAGGAAAGTGGACTCGCTCGACGTCCGTCCGAGCGGCCAGCCACTGGGCGATGGCCATCGCGTTGTCGCAATGGCGCTGCATGCGCAGAGCGAGCGTCTTCACGCCGCGGAGCGCCAGAAAAGCATCGAAGGGTCCGCTGATTCCGCCGACCGCATTCTGCAAGAATTGCATCTGCTCGGCCAGGTCGCGGCGATTGCCCACGACCGCGACTCCGCCGATCATGTCGGAGTGGCCGTTTAAGTACTTGGTCACCGAGTGCACGACGATGTCAAAGCCGAGCGCGAGTGGGCGTTGCACGAATGGCGTGGCGAACGTGTTGTCGGCCACGCACAGGATGCCGCGCCGGCGGGCCAACTCGGCGATGGCCGTCAGATCGCAAACTTTCAACAGCGGGTTCGAAGGGGTCTCGACCCAAATCAGCCGCGTGTTCGGGCGGATCGCGGCCGCAAAGTTCGCGACGTTCGAAGCATCCACATAGCTGAAATCGAGATTCGCGCTGCGGCGGCGCACGCGTTCGAACAAGCGATACGATCCGCCGTAGATGTCGTCGGACACCAGCACATGCGAGCCGTGGTCCAGCAGCTCGAGCACGGTGCCGATCGCCGCCAGTCCCGATGCGAACGCAAAACCCGCCGTGCCTTCTTCCAGGTCGGCCACGCAGCGCTCGAGCGCGAAGCGCGTCGGATTGTGCGAGCGCCCGTAGTCATAGCCCTTGTGAACGCCCGGCGATTGCTGCACGTAGGTGCTCGTCGTGTAGATGGGCGTCATGACCGCGCCGGTCGTCGGGTCGGGCGATTGGCCGGCGTGGATGGCGCGCGTGGCAAAGCCGTGTTTAACCTGCACCTCCAGCGGCCGCCGCGTGGAGAGGGGCGTGAACAAATGCGGCCGGGCATCGAAATAGGGTGCGGTGCTCATCGAACTCTCCTCGTTGCTAGGCGGCTTGATGACGGCGGCGCAAGTGATTCAAAACATCGACGCGCGTGATGAGCCCATGAAAGCCCGCTTCGTCGGCCACGATGGCCACTCGGCCCGCATCGAAAATCGGCAACAACGCCTCGAGCCGCGTGTGGCGGTCGACGGTTACCAGTTTCGAGGTCATGTGCTCACACACCGTGCGCTGAAAGGCGTTTGGGTCAGACCGTACGGCCAACAGCAAGTCGGACTCGTCCAGAATTCCCACGATTTGCCTGCCGTCCAGCACCGGCAGTTGCGAGATATCGTGCAGCCGCATGCGCGTGTAGGCGATCGTCAGCGGCTCGCTGGGAGCGACGCTCACGACGGCGCCCTCGGCAAATCGGCGCACGATCAAGTCGCGCAAATCGCCATACGCCGCGGCGGTGCTCAAACCTTGGTCGTGCATCCAGTGGTCGTTGAACATCTTCGACAGATACTTGTTGCCCGAATCGCACACAAAGGTGACGACCGTTTTGGGCGACGTCTGCTCGCGGCAATAACGCAGGGCCGCGGCGACCAACGTTCCTGACGAAGAGCCAGCCAAAATCCCTTCGCGGCGCAACAAATCGCGGGCGACGGACAGGCTTTCGGCATCGGTGATCGTATACGCGCGACCGACGCGCGAGAGATCGGCGATGGGCGGAATGAAGTCTTCGCCGATGCCCTCGACCAACCAGGAGCCGGCTGGCGGAATCTCACCTGTAGTCACATAAGATGCCAGAACCGACCCAACCGGATCGGCCAGCACCATTTCGACCGCAGGCGCCACGCGCGCGAAGTAATGGCTGAGTCCCGAGAGCGTGCCACCCGACCCCACGCCGCAAACGACCGCGTTCAGCGTGTGCCCGGTCTGCTCCCAGATCTCTGGCCCGGTGGTGGTTTCGTGCGCCAGTGGATTGGCGGGGTTGCTGAACTGATTGATGTAATAAGCGCCGGGGGTCTCGGCCGTGATCCGCTCCGCCAGGTCCTGGTAATACTGCGCATGGCCGCGGCCGACGTCGCTGCGTGTCATGACCACTTCGGCGCCGAGTGCTTTCAAGTGGCTGACCTTTTCGCGGCTCATCTTGTCGGGAATGACCAGGATCAGGCGATAGCCTTTTTGAGCCGCCACGAGCGCCAGTCCCAGGCCCGTGTTGCCGGCCGTGGCTTCGACCAAAGTCGAGCCGGGGCCGATCTGGCCTGCCTGCTCGGCCGCTTCGATCATCGATTTTCCGATGCGATCCTTGATCGATCCGCCCGGGTTGTGGCTCTCGAGCTTGACCAGTAGCCGGCATGGTCCTGCATCCAGCGTGCGCAGCTCGACCAGCGGCGTGTTGCCAATCAAATCGATGATGTTCGCGTGACTTGTCATGGCGAGCTGCACGACAGATTCGTTGGACTTGCGAATAAACGCGGGCGGCCAATTTCGTTGGGCCAGCCGGAAGAAGTGGATTTCGGCGTTACATCCGGGCGAAAGGCAAACGAGATTTCGCTTGATTCAGTATCGAGTCGCGCCGGCGGACCGCATGAGGCTCGACGCGGCACGGACTTGCAAAGGACCATGCATAGCTAAGCTGCCGAGCTGACCTAGTCGCATACGTCAATCGCCGCGCCACACGCTAGCAAGAGTTCGCTGACACTGAATCGTCACAAATGCAATCACCTGAGTGATGTTTATTTGTTGCAGTCACCCGGGTTGTCAATTTGCGTAGGCTTACTATATTCGTTGGCCAGACAGCACGTGCCGACCCGTCGCATCGGGAGGCGTTTCAGACAGCTTGTGATCGGGCGCCCACCGGAATGACTGGAGGCGCCCGGGCAGGTTGCACAGGATCGCCCGTGATTCCAGGTACGGAATGCGGAGCTCTTTGTCAGCCACAAAAGGAGTCAGGCTTATGGCGAGTGTCATGATGATGGACAAGGCAATGATGGGCTCGATGGGCTCAGGCATGCCGACCGGCGCCATGCCGGGTGTCGCGCCCTCGTCCATGCAGATGTGCATGGTTCCCCGCTGCACGATGAAGATGGAAAAGTGCAAAGGAGGCATGAAGATTACCTGCACGTGCGAGGATGAGCTGGCGGCCACCACCTTGCAAAACATGTGCAAGATGATGGCGGGCAGCCTATGCAGTTGCTGCTGCATGATGAACGGCATGCTGATGTGCCAATGCAACATGTCGATGTGCAAGTGTGAATGCGCAGATACCAAGATGGGAGTGTGCATCACCTGCACCAGCGGCGACGAAGATTGCTGTGCCATGTGCCAGGCCTGCTGCGATTGCATGGCGGCCTGCATGAAGGCCGGCTGCATGTGCTGCGTATGCTTGGGCGGCACTCCCGTTTGCTGCTGCTGCTAATCGCGGAAAAACAGCTCATCGCGAGCAAACAAGCGCACGTCACGTGAACCAAATCCCCGGGCAGAAATGCCCGGGGATTTTTTTGCGCGCGGCTGGCCCGGGGCCTCCTGTCTTTTTGCAGCTTGCGTGCGACCGATGGTATGCTGGGCGGCGAGATGACACACATCGAGGCTCCGCTCCTGGCTGGTCACCTAAGTCGGCGGATGTTCCTGCGCTATGGCGGCGGGCTGGCCATCGCCGGTGGATTTGCGCCGCAACTCGCGACGACCGCTGCTCGAGCGGCAGGTCAGACCAAGGCGCGCTCGTGCATCCTGGTCTATTTGCTGGGCGGTCCACCGCATCTCGACATGTGGGACCTCAAGCCGCACGCGCCCGCCGAAATTCGCGGCCCCTTCAAGCCCATCGCCACCGCCACGCCCGGGCTGATGGTGTGCGAGCACCTGCCGCGGCTCGCGCGGCTGTCGAATCGCTATGCGCTCGTGCGCTCGGTGAGCCACAACAATCACAATCACACGCCGATGATTTATTACACGCTGACCGGGCGGCAGGTCGAGCGACCGGAAATGGACAACGACGTGCGTCCGCCTCAACGCGGCGATGCTCCGCATCACGGCGCGATCCTATCCGCCTTGTTGCCGTCCCGCTCCACCGCCCTGCCCGGCTACGTCGCGATCCCACAGCTCGCGGTGCGCAGCAGCCTGTCGGGCGAGTTCAAGCGCGCGCGGACGCCCTTGCGCGGTGGCGGGGCCGGGTTCTTGGGTCCGCTGTTCGATCCTTTGTGCGTGGAGGGCGATCCAGGATCCGCCGATGCCGTTCCGGCGCTTGGACGGCCCGGCGACGTTGCAGCCGAGCGCCACGAGCGCCGCGCAGCGCTGCTCGCCGTACTGGAATCTCGGCGGCCAGTGATCGCCAACAGCGAATCATACGGAAAATTGCGCGGCCAGGCCGTCACGCTAACCGGCGCGCAACAAGGCGACGCGGACGATTTCTCACTCGATGCCGAGCCCGAGCGCGTGAAAGAGCGATACGGAAAGAATCGATTCGGCCGCGCGTTGCTTTTGGCCCGTCGGCTCGCCGAAGCCGGGGTGGCGATGACCACCATCCATTTCAACGAGATGACGATCTGCGACGGGTGGGACACGCACTCCAAAAACTTCGAGGCGCTCGGAGGCGAACTGTTGCCCATGCTCGATCAGGGCGTGTCGGCGCTCGTTGACGATCTCGCCGCGCGCGGGACTCTCGACGAGACGCTCGTCATCGTGATGGGAGAGTTCGGCCGCACGCCCAAGATCAACGCCCAAGCCGGCCGGGATCACTGGGGTTCGTGCCAGTCGGTGCTGTTGGCCGGCGGCGGAATTCGTGGCGGAGTCGTGCTCGGCGCGTCCGACAAGATCGGGGCCTTTCCCATTGAAAAACCGATCGACCCGGTCGACATTCACGCCACGATGTATCACGCGCTGGGCCTCGACCCGGCGTCGTTAATCCACGATCGGCTCGGCCGGCCGCATCCACTCAGCACCGGCAAGCCAGTTGTCGAGCTCATGTAGCTCGCACTTGTAGCTTCGCAACACTGAAAACGAGTTGTCGGTGCCACCCAGAGCAAGAAAAGCAGCGTTCCGCTGGTGGCCGCACGCGCGCCGTGTCCATACTTCCGCAGGAAATCCCAAACTGCTACAGTGAAACCCCTTCCAGAGGCTGTAGCTCAGTTGGTAGAGCAACGGACTTTTAATCCGTAGGTCTTGGGTTCAAGTCCCAACAGCCTCATCTTCTTTCTCGCACACTCGCGTCTCAGGGTGGCGAAGTCGGGCCTTTGGAGCCCTAGCTCGCGCGGACCGCAGCGAAGTCAGAGGCTGGCGATTCGCCGAGAAATCCAGCCCGCGGCCCCCCTTTCCCGGCCTCAGCCCCCGACCTCAAGTTTTTTCTGTAACACTTCTCAACCGCTCACGCTTGGCTTGGTAGTGGGACGCGACGAAGTACGCGGCCCGACCCAAAAAACGAACTTAAGCCCAAGAAAGTGAGCGTGAACCATGTCGATCCTCCTGAACACCTTCCGCAATCGCCTGTTCTCGACCGTAGTAGCCGGTTTGGCCATGAGCAACGTCGCCTTGGCGGGTCATGGCGGTGGCGGCGGCGGAAAGAGTTTCGGCGGCGGCATGGCCACTGGGCGCATGACCCAGCCGGTCAAGAGCTTCGTGGCTCCCAAGATGGTCAGCCAGCAGCAACTGATGAAGAACACCCAATCCAACTTCGTCAGCAAGAATTTTGGCAAGGTTCAAACCTTGAACAGCCCGGCAACCTTGGGCAAGCCAGGCACCGCGAAGACTTCCGATCTGTTCAAGAAGGTCGGCAAGGATAGCTCAGTGCTCACCGGCGCGAACAAGGTCACCAAGTCCGACTTGCTGACGAAGGTTGGGGTGCTCGACCAGACGAAGGTCGGCGACTTCAAGAAGCTGCCCAGCTCGCCCACCAACAACATTCCGAAGCCAGGCGATGTGACCGGGCCGTTCAAGACCGGCGGTTTGCTCGACAAGAAGAACTCGAAGATTGGCGACATCCTGAAGGACCCGGGCAAGATCGGCACGGGCAAAATCGATCCAGGCAAGATTGATCCAGGCAAAGTGGATCCGGGCAAAGTCGATCCAGGCAAAGGCACGCCGACGGACCCCGGCAAGGGAACTCCGCCAACGACCCCGACCGACCCTGGCATGGGCAAGGGCAAGTGCGGTCCTGGATTCCCGTGGTGGCTGGGAGCCGTGGGTGGATTCGGTGGCGGGTATGTGGCCGGTGGTTACCCGGTGTATACGCAGCCGGTGACGGTGGTTGAAACTGCGGCCCCGGTCACGGCTCCGCTGGAAACCAGCCAACTCGCCCAGGCCGACACCGGCAGCGTAGACCTGGTGCTCGAGGATGTGCGACTGGTTGAACGTGCTTCGATTGTGGCCGGCCCGTCGTATGCGGTCCGCTTCCGCAACCAAGGCACCGCAAATGCTGGCAAGTTCCGCGTGGCGATCTTCGCCGGACGGACTGGCTCGCCCAACGACCAAGCTCCGCGGACAATCGTCGAAGTGCCGCACCTGGCGGCGGGCGGAACGAGCGAACTGACGCTGCGGCTGCCGGCCTCGGCCATGCGGCTGGCTAGCAGCGAGGGAACGCAGGGTGCTTTCGATCAACTGCTGGTGGTCATCGATCCCGACGACGCGGTGGTTGAATCGGAGAAGACCAACAACCTGGCGGCGGTCGACCGTGCGGACCTGGAAAGCCAGGCTCACTAATCTCGAAAGTTCCGATTCAACAAGCGGTGTCCGGTTTGAAAGCCGGGCACCGTTTTTTTTTGCGCGCCGACAGGACGCCTTCTCGGGTGTGTTAGCGCCTCACTCGCGCAGTTGCGACTCGCCGAACCCGAAGTTACCGTAAGCGCACCTAACCCTGGGGTGCGTCAGCACTCTGAAGGGTGGTCAGTCCCTCGATTCGGTTCTTCAAATCTTTAATTTGGGAGACACGCTCATGACCACGAATCGCCCGTCGCTCACGACCGCTGCCATGAACTTCAGAATCACGCGCGTGTGTTTGATATTGACGGCTGTCTCGTGGACTATTGCCAGCGTCGCGATGGCAGCCCCGTACACCTTTATGTCAGTGAGCGGGACGAACGTGCCTGGCAACGGCATCGCCGTCAGCACTTTCACGAGCGGCCTTTCCAATGGCTTCATTACGGTGGACCACAACTCCACGACTCCGAACTCTCTGGGAAATTGGGGCGCTCAAGACAACATCAATGCCGCGATTAACCCGTCGGTGTTCGCTACTCTGTTCCCAGGCAGCGGAAACGTGCAAGGCCACCTGGCCCAGTCGATGTACGGCGATCCCAATCCTCCGGCGGGATTCCCGGCTCCGGTTCCCAATGTCACGACCGTGACGTTTGATCTGACGACCTACACTGGGTATCTGCCGAAGCTGGCGTTTGGAATCTGGAACACGACCACCGAAGTCGGCGCGCCGGTCTACAACGTTCAATTGATGAACGCCTCAAACGTGATTGGATCGCCTTCGATGGTCAATATTCTGGGCAACGACGACAACACGGGCACTGGCGGCGTTCTGGGCTTGCATCAAATGATATTTGCTCCGTCATCCGGAGATATCACGTTCAACAATGCCATCCTCCATAACGGAGGCATTCACACCGATGCCTTGTTCTTTGACGGCATTCCAACTGGAACGAAGCAAATCATCGTGACCGCCACGCTGCCGGCGCTGAACAATCTCGGGGACGGAGTTGGTTATTACTTCGCCGAGACGCCGGAGCCGTCGACTTTCGTGCTGGCGGGTTTGGGCCTGTTGGGTCTAACCGCTAGCGCCTGTCGCCGGCGAAAGCTCAAAACCCGCATGGCAAGGATCCACGCGTAAATTGCTGCGACAGTTGCCAGGGTGCATGCTTGCGATCTTCGGATGACCGCCCTGGTCATTGTGTGACCACCCGTGCTGGTCGCACGGTGACCAGCAAGTAGCCGTCCATCGCGCTAAAGTGGATGCAAAAGGCCCAACCAGCCTCAAACGTCGCGCGAAATGCCGCAGGTCATCCTACCGTGTTTGCACGTTTGAATCCGGTCGCGCGGGATATCAGCAGGTTCGGTTTTCTACGGCCCTCAACTTGCTAGTGCGGCGGTGCACCCCGTCGTGTTGTAGAGTTGCGCGCGCCACTGCGCAAAGTTGCGTTTGCATGGAAGCATAATCCGGGCATGCCTCTCAAAATCCGCCGTTCACCGGATCGCCCCACAGCCAAGTGCTGTCTTATCGGCTGGGGATGCATGGGCTGGTGCCAGCAGGCACACCAGGAGCAAAGCTGCAGGCGGAAAGTTTGGTTTGACGTTTGATTGCCACTGGTGAGAATGATGCGGCCTGCTGCTCGGCGGTGACCAACGTGCGTTGTCGGTTCAGTCCCCAAAACGTGGCGTAACACGAGCATCCCATGCGTTTACGCCAACGTGCTGTACGCCGCAGCTCACATTTCAACTCTGGCGATACTCGCCATTTCCCACTAGTTCTCGTTCGTCGTCGGGTGGGGTCGATCCGCGCGCCTGTTGCCTGAAAAGACTCTCATAAAATGAAAACCAAAGAACACGTTCACGCTCAGGAAGAGTCCGTTTCCACGGCTGCGACTGCGGTACTCGAAGAGAATGGGCGCGATCGCCCCGCGGAGGTCAACGGCGACCTGCACGAGTCGCCCGATGCCCGCTCGCGGCAGATCTTGAGCGCGATGCTGGCGTTTCGAGACGGGAAGTTCTCAGTACGGCTGCCGGCGGATTGGGACGGAATCGAGGGCCGCATCGCGGAGGCCTTCAATCAGACGATCGACAACGAAGACCGCGTGGCGCGGGAGTTCGCCCGCCTGAGCGTCACGGTCGGCAAGGAAGGCCGGCTCAAGCAGCGCATGTCGCTGGCTGGCGCAGTGGGCGATTGGGCCGTCAAGGCCGAGTCGATCAATACGCTCATCGATGACCTGGTGCGGCCCACGGCCGACGTTGCGCGCACGATCGGCGCGGTTGCCAAGGGAGATCTGAGCCAATCGATGGAGCTCGAGGCGGACGGACGCGCCCTACGGGGCGAGTTCCTTCGATCTGCCAAGCTGGTCAACACCATGATCGAGCAGCTCTCGGTGTTCACCTCCGAAGTGACGCGCGTGGCGCGCGAGGTCGGCACCGAAGGCAAGCTGGGCGGCCAGGCCCAGGTGAAAGGCGTGTCGGGTGTTTGGAAGGACCTCACCGAGTCGGTCAATCAGATGGCCGGCAATCTGACGGCCCAGGTCCGCAATATTGCCGACGTGACGATCGCGGTAGCGGATGGCGATTTGTCCAAAAAAATCACGGTGGACGTGCGCGGTGAGATTCTGCAGCTCAAAGAAGCCATCAATACGATGGTCGATCAGTTGCGTTCGTTCGCGTCGGAAGTGACGCGCGTGGCGCGCGAGGTCGGCACCGACGGGCGCCTGGGCGGCCAGGCAGTCGTGCCGGGGGCCGCCGGCACCTGGAAGGATCTGACCGACTCGGTCAATTCCATGGCCTCGAACCTCACCGCGCAGGTGCGCAATATCGCCGAAGTGACGACCGCCGTGGCCCGCGGCGACCTTTCGCGCAAGATCACCGTGGACGTGAAGGGCGAGATCCTCGAGTTGAAGGAAACCATCAACACCATGGTGGACCAGCTCAACAGCTTCTCGTCCGAAGTGACGCGGGTGGCCCGCGAGGTCGGCACCGACGGCCGGCTCGGCGGCCAGGCGGTGGTGCCGGGCGTGGCGGGCACATGGAAAGACCTGACCGACTCGGTCAACGCGATGGCGACGAACCTGACCGCCCAGGTGCGCAACATCGCGACCGTGACCACGGCGGTGGCGCGCGGCGACCTCTCGCGCAAGATCACGGTCGACGTCAAGGGCGAGATCCTGGAACTGAAGGAGACCATCAACACGATGGTCGACCAGCTGAACGGCTTCTCGTCGGAGGTCACGCGCGTGGCGCGCGAGGTCGGCACCGAAGGCCGGCTCGGCGGCCAGGCCGAGGTGCCCGGCATCGCCGGCACCTGGAAGGACCTGACCGACTCGGTCAACTCGATGGCGTCGAACCTGACCGCGCAGGTGCGCAACATCGCCGAGGTCACGACCGCGGTCGCGAAAGGAAACTTGTCGCGCAAGATCGGCGTCGACGTGAA
>DATJEN010000159.1:0-7481 GCA_035496575.1 Pirellulales bacterium
GCGGACCAGGAAGTTGTCTTTGGCATGCGAGATGTTCTGCATGAAGATGCGGCAAAGCACAGGCGAGAGGGTCAGCGCAAATAGGAGCGCGCCCCCCAGCGCGAACGCATACGCATCGGCCATCGGTGCGAAGATTTGTCCTTCTGGGCCGGTCATCGTGAACAGCGGCAATAGCGCGCAGATGATAATCAATTGCGAGTAGAACAAGCTTCTCTCCACCTCTCCGGACGATCGCAAGATGCGGTCGGCCAGCGGCAGCTCGGCATCTTCGCCCGAGCTCAGGCGGCGATAGATGGCCTCCACCATGATCACCGACGAGTCGACGATGATGCCGAAGTCCACGGCGCCCAGCGAGAGCAGGTTGGTGGACTTGCCCAGGATGTACAGAGTCGCGAACGCGAACAGCAGGGCGAGCGGAATGTTGACGGCCACGATCAGCGCGCTGCGCGTATCGTTGAGAAAGACAAGCAGGATAATGACCACCAGCACGATACCGACCAGCACGTTTTCGCGCACGGTAGTCGTGGTGAGATCGATGAGGTTCGTGCGGTCGTAAATGGTTTCGAGCGTGACGCCCGGCAACAGTTGCCCCGGCTCGTTGAGCTGTTTGACTTTTTCGCGGACATCGGCCAGAGCGGGCAGCGACTTTTCGCCTTTGCGCAACAGCACGATGCCTTCGACCACGTCCTCGCGGTCATCCCAAACCCGCTCGCCGTTGATCGTGAGTTGTTCGCCATCCTGGTCCAACTTGGGCAAGCTGGCGGCCACGCGGCCCGTGCGCGTGTGGCTGCCGACCACCACGCCGTGTCGATCATCGGGATTGGTACTGGCGTGCCGGCCGCCTTCGACGACGTCGGAGATCTTGATGGGAACATTATTGGTGGCCGAGAGCACGATTTGTCGAATCTCGCGCAAGCGGCGGTCTTCTTCTCTTCGCAACTGTTGCGCGGCCGCCTTGGGATCCATGTTGGGCTTGAGCTGCGTAATGGGATCTTGCCCGGCGCCGATCAGCCCCAGGCCGCGCACCGCTTGCACCGTGTCGCCCTGCCGCAAGTAGTCACCGCCGACGTTTGAGTTGCTCTCGGTAATCGCGTTTTCGAGCTGCTCGAACGTGACGCCATATTGCAAGAGCCGGGATGGGTCGGGCTGCACCTCATAGCGCTTGACCGCGCCGCCGAAGCTCACCACGTCCGCGATCCGCTGCACGCGGCGGAACTCCTTTTCCAGCTTCCAATCGTTCAAGGATTTCAGATCATGCAGGGAGTAGACGTCGCGCCCCAGCGCATCGCGCGGGCTGTTGATGACGTAGCGGTAGATTTCGCCGGTGGGCGAGGTCGGCGCGATGAGGGGCTTCACGCCGGGCGGAAGGTCGACCTGATTCAAGCGATTCAGGACTTCGATACGCGAGCGGAAATAGTCGACGCCATAATCAAACTGATTGCGCAGGTGTGACAGCCCAAACAGGCTTTTGCTGCGACAGTAATCCAGGCCGGGCATGCCGGCCAGCGCGATCTCGAGCGGGATCGTCACCTGGCGTTCGACTTCTTCGGCCGAGGCGCCGGGGTATTGCGCGATGACTTCAATGATTGCCGGCGCAGGGTCCGGATAGGCTTCAACGTTGATGTTGAAGAAGGAGTAGGCGCCGACTGCCACAATCGACAGGGTGTAAAGGATCACCACCAGCCGATTGTGGACCGCCCACGATATCAGGGCGTGAATCATGACAGGAACACCGGGCTAATATCGCTGCGGCCGGAAGATGTGATAACAGGAGGTGCGATTGGCTGTGGCACGCAGTGTTCTATTTCAAAACCGTTTCGCCGGCCGAGGCCAGCGCGTTCTCGAGAGCACCGTCCAGCTCGATGCAGCCCGACGTGACCACCCATTCGCCCGCCTTCAGAGGTTCACAGCCTTTGGCTTGCTCGGCGGGGGTGGGTTGAGAGCGAATGTACGCCACGTTCTGGCCGCGGTTGGCAAGCGCCACCACGCGCCGCGTGACCTCGTGCGGGGTTTCGCTGCTCGCAACGAACACGGCGCAGGTCTCGCCATCTTGCAAGATCGCCGTATCCGGAACCATGACTTCGCCTTCGCTAGCCGGCAGGTCGACCAAGGCGGTAATAAACTGCCCGGCCCGCAGGCGGCCCTCGCGGTTGTCGAGCCAACCCATCACGGCCGCCGTGTGCTGATTGGGGTCGACGATGTTTCCGATCATCTCGAAGGTCCCCTCGATGCCGGGGTCGTTCGTTTGAGACTTCAGTTGAATGGCCCAGCGGCGCTCGTTTGGCGGAAGGGATTCAAGCGCTGGCAGATCTTCTTCGTACACGTTGGCGATCACGCCCAGCACGCTCAGGTCAGCGATTTTGAAAAGGTCCAGATCGGTGTCGACCATGTCGCCGGCCACGATGTTCTTTTCGAGTACCACTCCGTCGAAGGGGCTGCGGACTTCCACCTCGGCCCAGCTCTTGTCAACGTTGACGTCACTCTTCACGTCGCCACGATGAATTTTTTCCGCCTCGGCCCGCACCACCTGGATCTCGCCTTCGGTCAAGCGCCAGGAGCGCAAAGTGCGTTCAACGCGGTCGACTTCGATGATGTCGGCCTCGCGTTCGCGCTCGGCTTCCCGCACCTGGCGGCCCGCCACGGCGTCGCGCGGCAAAGACCGCAAGTTCTTGAGCTGGGCTTCGTCGAGATAGAGCTTCGATAGCGCGTTGACAAGATCGCTCTTCTTCTCGCCGACGTCCTTGCTCCAAATCACGGCCAGCAATTGGCCCTTGGTGACGTGATCGCCCAGCCGCAGCGGCCGAGCCACGTGATTGTCTCCCTTGTAATCGGCCACCGATACAACTTCGCCGGGAAAGCGCGAGTGCACTCGCACCATGCGGTTTGAATCCAGAAATAACGATCCGTTCAGTCGCAAGTGATCATGCATCCGCGCGCTTTGGACAGAGACCGTGTGCACTGCCAGACTATGGATCAACTGCGGCGAGAGCTCGAGCTTGTTGGTCGAGCCGGACACCAGCCGCAGCGAGGGGGTGGCCGCGGGACCAGCCGCCACGACCTTGCCATTCTGCGACATGGTGGTGAAAGCAATCGCCCCCACCGCGCCCGCCAGCAGCACGAGCGCCAGCGCCCACAGCCACACTCGCCCGGATTTTTTGTTGGTCGTCATATAGGGGCTGCCCAATCCGCAGGTTGGCTTGGTTGTGCTACTCCGTTCAGGCGGACTCGGGTGCGCAGCTCGCCTGTGAGAGAGATCGGCGGCCGCTTGCTTTTCTACGCAGCCCAACCCCTGCGGTTCCGGTGAGACCGCTTTCGGAGGGTGGTTGTTGGGTTGCCTGCGCATGGCCGCCCGACCAGCGCTCGAGCGAGCCACAGCCGGATTGAGGGCTCGCTGGAGTAATTATGCCCCCTGGGTCGAGATGCGCCAAAGTCGGAGGTGCGATACTTACGCAAAAGTAACTATGGAAATCGCTCCGATTGCAGCAGTCCTGCCACTTCGGCGGCCGCCGTCCAGCGCGATTCCTGCGCCCCTAGATAAGCCAGGTTTGCATCCAGCAACGCCCGCTGGGCATTCAGGTAACGCAAGAAGTCGATCTGGCTTTGGTTGTAGAGTTGGGCCGAAATATCCTGCAGCTCGACGGCACTGGGCAGGATAATTCGCTCGTACCGCTCGGCCAGTTGCTTGGCGGTCAGATAGCGTCCGAGTGCCTGCGCGGTCGTGTTGGCCAGTTCGTTCTCGACTCGATTGAGCTGCGCGCCAGCCACGCCGATATTGGCCGCGGCGGCGCGGATGTTGCCTTGGTTGCGATTCCAAAGCGGAACCACGATCTGCACCTGGTAGATACCTTGCGACTCAGGCGCAAAGGCGCCGGGCAATTGGTTCTGATAGCCGCCCATGACGTTGATGTTTGGAAACGGCTCGACCTGCGCGCGACGCAGCAAGATTTGATTGCGCGCGATTTCGATCTGAGCGCTGCGCACAAGTGCGTTGCGCGAGATCACGCCCTGTTGAACGGCGATGACTTCATACTCGGGCAGAGCCTGTCGCACGTCGCCTTGAACGCGCGGGATGGCCATGTCGAATAGCCCTGTCGAAGCCGCGAGCTGGCGCCTGCTCGTTTCGGCGAGAGTGATTGCATTTTGCAGCTCGGCCGATGAGCGCGAGTATTCGATTTGCAACAGCAACACGTCGCCGCGCGTGCCGACTTCGGCTTTCAACAGGCGCTGGCTAATATCGAGGGACGTCTCGGCGATTTTCACCATTCGTTCGAGAACTTCGACGCGTTGCTGCGCCACAAGGGCGGTGTAAAAGCTTTGCCGAACCCGCGTGAGCACGTCGAAACGAGCCCGCACCAGGGCCAGCTCGGCCTCGCGGGCGGCCCGTTCGGCGGCGGCGGTATCCAGGCCGATTTTGTTCTTGGTGACGATGTCCTGAATGATATAGCCGTTGTACTGCGTCTGATTGCCCGCCAACTGCGGTGAGGCCTGGCCAAAGGTCGGATTCGGATACAGGCTTGCTTGCAGGGCCTGAGCGCGAGCGGCCGCGGCCTTGCCTGCCGCCTCGCGGATTTGTGGGTTGTTGGCAAGAGCCAGGTTGGTCACGTCCTCGAGCGTGATGCCGGTGTCCGGCTCGGCTCGGCCTGGCGGAATGGGCTCGGGGATAGGCCGAATCTGGGCCGTCATGTTCATGGGGCGATCGGCCGCTGAAACCTGAACGCCTTCGACCCGCCGCGACGAGGGGCGGCCGGCCGTTTGCGGCAGCCGACGCGGTCCTGACTCCGTGGCGGCGGCGACCGGCGCTGATTGCGAGCCGGACTTGTCGCCCTCAGCCCGCGCGGGCCCGATCGCGACGAGCGCAATCAAAGCTGCGCGGCCCAGGTGGCCAACTGGCAGGTTCCGCGGTTTGGGGGCGGACAAAGGACAAGTCCTCGGTGGGCGCGGCAGGGAAGTTGGCGGGAAGTGGTTTTTCGAACGCGGGAGAATCGTGCAAGCCGGCAGCAAGCATTTGTCAGGCACGTTCGCGCAATGCCCGACTTTGGTAACAATCGTTAAAAGGCGCAAGACTCGTAAATCAATTAGGAGTCCACGATACGCCCGCCGCCAAGCTACGTAGATTATCCAGGCGGCAGGCGCGGTCGCCGCCAGTAGCTGGCAGACCGCCAAGTCCCCAGCTATGTTGGCAAGATGATTCGGAGTGGACCGGGTGGCCGCTAGCACGCGTCCTTGATTGACGCGACGCTAGAGGAAAGTCCGGGCTCCCCAGGACATGGCGGTGGGTAACGCCCACCAGCCGCAAGGCTCGGGAAAGTGCAACAGAAAGTAGACCGCCTCGCGAGGAGAGATCCTCACGCGGTAAGGGTGAAACGGTGAGGTAAGAGCTCACCAGCAGGCCAGGTGACTGGCCTGGCTAGGCAAACCCCGCCAGGAGCAAGGCCAAGCAGAAAGTTCCAGTTAGCTGGGCGGGTTCGTCCGACCTGCAAAGACTTTCGGGTAGGCCGCTACAGCCGCCGAGCAATCGGCGCGCGCAGAGAAATGGCCACCCCCCGCGACAGCGCTGCTGCCGCGGGGGACAAAACCCGGCTTACAGGTCCGCTCCGAATTGTTTTTGCTAGCGGCGCCTCGCTAGCTGCCCTAAGCCGATTGCTTTTCGGCCATGGCTTCCGACATGTCGCTTTCGGCCGGCACCAGATCCTCGTCGACGACCTGCAGCAGCTTCGAGATGCACAGCTTGTTCATGCTCGTGTGCCGGTCGTGAGCCTCGGCCCGTAGGGATTCGTGGAGGCTCTTGGGCAAGCGAACCGTGATCACACGCGTGGGCTCGCGCGGGCCGCCGGGCAGGTCGGCGTCGTTCTCGCGGAGCTTAGCTAGCATCTGCTGGATCTTTTGGTACTCGGGAGTCTGTTCGAATTGGCTGAGCGCTTCAGGGCTCGAATAAACCTGGCGCACGATTCCGTCCACGCCTAGCACTTCGCGAAAGAACGTGACCCAGCTCGGCCGCTGGCGAAAAATTTCGTCCGCAACGCGAAAGACATCTTGTCGCTGCTCGTTCATACATCCGTCTCCTGAAACAAGTCGTGCAAAAGGAACTGACCACCGTTGGCCAACTCGCACGAATCGTATCCGGCGATCAAGACAAGCACGGATGTCGTTGCTATGATAGCATTTAAGCGTCTGCTCAAATCGCGGGCAGGGTCAATTATTGCCTGCCACGAGATTGGGCAGGGGAGGGTTGCCTAAAAAATGGGCAGCCATAAATTCCCAAAATCTAACTGTCCACTTCTGGCGGATCGGGAATTTCTTTAAGAATTCTCGGCTGCTCGACAAACTTCAGCACCCTCATGCTAGCTCCCGTCCGACCCGCTCCAACAGCTTCTTCGTGGCGCGAATCCCGTCAGGCTCGCTGAGCTTCCGGCCCTCGTATTCGATGCCGACGTAACCGTGATAGCCGGCAGCTAGCACGATCTTCATCATCCGCCGGTAGTCGGTCTGGGTGTCGTTTCCCTCGGCGTCAAAGTCGTGGCTCTTGGCGCTTACTCCCTTGGCGGTCGGCATCATTTCTTCGACTGCCAGATAGCGATCGTAGTCTTTGAAGTTGCCAAAGTCGGGCAGAGTCCCGCAATTGGGCAAATTGACTGTTTTAATAACTCCGCTCAACCACTTGCCATTGGAGGACCAGCCTCCGTGATTTTCGACGATGATGTTGAGACCCGTTGGCGCAGCGAACTCAGCCAGCCGGCGCAGGCCATCGGCCGCGAGCTTGGCTTGTTCTTCGCCTGATCCCTCCGAGTACGCGTTCACCCGGATCGAGTGGCAACCCAGATATTTGGCCGCTTCGACCCACGGATAGTGGTTCTCGATGGCTTTCTTGCGGCGGCCCGCGTCCGGATCGCCTAGTTTTCCTTCGTTGTCGATCATGATCAGCACGTTCTTGACGCCCTGGTCCGCGGCCCGCGACTTCATCTCGGCCAGGTAGGCAGAGTCCTTGGCTTTGTCATTGAAGAACTGATTCACGTACTCGACGGCGTCAATACCGTACTCGGTAGTCGCCTGTTGGGCGAAGTCGAGATTTTTGAGTTTGCCCCCAAACAGCGCCTGGTGCAGCGACCACTCGGCCAGCGAAATCTTGAAGGGCAGCGGCTTGTCATCCGCGGCGGTCGATCGTGCGAGCATGGCGGCCAGCCCGAGTCCGGCGGCGGCGTGGCCCGATGCGCTGAGAAACTCGCGTCGCGTGGTCTTCTTTTTCATGGCTAAGTCTTCCGATGGATGCCGGGTCGATGGGGCAGGGTTGGGAACAGTTGCTGTCAGGATAGCTAGCGCTCGAGCGTGGGGCAATTTGGGTTGAGAACCCCCGACGCGTTGTTGACCGGCAACAAGTCGGCTGTTAGAAACGGGGGTTCTTAAGTTAGTCACAAACGAGCGAACAACCGACGAGGGACGCGAGAGTGGGCGGCATTAGCGAGCGGGGCAAAGAAATCAAGAGA
>DATJEN010000160.1:0-20932 GCA_035496575.1 Pirellulales bacterium
AGGGCTCGGCAAGCCCTGCCTTCGGTCGCCAGCAGGTTCACAAGCACGGCCATGCCGCTCCCCCGCACCCGGTCGAAGAGCAAGGCCGGGCCGGCACGCTCGGCGCAGCGGCGCGCGATCTCCGGCAACTCGAGCGTGGGATCGACTTCCGCGCTGACCCGCGCGAGCTCTTGGTGTTCGGCAAGTTCTTCAAGGAACTCGGCTAGCGAGCTGTATGCCATCAGGATCCTTCCAGTCGACAATCCAAGCAGTCAGACTTGCAATCGGGGCACGATGGCTCGTTGGCAGCCGCGACATTGTAGCCCGATTGGCTGGATGCGGGCAGATTAAGTTTGAGTCGCGGGAAGCGCAAAAGACCTCACGGCGCCCGCAGCCTGCGCCTATGATGTTCCTTTCACCCTGCGGGCCAATTGGATGTCTTCACTGCGCGTACATTCTCTGCCGGAATCGCTCGGTGCTGGCGGCCAGCCGGTCGGCTGCTGCGTCGTGATTGACGTCTTGCGCGCCTCGACCACAATTGTTTACGCGTTGGCGGCGGGTGCCCGCGAGGTGATTCCCTGCCGCACGGTCGATGAAGCTCGTAAGCTCGCGCGCGATTTGCCGCCGGGCAGCGTCGTGCTCGGCGGCGAGCGGCACGGGCTTCCGATCGAAGGTTTTAACCTCGGAAACTCGCCGGCCGAATACACGCCACAAGTCGTGGCGGGAAAGACGGTCGTCCTTACAACCACCAATGGAACCCAGGCGCTGGACAGGGCCACGCAGGCTGCGCGCGTGCTAATCGGCGCATTCGTCAACCTGACGGCACTCTCGTCAATGCTGGCGGGCGAAGCGTCGGTCGATCTGGTATGTGCCGGGACCGATGGCCAGCCGACGAGCGAGGATGTGCTCTTTGCAGGCGCGGTTGCGGCAAAGCTCTCGTCAGATTCTTCGTGGCAGCTCGATCCACAGGCCCAATCGGCACGCCGGGCATGGCTTGAACTGGTCGCCGGTCCGACGGCGACTTCGGCCGGGCTGCTCGCGGCGCTGGGCCAGAGTCGGGGCGGTCAGAATCTGCTCGCGATTGGCATGCAGCACGATCTGGCGCTCGCGGCCGAGATCGATCGCTTTTCGCTGGTGCCGAGCTTCGACACGCGCAGCGGAAGGATTACTGCTTCGGACTCGCGCTCAAGCAGCCCACGGTAGACCAAGCGCCCACGCGCACAGTACACTTGCGCGTCTTGATTCGTGCGCGAGAAGGCCGCCCCGAAGGACCACCAACGATATGGAAATGGACAAGCTGGTTTCGCTCTGCAAGCGCCGCGGGTTCTTGTTTCAGTCGAGCGAAATCTATGGCGGATTGAACGGTTTTTGGGACTATGGCCCGCTGGGCGTGGAGCTCAAGCGAAACGTCAAGGAGGCCTGGTGGCACGACATGGTGCGCGCGCACGACGATCTGAGCGTGCTGCCCGGCGCGCCGGAAGCGTACGAGATGACGGGTCTCGATTCGACGATCATCATGCACCCGCAGATTTGGAAGTGCTCGGGACACTACGATCTGTTTCACGATTACATGGTCGATTGCCGCGAATCGAAGAAGCGCTATCGGCACGACCAGGTGCGCGGCCGTTGGGTCCAAGCGAAGGGCCAGACCATTTTTGTCGCCACGCAAGTCGGTGGCGAGGAAGGCCTGGCCGAGACCCAGCAAAGGGCGCTCAAGTTTTTCAACCTTCGTGGCAAAGATGTTGTCCAACTGCAATGGCAAGGCGAGCTGGTTTCGCTGGTCACCGTCAAGGATTTTTCCAAGGTGCTGGGCCCGGATGCCAAGGAGCTGGGCACGCTCACCGAGCCGCGCGAATTCAATTTGATGTTCAAAACCTACGTCGGTGCCTTGAGCGGCGAAGAGGGGGCCGCCTTTTTGCGACCCGAGACCGCCCAGGGCATTTTCGTGAATTTCAAGAACGTGCTGGATAGCTCGCGCGTGCGCGTTCCCTTTGGGATCGCCCAGGTTGGAAAAAGCTTTCGCAACGAGATCACACCCAGGAATTTCACCTTTCGCTCGCGCGAGTTCGAGCAAATGGAAATCGAGTTCTTCTGCCATCCCAAGTCGTCTCCCGAGTGGTACAAGTTTTGGCGCGACCGCCGCTATGCGTGGTACTTGAGCCTGGGGCTGGCCGGCGAGCGCTTGCGCTTACGCGACCATGACGCCGACGAGTTGAGCCATTACTCCTGCGGCACGGCCGATATCGAGTATGCGTTTCCCTTCCTGCCGCCTGGTGAGTTCGGTGAACTGGAGGGCATTGCCCATCGCGGCGATTTCGACCTCCGCAGCCACATGGAAGGCAAGCTAGTCAGGCAGGGCAACGACCTGGCCGTGGAGCTGGACGCCGAAGGTAAGCCGCGCCACCGGGGCAGCGGCAAGGATCTCAGCTATCGAGACGACCTGACCGGCGAACGCTACGTGCCCCACGTCATCGAGCCATCGGCCGGGGCCGATCGCGCCACCTTGGCTTTCCTGTGCCAGGCCTACACCGAGGACGAAGCGCCTGACGAGAATGGCAAGATGCAGCAGCGAGTGGTGATGAAATTTCATCCACGCATTGCGCCGGTGAAGGCGGCCGTGTTTCCCTTGGTCAAGAAGGATGGAATGCCAGAGATTGCCCAACGCATCTATCGCGACCTCAAGACGCGTTTCAACGCGTTCTATGACGAGAAAGGCGCCGTCGGCCGCCGCTACCGCCGCCAGGATGAGGCCGGCACGCCCTATTGCATCACCGTCGACGGGCAATCGGTGACCGATGGCACGGTTACCGTGCGCAGCCGCGACACGTTGCGCCAATGGCGAATCAAGGTCGACGACTGCGTCGATGAGATCACTCGTCTGGTCGAGTCGGGCGAGATGGCCTGACACTCAGGTTGTTGCCGCTGGAGGTGGTTCGATGAAAGCGGCCGTCAGCCAGGTGTGCTCGCTCGAGTCGCCCTTCGAAAAAGATTTCGAGGCATACGCGGCTGGCGGTTGCACGGCCATCGAGCTGTGGGTCGGCAAGCTCGATCAGTATCTGGCCAATCACTCGACCTCGGACGTGCGGGGCCTGTTGGAACAACATCACCTCATAGCCCCGGTCGCCAGCTTCCAAGGCGGATTGCTCGCCAGCCAAGGGGAATTTCGGCGCGAGCACTGGAATGCGTTCTCGCGCCGGTTGGAGCAACTTGCGGCCTTAGGCGTCGAGACCTTAGTTCTGGCTGCCGACGTGCCCGCTCCTTTTGACGAGGCGGCGCTTGCCAGGGTGCAGATGTCGCTGGGGCAAGCGGCGGCCGAAGCCGCCAAGCATGGCGTCCGGCTGGCACTCGAGTTTCAAGCCCGGTCCGTGTTCATCAACAACTTGCAGACCGCCGCTGCCTTGGTTGCAGAGGTGAGTAGCCCCTGGCTGGGTATTTGCCTAGATGCCTTCCACTACTACGTCGGGCCAAGCAAGTTCGAAGACCTGGGCTATGTGACCGGCGACAATCTCTTTCACGTCCAATTTTGCGACCTGGCGGGGACGGCTCGCGAGCTGGCTACCGACGCCGACCGCGTGTTGCCGGGCGATGGCGATTTCGAGCTGGCGGCCATTGCCGCTCACCTGCGCCAGATCGGCTACGGGGGCCATGTATCGGTAGAAGTCATGAACCCACAAATCTGGCGCATTCCCGCCCGACAGATTGGCGAAATTTCCTTAAGCGCGCTCACGCGTATTCTGAACGAGCATGCGGCTTCGCCTGGCATCTGAAGCGCACGAAGTTCATGGGGGTCGCTTGCTCCCTCGCCGGGCCGAGCTGATAATAAATGTGGTGACGCGCTCTCGTAAGGGATGAGGAGGCGCCGAATGCTTCGTGTGCTCGCGTGGTGGTTGGCCTTTTCCGGCCTCGTCTCGCTTAGTTCGCCCGTTTTTGCGCAGTGGTACCAGCAGCGATCTCAGGCGGCCCCGGCACCGGCGTTGCGCGTCAACCCAATCTTCGTTCCGCAATCGCCCAACAATGTGCGGCGATCGGTGCCGCAGATCACGGTTTCTCGACAGCTCAACACCGTCCCGAAGCCCGCGGCCGCTCCAGGCCCGACTGCCTCGCCTTCATCCCAGCCGCAGCATCATCACAGCGGACAGCATCGCCAGGGGCCTGCGCCGAGCTGGGTTTTCTGGGGTGGTTATCCGCTATGGAGTGGTGCGTACGGGGTCCCGATTGGGCCGGCGTACACGGTCCCGTTTTTCAACGACCCGCAGCTTCTGGCTGTGCCCGCGGCGGTCGACGTGCCAGCGCCCGCTCCAGCGGCGAACAACCCGGCTCCTGCTGAGCCGCGCGGCAAGCCGCACGCGACCAATGCCGAACAGAAAGCCAAGGCGGGCAAGTTCCTTGGTTTTGGCGATACGAACTTTGCGAATCAGAAATATGGCCCGGCGATCGAACGATACAAGCTCGCGGCCCAAGTCGCGCCCGATTTGCCCGATACCTATCTGCGGCAGGGACACGCGCTGGTTGCGCTCGGCCAATACGAAAGCGCGGTGAAAGCCTTCAAGCGTGGGCTGCGCATTCGGGCCGACTGGACCGATTCACCTTTTCGCCTCGACCAGCTCTATGGGGCAGATCAGATCGCGAAGACAAGCCACATCGAGACGCTCGCCAAGGCCGTGGAGGGTAATCCACTCGACTCCACGCTCCTGTGGGCCCTGGGGATGCAACTTTATTTCGATGGCCAGCGCGATCGGGCCGGCGTCTTCTTCGCCCGAGTCGCGCAGCTTGGCGCGAATGACGAGCGGTTGCTCAATGAGATGTTGCCCAAGCCTGGACCGGGTGGCGCCGCGCCGGCCGGCGGCGGCAAGATTGTGTTTTAAAAAGCCCGCGCTCTTGCGCTGCCAAGGCTTAGGCGGCGTCCGGCCTGGTCAGAGCCCGTTCGCGCTCATCCCAGGTCTCGGTCCATAGACAGCCACCCCAAGAAAACCCGACGCCGAATCCGGCCATCAGCGAGCGCGTGCCGGGCCGCAAGCGGCCGCTCTTTCGCAGCTCGTGAATCATGATCGGGATGGTCGAAGACACCGTGTTGCCAAAGTCGCGGAGCATGGTGGGCATCCGCTCTTCATCGAGCTCGAGCTCCTGCCGCAATTGGTCGAGCAGTTTGAGCGTGGCCTGGTGAACGAGAAACAGGTTAATGTCAGAGCGTCTCACGCCGCCTTTCTCCAGGACGCGTTGGACCGTCTGCGGGATCGTGTCGAGCGTGAGTGTGATCAGGCCAGGCCCGTCCATGTACAGCTTGCTCTTCCAGCGCCATTTGGTGCGCGGCTGCAAAGCCGCATGAGCCGGCCGGGCTCCACACGAATTCACCATCAGCGCGTCGCCGGCGTTGCCGTCCGTGCCGAATACAAACGAGCCAAGCGCAGGCTGGTCGACCGCTTCGACCAGCGTGGCCGCGGCGCCATCGCCGAAAATCGTACGCAGCGAGCGATCCGCCGGGTGAATGTATTTCGAGTACGTTTCGGCGGTGATCAACAGCACGCGCGTTGCCATGCCGCCGCGGATGAGTCCATCGGCCAGTGCCAACCCATACACGAAGCCAGAGCAACCGAGATTGAAATCGAGCGCGCCGGCTGTGGTGGGCAGGTGCAATCGATGCTGCATCAGGCAGGCCGTCGTTGGCAGCGGATAATCGGGCGTCTGCGTGCAGAAGAGCACGAAATCGATCGATGCGCGGTCGATTTTGTAATCGCTAAACAGTCGCTCCGCCGCCGCGACGCCCAGGTCCGAAGCGCACTCATCCGGCTCGGCGATGTATCTTTGTTGAATGCCCGTCTTGCTGTAGATCAGGTCCAGGTCCCATTTCGGGAACAGCTTCGCCAGGTCGTCATTCGTTTCGACGCGCGCGGGCAAATGGAACGCGACAGGACCGATCGCGGCAAATTTCACGGACAAAATCTCAGCTAGCTGAAGCGACGCATTTCGTCCCGCGATAATACCCTGTCACGCGCCGCCGCCGCAAGTTCGCGCGGAAACGAGCGCGCGTGCCTTCATTCATGTGCAGTGTCCTTGCAGCAAGGCTGCCTGGGCTGCGCGATGCCGCTTGACACCTCCACGGCGCGTCGATAGGCTCGCGGCCCATTTCTTGTCCGCGCCGGCGCGTGCTTGCGAACGATAGCGCGCACACCTGTCGAAAGGCGATAGCATGCACTTAACCGATACGTTCGTCGATATCCATTGCCATCTTCTGCCGGGCCTTGATGATGGCGCCGTGGACCTTACCGAGAGCCTGGCGATGGCGCGTATGGCCGTCGAGGAAGGCATTCGCACGATCGTCTGCACGCCACATCAACTGGGTTCGTTTGCGAATCGAACGGATACCATCCGCCAGGGCGTCGCCTTATTGCAGCAAGAGCTGATTCGAGCCGGCATCTCGCTCACGGTTTTGCCAGGCGCGGATGTACGCATCGAGCCCGATATGGTTGCCCGCCTGGCGCGCGATGAGATTCTGACGCTGGCCGACAAGGGTACGGTCCTGCTGGAGCTGCCCCACGAGCTCTATTTCTCGCTCGAGTCGCTTGTCGAGGACTTGGGCCGGGCGGGCTACAGGGCCCTCCTCTCCCATCCCGAGCGAAATGCCGGAATTCTCGCAAACCCCGCGGTGCTCGAGCCGTTGGTCAAGGGAGGTTGCCTGCTGCAGATCACGGCCGGCAGCTTGCTGGGCCTTTTCGGTCGCCGTCCGCAGCAGTTGAGCGAGGATCTGGTGCGACGTCGAGCCGTGCATTGTATCGCGACGGATGCTCACGACACGCTGCGGCGTGCTCCGCGCATGCGAGAGGCCTTTGCGCGCGCGGCTGAGCTCTCGAGCGTGGAGTTCGCGCGGGCGTTATGTTCAACCAACCCGGCGGCCATCGCCGCCGGAGAGCCGCTCAAACATGCAAATCCGCGCAAGCCGCCGCGCGAGAAAAAGACTCCCGTCCCCTTTTTCGAGCGATGGCTGCCCTTCGGAAGGACGGCTCGATGAGCCGGGGTGCGGTGTGGCGAGCCGGCTTCGCGTGCGCGGTCGCTTGCGTCGCGATTGCGGCGTCCACCGAGGCGGGCCCACCGTTCCTGGTGCGGGCCGAGTTTCCGCTGGCCGAGTGTGCGGATCTTCTCGACGACCTCGGTGAAATCCAGAAGCAGCTTACGACCACGTTGCGATTGCCAAGCGCGCGCGAGCCCGTGCACATTGTTCTCTTTCGCGATGAGGCCACTTACCGCGAGTATGGCAAAACCCATTTTCCTCGCGTCGCCTACCGGCGGGCCTTGTACGTAAAGCGCGCCGGCGCGGGCACTGTCTATGCCTTCCGCGGCCCCGAGCTCGCCGTTGACTTGCGGCATGAGGCAACGCACGGCGTCCTGCATGCTTCGCTGCCGATGGTGCCCTTATGGCTGGATGAAGGTCTGGCCGAGTATTTCGAGGTGCCACCGGCGGCCCGTATTTCGGCCAACCCGCACCTCAAGAGCGTGAAATGGAACTTACGGCTGGGGGCCGTTCCGCGGTTGGCCCGGCTCGAGGCGCGCCAGGACGTCTCGGACATGAATGCTGGCGATTATCGAGACGCTTGGGCCTGGGTGCATTTCCTGCTTAACGGGCCACCAGAGGCCCACGACGAGCTGGTACGCTTTCTGGACGATATCGCGCGCGGGGCTGCCGCGGGTCAATTGAGCCGCCGCCTGGAATCGCGTCTCGGTGGGGCCGAAGTCCGTCTGGCCGAGCATTTCAAGGGCTTTTGACAGGCTCGGTTAGCACCCGGCCACTTCAAGGATTTTTAGCCAGCTCGGTCAGCTAGCGTAGGCGAAGGCGCGCGAGACGGCATTGGCCAGCTGACCTTCTCGGGCCGCTGAGTATCGGGTAGCATCCGCCCCCTCATGTCAGCCGAAGTTCTTCGGCAGTCAGCCAGTTCGGCATTTCACATCTGCTCTCAGCGAGGGTCTAGCGATGCAATGGCGATTCGCCTCATGGGGCGCGGCCTGGATATCGGTTTTCGGAACGCTGCTCCCCACTCCAACCGTGTGCGCGCAGGACGTTGCTCCCGCGTCGCCTCCGGCTACAGCGGCTGCTGCCGAACCGGCGGTGCTTGACATATCGTTGCAGCAAGGCGGCATCCTGTCCGGAGTCGTCGTGGACGGTCAGGGCGCTCCGATGATCGAGAAGGAAGTGACGGTTCTGCAATCCGGCAAAGTGGTGGCGCGGACCACCAGCAATGCCAAGGGCGAATTCGCGGTGCGCGGCCTGCGCGGCGGCGTCTATCAAGTCATCGCCGGCCAGGGTGGAACCACGCTGCGCGCTTGGGAAGGAAACGCCGCTCCGCCGGCGGCTAAGCCCGGCGCCATGATCGTGGGGAGCGGATCAGTGGTGCGCGGCCAGCGCCCGTTTGGCTCGCTCGTGTTTTCCGACGCCATTGTGCTGGCGGCGATCATCGCGGCGGCCATTGCCATTCCCATCGCGATCAGCCGATCGGGCAAGAGCCAACCGTCGAGCAGTTAGTCTCCGCGCGGCGCATGCGAGATACGCGATCACTTGCACGTCCTGGCGCACATCGCACGCGCGCTTGATCCATCCATTTAGTAACCATGCCAGCTGTCGAAATGCAATGCTGCCGCCACCGCACGCGCTGGCTGGCGGCTGCGCTTGCGTTGGCAGTTTGCGGCACGAGCGGCTGTGGTGGCGCTCGGATTTACAAGGCGGCTGATCTCCCAACTCAATACCTGGCAGCTGGTGTCGACAACGTGCACACGCTCGACCTCTCGAAACTGGCCGGCCATGCGGCCGGAAGCATGCAGATCGGCCCGGGCGACGTGCTCCAGGTAGCGATCGAAACAGGTTATTCGGACCAGGTCGACAGCGCGCTTGCGCGCGTGGCCGACGACGGCGAAGTGTCTGTGCCGTTGGTGGGACGCATCCGCGTGGCGGGCCTGGAACCGGAGGAGGCGGAGCGTGCGATCTCGGCGGCGGCGATCGAGCGAGGCGTCTACCGCAACCCGACCGTGACGCTCGACATCAAGCGGCAGCGCACCAATCGAGTGACCGTCATCGGGGCCGTTGAAAACCCGGATGTTTACGAGCTGCCGCGCGGGAGTTCTTCGCTTCTTGCGGCGCTGGTTGCGGCTGGAGGTCTCTCGGCCAACGCGGCCACCACGCTTGAAGTGCGCCACGCACAACCCGTTCGCACCGCGGCGGCCCCCGATGCCGGTGTGACCGCGGCCGGATACCAGGCGGCTGCCGCGGGACCACCGGCCGTTCATCACGTGAACCTGGTGGAGGCGGCGCGACAAGAGCACAACGGCTTTCCGCTCGCCGATGGCGACGTGGTCGTGGTGGAGAAACGCGACGCGCAGCCGTTCGACGTGCTGGGCCTGGTCACGAAACCGGGTCGATTCGAGCTGCCGGCCAACAAAGATATTTATTTACTGGACGCCTTGGCGATGGCCGGCGGCGTCACCACTCCTTGGGCCGACAAGGCCCACCTGATTCGCCCCGTCGCCGGCCAACGCGAGCCGGTTGTCGTCGACATCAGCATTCGTGATGCCAAGGAGAAAGGAGTCGGAAACTTGCGGCTCGGGCCGGGCGACGTGGTGAGCGTCGAGCAGACGCCCCGCACGCTCGTGACCGGCGCCCTGCGGGCCATTGCGCCCTATTCGGTTACAGCCATCGTTCCCTTCATCAGGTGATAGCGCGTGAGCACCCCGGCGGTCGAACTTGTGCGGCAAACACCCGAGCGGGCAACCCATGCCCTGCAGGGGTTCGCGCAGTTCGCGCGCGTGGTGCGCTATCGACAAAACGTGCTCTTTGCGGCGCTGGCGGTCGCGGTGCTGTTCGGCGGATTGTATTACGCCACGACCAAGCGCGTGTACCAGGCCAAGGCTTCGCTCCTGGTGCTACAAACGGGCTCCGACGTTACGAACACCGCGATGACCGCCGAAGGCGTGAGGCAGGGTCTCATGCCGACCTACGAGCGGTTGTTTTCGAGCGCCGTGGTGCTCGATGGCGCCTTGCGGAACTTGCAGCCCGCGGATCGCGCCGATTTGGTCGAGGTTCCGCCCGAAAAGTGGATCAACACCTTAAGGGCAAATCTGAGCGCGTCGACACTGCGGCAAACCAACATCATCGAAATTGGGTTCCGCTCGAAATCACCTTCGGCAGCCGTGGCCGTGGTCAACGCGGTGCTGCGTTCGTATCTCGAATTCATGGAGAAGACCCACAAGGGCACGGCCGGCCAGATCATCGAGGTGATTACTCGCGAGAAGGGGCAACTCGAGCAGCGTCTGGCGACAAAAGAAGCCGAGGTGCTCGAAACGCGCCGTCGCTTTGGCGACCTGGGAATTCGATCCGGCGGAACGGTCGTGCATCCCACCGTGCAACGCGCCATCAGCTTGAACGAGGCGCTCATCAAGACCCAGCAAAAACGAATCGAGCTGCAAGCCTCGCAAAGCGCGCTTGAGACAGCGGTGCGCAACGGCGAAGACCTGCGACCGCAGCTTCTTTCGTTGGAAAACGTGGTGGGCCGCGAATTCCTGCTCGCCGGTTTCGGGATGAGCACGCACGATCTGGAGTCGCAAGCCCAGTTCGAGAAAACGTTGGTGGATAGCCAGGCCGAGCTCAAGACCTTGCAAGGCTTTTTCGGGCCGGCCCATCCGCGCGTCATCGCGGTGCAGGAGCGCATCCGATCGGCATCGAACTATCTGGCCCAATACCAGCAGCGCCTCGACCACAAGCTGTCCGGCGTTCGCGACCGGCAGCTTGGGCCGATGTTGTCGCAGATGGTGGCGCAGCGGCTGAACGAAACCTGGCGCCACGAAGGTTCGCTGCGCGCCGGTTTCGAGCAAGCCAGGCACGAGGCGGTCGAGCTCAACGGCGACATGGCCCGGCTGGAAATCTTGGAGCACGACTTGCGTTGGCTGAGGGATTTGCGCGACGTGCTGCTCAATCAAATCGCCAGCGTCGATCTGCGCCAGGATCATGGCGACATTCGCACGGCGGTTGTCAGCGAGCCCGTGCTCCCGCTATCGCCGGTGTGGCCCAAGCTTCCGATCGTGGGCCTGTGTTGCCTTCTGGCCGGTGGGGGCGCCGGGTTGGCTGCGATCTACGCGCTCGATATTCTCGACGACCATTTTCGCTCGCCGGACGAGTTGCGCGAGCAATTGGGTCTCGAGCTTTTGGCGATGGTTCGCGAGATGCCTGGCGCGCCGGCCCAGGGATTGTCCAGTCTGCGCGTGGTGAGCGAGCCGAACGCGGTCGAGAGCGAGGCATTCCGCACGCTGAGAACGACCCTGGCGCTCAACAAGTCGGAGACGTCGCGGCTCGTCGTTTCCAGCGCGGAGCCGGGAGACGGAAAAACAACGGTGGCCGCGAACCTGGCCGTGTCCTTCGCGCAGGCCGGCAAGCGCACCTTGCTCATCGACGCCGATATGCGGCGGCCAGGGCTCACCACGCTGCTGGAGGCCAAGGGCAAGCCGGGGTTGGCCGACGTGCTGGTGGGCACCACGAATCTGCACCAGGCCGGAGTCCCGCAAGTGTTTGCGTTGGGGGTCGGCCAGCTCGACTTTTTGCCGGCAGGCACGCGGCGGCCCGACTCTGCCGAACTGCTGGCTTCGCAGCGGTTGGCTGAACTCTTGGCCTGGGCCGAATCGCGGTACGACCAAATCCTCATCGACAGTCCGCCCGGCCTGGCGGCAAGCGATGCTTCGATCATTGGCCGCCTGGTGGATGGGCTCGTACTCGTCGTGCAGCCACAGAAAACACAACGCCGCTCGGTGGTGCACGTCGTCAAGGCGTTTGGCACGCACGGCGTCACGGTGCTCGGCCTGGTTGTCAACCGCATCGCGTCCCAAAAAGAAAACTCGGTTTACGGATACAACTTCGCGGCCGGTTATGGCTACGGCTACGAGGATGAATCGAAGCCCCAAGAGGCTGCAATGGTCGAGATGAAACGGGATTGGGGCGAACCGGCAACGGCGAGCGGCAGCGCGACAGCCCTTCGCAGGCGAGCCGCGTAGCCCACGGACTTGGAACAAACTCAAGCATTCATGCACCTAGCCAGCAAAAATCCGGGACTGGACTGGCGCGCGTCGGCCGGGAACATTCGCCCGCCGCGCGTCGATAGCACGCGCGTGGCTGGCCAGCTCGCCAGGTGCGCGGACGTGGCCCTGTGCGCGCTGATCGTCCTCTTGCCGTGGTGCATGGGTGGGCGGCATGCCTTTGGAGAATTGCTGCTGGTCGTGCTCGCTTTCACAAGTGCGCTGGCTTGCCTGACGCGACAGTTGCTCGTCGATGGCAGAATGCGCTGCACGCGCTCGTCAGTCGCTTGGATCGGCCTTGCGGCCATCGGGCTGCTGGCGCTGCAACTGGCGCCGCTGCCGAGCGATTGGCTGCGCGCGATATCGCCTCGTCTCCAGCAGATACTTCCGCTGTGGACGAGTGGAAAAACCGCGGAACTTGGTTTGGGCACCTGGAATCAACTGAGCGTTCATCCGGCCGCAACGCAGTCGGCACTCACCATCGCTTTGGCCTATTGCTGCCTGGCCTTTACGGTGATGGATTGCGCCAAGCGAATAGACGACGTCGAGCGCATCGTGCGCTGGGTGGCCGTGTCTGCCGCTCTGACAGCGGGATTTGGACTCGTGCAGTATCTGACCGCCAACGGCCTTTTCTTCTGGGTGTACCAACATCCCTATCGGCAGACCTTTGGTGGCGCGACCGGAGCCTTCATCAATAAAAATCACTTCGCGCATCTGCTTGCGTTGGGCTGCGGGCCGCTGTTGTGGTGGGTCGTGTGCGCATCGATGAGCGACGTGCGGCGCGCCAAGTCTTCCCGCGATGCGTGGCCGCAAATCGTCTTGATGGTGGCACTAGGCATTCTGCTGTTCGCCGGTCTGTGCAGCTTGTCGCGCGGTGGGATCGCGGCAATTGGGATGGCGCTGGCCGTAAGCGGCGCCGGAATGTGGCGTGCGGGTTTGCTCGACGCGCGGCTCGCCAAGGGAGCTGGCGCCGTGATCGGGCTCGTATTGGTCGCGCTTGCAATTCACGGCTATGCGCCGGTCACGGACCGATTGAATGACTATGTCGCTGGTTCGGTGAGCGAGCTGGACCGAGACGGCGGCCGCCGCGCCATCTGGCGAGCCAATCTGACCGCGTTTCGAGAGTTCTCGCTTACCGGCACCGGCGTCGGCACGCACCGGGCAGCCTATCCCATGTATTTGGCGCGGCCGTTCGCCACCGAGTTCACGCACGCGGAAAGCGGCTATTTGCAGATCGCAAGCGAAGCTGGACTTGTCGGGCTTGGACTGCTTGCCTTCGCGATGGCGTCCGCCGGCTGCTGGTGCGCGACGGCCCTGCGGGGGGCAGGCTCACCGTCGGCGTTGGGTTTGGCAGCGGCCATCTGTGCCAGTTTATTGGCTAGCGCCCTGCACTCGGCGGTGGATTTTGTGTGGTATATCCCGTCCTGCATGGCCATGACCGTCGTTCTCGCGACCTGTGCCCTGCGCTTGGCCCAATTAGCTGACTCACAAAGCCGTCCGGTTGCGTGGCCGTTGCCCCGACCGGCTAGTCTCGTCGCGGCCTGCATGCTCTTCATGGCGGCAATGTGGGCGATTCAAGACCGCTTGTGCGCCGCGATCGCGGCGCCGAGTTGGGAGCGCTACCTGGCCTATTCGCTCACGCCAGAAGCACAGTCGGGGCAGGCGACCCCGAGTCCGGAAATCCTAGCTGACCTTCAGACGGTCACGCGCTGGACGCCTGGCGATGCTCGCGCGCAATTGTGCCTGGCTGAAGCTTGCTTGCAGCGGTTTGAGGTCCTGCAGAGCCAGTCGGATAATCCCATGCCTCTCAGCCAGATTCGTGATGCCGCGCTCGCAAGCCGTTTCACGACGCGCGCTGCGCTCGACGAGTGGCTGTCGCGCGCCCTGGCCGAGCGCCGCACGTATCTGGACCTGGCGCTTTGGCACACGCGGCGCGCCATTGAAGAGTGCCCTTTGGAAGGACAGGCGTACGCTTATTTGGCTGAGCTGTGTTTCATGTGCGGACCGCATGAACAAGCGAAGTCAGCAATCCTCGAGCAGGCGCTGCGCGTCAGGCCATTCGACCCCTCGGTGCGGATGTGCGCGGGCAGCGAGGCGGCACTCGTCGGAAATGCGCAGGCGGCCGTTGAGCATTGGCGAGTGGCGTACAAGAGCAGTCCCAAGGCCCAGCGTCACCTCGCCCAGCTTTGGGCTACGGCAGGACTGCCACTGCCTTTCGTGCTTGGTGCCTTTCAACCGGACCTGACCGCGACCAGATTTCTGTCAGAGCAGTACGAATCGGCCGTCACGCCGGCCGCGATGGCCTCGTTGTGGCGCTACCAGGTTCAACTGGGAGAGAGCGAAGCGTCGCGCCTTCAAGGACCGGCTGCCGCCGCGCTGTGGCTTGAAGTCGCGGATGCGCATCGAAGGTTAAATGAGCCCGACCGACAGGCCCATGCGCTGCACCGCTCGTCGGAAATGGCCGGCAGCGACTACACGCTTCGCCGCCGGCTGGGGGAGATGTTATTCAACTTGGGCCAATTCGCAGCGGCCGAGGAGCAACTGGATTGGTGCCGACAGCGAAATCCGGAAGATCATACTCTCGGCGAGCTGTTGGCCCGCGCGCGCAAGGCACGGCTGGGAATCTCTTCGGCCTCCGCGCAACTCGGCCCGGCAGTGAAATAACGCAATCGCTTTCGCAAAGGTGCGATCGGAAATCAGGAGACATGTTGCCATGGACGGCACGACCAAAACTCTGGCCTGGCGATCGCGCGATTGGACCGCGACCTCCACGCCCGAGGAGTTGATCTGGGTCGAAAAACGGCTGGGCACAGCTTGCTTAAGCCGTTTACTCGCGATCCTTCTGATAATCGGGGCACTCCCGGTCATCGCGCTCGCAATCTGTCTTGTGCGGCTGACCTCGCCTGGGGCCGCCATCTATCGACAAGTGCGACTGGGCGCCGGTGGCAAACGTTTCGTGCTTTACAAGATTCGAACCATGGTCGCGGAAGCCGAAGCGGGCTGTGGTCCTGTTTGGACGCAAGCCAACGATCCACGCGTCACACGCGCCGGGCGCCTGCTGCGTGCATTGGGTTGGGACGAGTTGCCACAACTATTCAACGTCGCCAAGGGCGAGATGGCCTTTGTCGGCCCACGACCGGAGCGCCCGGAAATCGCGGCGGCGCTCGCGCGTGCCATCCCCGGCTACTATGCGCGATTGGCGGTGCGGCCGGGCATCACAGGACTCGCACAGATCAATCTCTCGGCCGACGCACACGTGGACGATGTCCGCAAAAAGCTGCAACTGGATCTCGAATACGTGAATGACGCGAGTCGAGCGTTGGACTTCAGAATCGCGCTGGCGACTGCGCCGCGCCTGTTGGCCGTGCGCGCGAGCTGGGTGGCCAGGCTGCTCGGCGTGTGGCGAGCTGTGCCGAGTGAGCCGCAGGTGTTGGCGCTGCGCGTGAAGAACGTGGCAGGAGTTGCCAAGCTGGCACAGTGGTCCGATCCCCCAGTCCTTGGCATGCCGCGGCCCAACACGGCCCACGGGCGAACTTGGCGCAGGGCCGCTTAGATGATTTACGGAGAAACGCTGTCGAAAGTGGCCGCCGGGGTTTCTGATCGTTCGGCCAGCTTAAAGCGGATGGCCACAAGCGTCACGACGGTCGCGGCCACGTACACCAGCGACGTCGACATGGCGATGCCCTTGACGCCAAACAACGACATGAACACGTAATTGCCAACGACGTTCAAAACCAGGTTCAGCACTCCGATCCGCAAGGTGACCTGGTACGCATCGAGCGCCGACAACAGGCGCGAGCCGACCATGACCAGGATGTAGAAAGGAATTTCAGGCGCGAGCCAGCGTTGGACTCCGGCGGCCGCGATCGTATCTGCCGACGTGAACGCGCCGCGCTCGAACACGAGCCTCACAAGTGGCTCAGATCCCACGATCAAAAGGACGACGGCGGGAATCGCGAGCGCAAAAATCAGCTGCCCGAAGGTACGCAGCAGTTGCTTGAGCTCATCCCAACGCCCGGCGGCAATCAGCTTCGAGAAACGTGGAAACAACACCGTGCTCAAACTGGCCGCCACGATGCCCAGCAGCAAGGAGACCATCTTGTTCCCATAACTGAGCGTGGCAACGCTGCCGCTGGCCAACGTTGCCGCCATCGATTGGTCGATCACCATCGAACTGCTCATGAGCAGCGAGGCGAGCGCCACGGGCACGTATTGAATGCCCACGCGGCGTGCATTTTCGTCCGCTTGCAACGTGGGCCAGGCGAGCAATCGCTGACGATGGGCGGCCAAGCCCAAGATGACAAATTCGGCCGCGAAACCGACCAAAGTGCCCACGGCCAACGCATAAATGCCATAGCGTTCCCGGCCCAGCCAAAACAACACAAGCGTGAAGGCCGGCAGCGCGAGGGGCGCAAGCGCCGCCGCGCGGAAGCGTTCGTGCGCGTTGAGCAAACTGGCGAAAACGCTCGAGAACCCGGCTACCAGAATGGTGGGCGCGAGCACATACAACAACCGCAACGTAAGCGCCAACTTCTCGTCGTCAAATCCCGCGGCAATCAATCGCAATAGCAGCGGCGCAAGCGGCACGAGGACGATCGTCGTTAACACGAGCGCGGCAGCGGCGCAGCCTAACACGCCTCGCGTGAGCCGCAGCGCAGCGGCGGCGCCCGAACCGTGCCACACGCGGATGTACGTGGGCACAAAGGCCAGAGCGAACGACTGGGCCACCACGATGGCATAGCTCGGCAAGACGAGCGCGACCAGAAATGCGTCGACTTCGTCGCTTGCGCCGAAACGTTGTGCAACCAGCCAGTCCTTGCCGAAGGCAACCAGCTTTACCAGCACCACCATGCTGCCCAGCATGGCTGCATTGGCGACCAGACGGCCCGTCGCCACGCCTGGCGCGGCAGCGATGGCTGTTGGGGCCTGTTCGGGGGAGGGATCGCTGGTCTGCATGAGCGCTTCGAAATCCATCACTGGCACGAGACGTCGGCGATTGTAGTTGTCGATCGTTGGCCGTGGCCAGAGCGGAGCGATTGGCCCAGGGACTTGCTCTTGAGCCGCAGTGGCCAAGGCGATATCGTTGCGGCCCCTTCTCTACCGCAATTCACATCTCGCGGGAACTTGTTGGCGTGACCGAAGGTTACACGACCGATCTGCTGCTGGCGGCTTTCTGCGCCTGTGGCGCGGCAGCCTTGATTGCCGCGCGTGACATGCCGCTGCGCTGGGCATCGCTGTTGGCGCTCGCGCGCGTCGCCGTGCCGCTCGTGTATTTCGGGTCCTTCTACGACGCAACCTGGAACGTGGGCGATGATCTCGTCTACTTTGCGCAAGCCGAGACTCTGTCCGATTGCGGCTACAACGCATTCACGGTGCTGCTCCAGCACGATGGCTGGGAATTCCTGCACGCCCTGAGCGGCGGCCATCACGTTCTGTACGGATGGTGGAACCTTGCATCCGTCACGCTGCTAGGCGAGCACTACTATGCGCCGGTCTTGTGCAACGTTGTTTTAACGTTTGTCGGCGCGTCGCTGCTTTCGCGAACCGTTCTGCGGCTCGGATACCCCGCCGCCTACGCGCTCGGCTTTCAGATATTCTGGCTGTTGCATTGGGATCTGATCGCCTGGTCGTCGCTCTTGAACGTCAAGGACGTACTCGTGCAAACGATGACCATCGCCATTCTGTACTGCGTGGTGAGCTATGTGCGCGAGCGGCGCGCGATCTACCTTTTTGCGTTCGCCGCGATCGCGGCGTTGTTTTGGTGGATTCGTTTCTACGTTCCCATGTTGGTACTGACCGCCGTGATGATCTGGATGGTGACGCAATGGAACGATGAGCGGCGCTATTTGTTTGTTCCCCTCGGTGCGCTGGCTTACTACTTTGCCCTGCCCATGCTGGGCGGAGTTTCCGATTATTGGCAATTCGAGAATATTTTCTTCGAGGTGGTCCGCTTCTCGTTGACCCCCATCCCTTGGAACGTGGATGAGGTCTACGGTTATTTGACGATTCCGACCACCTTGCACTGGGTGTTCTTTCTGCCGGCGCTGTGCGGCGCAGCGTGGTTGTGGCGCGAATCGCGCGCCGCGCGTCTGGCGCTGATCTACCTGGCTTGCCTCGTCGGGCTGTACGCAATCACCGAGGAGCTACTCGGCCCTCGGCAGCGGTTCCAGGTGGCGTTCGTGTTCGCTTGGGCCCAGTTTCATTTTGCGTGGCACATGCGGCCTCAGCCGGTCCCTGCGCGGATTCAGACGGCCGGGGTTCCTGTTTTGAAAAAACATCTCGAGCCGGCACTCACGTGAGGAAACGAGCATGATCGCGAGTTCACAAACGGTCCGCCAGCCACTGCGCGTGGCGCACGTGATCGGCAGCTTGGAGCTCGGTGGCGCCGAGCGAAGCCTGTGCACGCTCATCAAGCGCTTGGGTCATGTGGCCGACATGAGCGTCGTCACGCTGATTGCCGGTGGGCCACTCGAGGAGGATGTTCGTCAGCTCGGCAATCCGCTCAGCAGCTTAGGTATGCAGCCCGGGCGGCCCAACCCTCGCGCGGTCCTGGCCTTGGCACAGCAATTACGAGCCCTGCGTCCCGACGTTGTCGTCACGTGGATGTACCATGCGAATCTAATCGGAGGACTCGCCGCGAAACTGGCCGGCGGCATTCCGGTCATCTGGAACATTCGGCACACCCTTCTCGACGCAAGCCGCCACAAACGGCTGACGCGCTGGAGCGCCCAAGCCGGCGGATGGCTATCGTCGCGCGTGCCGGCCGCCGTGGTTTACGTGGCCCACGCCGCTCAAAAGCATCACCAGGCGAACGGATTCGTTTGTCCCCGCTCGCTGGTGATTCCCAATGGATTCGACGTCGAGCAATTCGCGCCTGACGCATCTGCTGCCGCGGCACTGCGCGGCGAATTGGGGCTCGCCCAGGACTGCGAGCTGATTGGCATGATTGGGCGCTTTCACCCGGACAAGGACCATAAGACATTTCTGGAAGCGGCGGCACGAATCGCGGCGGCTCGACCCGGCGTCAACTTTGTCTTGTGCGGCCAGGGCGTCGACAAGCACAACACTCAATTGCGCGAGTGCATGCGGCAATTCGGCTTATCGCATCGAGTTCACTTGCTTGGAACGCGCTCTGATATCGAACGTGTCACGGCCGCCTTGGACCTGGCCGTGAATTCGTCCCTGAACGAAGCCTTTCCGCGCAGCGTTGGCGAAGCGATGGCCTGCGGCGTGCCCTGCGTCGTTACCGACGTGGGCGACTCGGCCCGCCTGGTGGCGGATACCGGGCGCGTGGTGCCGCCGGGCCAACCGCGCGCACTTGCCGGCGCTCTGCTGGACCTTTTGGATTTGGGCGCCCCGGAGCGGCGGCGGCTAGGCGCGGAAGCCCGCGCGCGTATTGCCAGACACTTTGATTTAGATCGTCTCGCGTGGCGGCACCTGGCCGTGTGGCAATCCGCCGTGCGCGAAGAAACGACCGAGGTGCCATCGCCCAAAAGCGCCTGGAGCGCCGCCCGGTTTTGGCGGCCGGGGTCGCGGCTTACTACGCGCTAACGCGTTGCAGGAGGAGATTTTCTATGGCTCGAGTTTGCCACGTTCAAGTGTTCCCGCTCATGAGCGGCGCCCAGCGCTCGATGCTCGAGTCGTTCAAGCATCTCGACCGCGGCCGGTTCGAGCTGGAAGTTGTGTGCAAGGAGCCGGGGCCCTTGACCGACGAGCTCGCGCGGATGCGAGTGCCGGTCCACTACGCTCCCCACCTCGATCGCCCCATCCGGCCCGTGCGCGACTATCTGGCTTACCGCGAGCTGCAGCGGATTTTTGCTGCGCGACACTACGACATCGTTCACACGCATTCATCAAAGCCCGGCGTCTTGGGCCGGCTGGCCGCCTGTCGGGCTGGCGTGCCCGTCGCCATTCATCACGTGCACGCCTTTGCATTTCACGAGTTCAGTCCGCCGCTGAAGCGCGCCTTTTATGGCAGTGTCGAGCGATGGGCGTCCCGCTATTGCCAACGCCTGCTGTTCGTCAACCAGGAAGAACGCGCGTTGGTGATCGAGCGTGGCTGGGCGCGGGCGGAACAGTGCCAAACGATTTATAACGGCGCTGACCTCGAAGAATTTCATCCGACGAGGCGAATCCATTCCCGTCAGACGCACCGCATGCACTGGCAGTCACCTGAGAATGAAGTCGTCATCCTCTTCATGGGACGGTTGGAATATCCTAAGCAGCCCATGCTGCTGGTTGAAATCGCACAGCGGCTCGAAGCGTTGCGTCTTGAAGTGCCTTGGCGGCTCGCGATTGCCGGCTCGGGGCCCGAAGAGAACGCGTTGCGAGTTGCCATCAGCTCCGAGCGGCTGGAAGACCGCATGAGTCTGCTGAGCTGGCAAGACGATCCGCAAGGGGTTCTGCACGCGGCCGATATCGTGCTATTGGTGTCGCTCGCCGAGGGACTGCCACGTTCGCTGATCGAAGCCCAGGCCGCTGGGCTGCCGATCGTGGCCAGCTCCGCCAAGGGCAACCGCGAAGTCGTCACCGACCAATCTGGTTTCCTATGTCCACCGCGCGATGCAGATGCCTTCGCCAGGGCCCTGGCGCGACTCATTATGCAGCCGAATTTGCGCGATCAGATGGGAATCGCCGCACGCGCGCACGCCGAGGCCTGTTTTGACTCGCTGAAAAACAACCGTCAGATTGGCGAAGTTTACGACTCGCTGCTCGCGGCATGACGAACCCGCGCTGATTCGCCAAGCGCCTCGCGCACGTGCATCATCCACTCGCCCGACGAAACACGAACTGGTTGCAGCCCGGGCCGCCGCCGCAAGTGATCATGCGTTCGAGCACGGATCCGCGTCGCTGATAAAAGTCGAAAATCGCGTCGGGTGTGGCGGTTTCAAATGGGTAGCCGCCGATCCAG
>DATJEN010000161.1:0-18704 GCA_035496575.1 Pirellulales bacterium
TGCGCGGCCTGAATTCCCAGCGGCCGCTCGCCCACCGCCGCCACGAACAGCGCGAACAAGAACTCCGGATCCTGCGCTTTGGCGCGCGACTCGCCCCAGAACAGCGGATCGACAGCCAGCACGCGAGCGCCGTCCTTCGTAAGTGCGTCGACTCGTCCAGCCAGTTCGGCCCGCCCGGCGTCGGCCACCAGGATCGCGGTGTGCTTGGGCTCGGACCCTGTCGTCGTCAGTTCAACGGCGGGCACGATCCAAGACGGGCTGACCTGCAACTTTAAATGCTTGATTTCGAGTGCGCTCGTCTCGGTAGTTGCTTTCGCGGCCTTCGACTCGGCGACGCTCGCGGCATAGCTTGGGACTTTAGTGAGCGCGCGGAGCTTTTCTCGTTCCTCACGTTGCCAGCTTTCGGCCGCATGGCGCTCGCCAGGCCATGGGCCCGTGGCCGGCAAACTTGCCAGTAGCCGCTGGGCCAGGCCATGCAAATCCAGGTTTTCGGCCGGCAACGGAACCTCGAGCTCGGCAGCACTCTTCACTTCAGCGCGCGAATCAATCTCCGTGCGCGGATAACTCGTATCTGCGGGATAAAAATGATCGCCGATAAAGGCGTACAGCCGCTCCCGGTTCTCCTGCTCGAAATTGTGCGTACCGGGCACCTGGTTCACGTGGGAAGCGAGGTTTTGGTCGGCTCCGTAGAGCGTGAAGATGGGGCGAGCCGCTTCGACGAGCGGCCCCAGCGTATGCCCCGATTTGAAACAGCAGTCGTCCGCGGCGTTGTAGGTCAATAGCGTCGGCCGCGGCGCGCGCAGCGCCGTCAGGTGCGCATAATCGGCCACGATGCCCATGTCGGTCGGCGCCTGCTCGGAGTCGCCCAAGTCATCGAAACCGATATTCGTCAGAAAGCTGCCATATCCGGCCACGGGGTTGGCGAGCGTCACGCGCGTGTCGAGCGAGCTGATCACGATGGTTTGCCAACCACCACCCGACAGTCCTGAGACGGCTACCCGGGCGGGATCGGCATTTTCGAGCGCGAGCCCCAGGTCGATGGCCCGCGACATGGCCAGGTAAAACGGCGCAAGGCCGCTTGCGCCGCACAGATCCAGCTCATTCAACCGGTAATGGGAATAGCCGGCCGAGCGCAACTGACCCATCCAGAACCATTCCAGGTTGAGGACCAGCATTCCGCGCTTGGCCAGATTGATCGAACGCAGCTGCTTATACTCGACCGCTTTGCCCTCGGGCGCGTGCCCATTGACGTGGATGGCCAGCGGCACTTTGCCGGCCAGCTTGTCGGGCTGGTAGAGCAGCCCAGGCACCCACATGCCGGGCAGGACCTCGTAGCGGAACTTGCGGATGTGATAGCCGGCGCCTCCCGCGATGGTGTCCAGCCACTCGACGCCGCATTTGGCATCGCGCCAGGCCGCTGCTGCTGCGCCGCGAAACACGATCTCGTCGAGCATGTCGCGGCGAATGCGGGTCGCCTCTTGTTCCCACTCTTGGCGCGATTGGACCTGCGGCATACGGCGGATGCGAGGCGCGATGAAGGCCCGCAATTCGGCCGTAGTTTGTCCGGGAGCGAGGATCGGCTCGGCGAGCGTTTGTTTGATGGCCTGTGCGCGATCCTCCGCGCTAGCAAATCGCGCGCTGACGGCACACGACAGCGCAAGCGAACAGATGACAAAAAAAATTCGCATGGGCGGGACCATCATTCCTTTGCGGGAGCGAAATCGGGCAGCGTGCCGATGTCGTATTGCACTTGCTTCAAAAATGCCAGCAGATCGGCAAATGCCGCGACGTCGATCTTTTCCTCGAGTCCGTCGGGCATGAGCGACTTGCCAGTGCTGTGGATTTCTTCGATGTGGCTTTTCTGAATGGTTTCCTGCTGGCCCTTTTCGCGCACCAGCGTGATGCTGTTGGCCGTCTCGGCGCCGATGAGCCCGGTGCTGGTGCGGCCGGTGTCATCGGTTACGACATAGTTCACGAAATTGGGCTGCACCTCGCGATTCGGATCGAGAATGGCTTCCAACAGGGCCTGGGGCGAGCGATTGCGCGTGAGCGCCAGGTTGGGCCCGACCGCGAACCCGCGCTCGGCCAGGCGATGGCAGGACGTACACTCACGCTCGTAGATCTGCTCGCCGCGGCGGGCATCGCCGCTGCGGTCGAGCGCGCCGCGATAATTGGCAATTACCTGGTTGCGCGCGGCCGCCAGCGCGCCGAATATCGCGGTCGCCTCGCTGCGCACGGCTGGATCGGAGTGAGTCACTAGCGCCGTGCGGCGCGCGGCCGTGACCTGGCTGGGGTTCACGCTGCCGTCGCGGCAGGCAGCCAAAAGCAACGTTGCCCAAGCGGTGCGCGAGCTGAGCGCGCCGATAATCTCTTCTTGTAATTTGGGGGTCGCGGCCCGCCAGGAGGCGATCAACTGACGGGCGATCTGGTCGTTATTGCCACGCGCGAGCGTGCGCACCGCGGCCAGCGACAGAGACTCTGGCACAGCGGGCTCAAGCAGCTTGGGCAGCACGGCCGTTACCCGGTTGCCGCCGGAGTAACCAAGCAGCCGCAGGGCAGCCTCGCGCTGACCAGTGGGCGCGCTTGTCTCCACGGCTTGCTTCGCTGCATCGGCAATCGCTCGATCGAGCGCTCCCCGCGCCGTTGCCCCGGAATGGCCGCGGGCATTTTCCAGCGTGATGCCCGATCGCGCAAGTCCCGCGCCCAGGCCCACGAGCATCGCTTGCCGCACGGCTGGTTGTGAAACGCTGGCGAAAGTTTCGAGCAGGTGACCCACTTCGTTGGGCTGATTGCGGGCACCGACGATCTCGGCCAACTGTTCGAACCAGCTCACGGCGCCATCACTCGAGACAAACAAAGGGTCGCGGGCAAGCAGAGCAGCCAGTTCGCCGGCGCGAGACGCGCAGCTCGAGAGCACGGCCGTGCGCGTCCAGGATTCGCCAACGTCGCGACGTGCAATGAGAGCGAGCGCGGCGGAAGCCCGCGAATCGTTCAATTCGCCCAGCGTAAACGCCACTTGAAAGCGGACGCGCGCCGAATCGTCGTTGGCAAGCTCGAGCACTTTGTTTGCGAGCGTCGAGCTGCCGCGCAGGCGCGGCTCTGCCAAGCGGACCGCGTGCTCGCGTACGCCCGCCGACGAGTCCGCGAGCGCGAGAGCAAGGTCGCGCTCCTCAAGCGCGCCCAATCCTTCGAGCGCCCACAGCGTATGCATGCGGCCCACGTCCGATTTCGAGCTACCCAGTTGACGACGCAAAGGCTCGATGGCCGAGCGATCCTGCCGCTCGAAGATCAACCGCGAGGCCGTGTCGCGCCACCAACCTCCGGGATGTTCCAGATAGCCGACGAGTTCAGCGGTGCTCGCCTTGCCGAGCTGCGGCCGCGGCGGGGGTTTGAACCCGGGCGGCGCCAGCCGATAGATGCGGCCCTTGTCGCGACCGTTGGTCAGATCGAGATGCGCCACCACGTCGTTGGCAATGTGCACCGATTCGATTATCTCGCGCGACATATCCAGCACGTAAATCGTGCCATCCGGCGCGTTAATGCAGTTGACCGGCCGGAACCAGGTATCGTCGGAGCGCACGAACTCGGTGTTCGCATCGGCTCGCTCCGAACGGAACGTAGGGCCAGCGGGAATGACCTTGCGGCGATGGACGAGATTGTTTTGCGAGCAACCGATGATCAAGTTGCCGCGATATTCCGGCGGATAGGCGTGCCCGCGATAAATGGTGAGTCCGGCGGCGGCGTCGATCACGTTGTGGCTCAAACCCGCCGAGGTTGGCGAACGCTCACCGACAGCCAGCCGGCGGCTGGAACGCACCTCGCGCCAGCGCTCGACGGGGCTGATGCGATAAATGGGCGTGACCCCCGGGGCAAGATCCTCAAGCGCCGTCGGCACCGCCAGGTGCGGATTGCGGGCCAGATACTGCTGCGGCAGCACCACGTGATAGGCCGGCTTCGATTCGCTGCACAAGAAGCGGTTGAACCAATCGTCGAACGCATTGCCGAACTGCTTGGAACCACTGACCGTTTCAAAACGCGCGGTGCGCGGATCGAAACGGAAATCGCGGCTCGAGAGCACGATTGGCGGCGAATCGTTCTTGCCGGCCGGGCGAATCGCGCCGCCATTGGTCGAGCCCGATCCGTAGATCTTGTGGTCGACGTGCCAGTTCAGGTTATTGACGACCCCTTGCTGATTGCGGTCGCCAAAGCCGGTGTAGATTTTCTCGCGCACGTCGGCGCGATGGTCGCCATCGGTGTCCTTCAAATACCACAGGTCGGGCGCGGCCGCCACGAAGACGCCACCCTTCCAGCACACCACCCCCGTCGGCCATACGATGGCGTCGGCAAACACCCAGCTATGCTCATAAACGCCGTCGCCGTCAGTATCTTCCAGGTAGCGCACGCGGCCGAGCGGCGTCTGGCCTTCTTTCGGCCGGTAGGGATAGTCGATCATTTCACCGACATACATTCCGCCGTTTTCATCGAAGCAGGCCGCCACCGGGTCGGTCACGTCGGGCTCATGGGCCACGAGCTGCATCTGGAAATCGTTCAAGGTTTGAAACGACTTGACGGCTTCGGCCGGGGGGCGCGCCGGCACACTCTTCAAGAACTCCGCCAACGACTCGCCACGCAAGGTCGCGGCCGTCGGCGTCTGCGGCCCGCGCTGGCTCAGTCCCTCGCGCGCTTGCGCCACGGCCGAGGGCACCTGGCCGCGGCGAATGTCCATCAACAGTTCACGCGAGCGGCGAATGTAGTCGAGCGATTCTTTCTTTTCCGAATCCGCACGCGCCTGATGATCGGCAATCTGCTCGTTCACGCGCTCCAGCAGCCAATCGACGTCCGTGAGCTTGAAGGGCGCCTTGCCATCCAAGTACACGTACACCGGGTTGGTGTGCGCCTCGGCGTCAGCGTTTCCGGTCGCTGATTTCGAAAAGGCCCGGGCGGCGATCCAGCTTGGCTCTGTGATTTCCAGCGGCCGCTCGAGCACAAGCTGCTGGCCTCCGTCCGCCTTGGGTTCGGCGTTGCTTTCCGCCACCACGCGGCCATTCACGATAAGCTGTACGTCGGTCACCGGCGCCACTTCGCTCGACACCTTCACGCGCGCGGCGACCGTGAGCGGCCTGGCATTCTCGGTCAAAATGGTTTCGCCCGGCCGCTTGCCATCGATTTCGAGCAGCACGAGCGGTCCGCTAGTCATGAAGCTGCGCCCGGCGGCGGCGCCGGCCAGCCATTTTTCGAAAGTCGGCTCACTGTCGACATGAACGTAGGTGCGGCAATCGCCTAGCTTGCGGCAGGCGGGATAATCGCTGGCCGCCACGCCCGGAAAGCGAAAGCCGCAATTCAAGACGCGATACCAGCCGTCCAGGCCGATACCGCGATAAATTCCAAACTGCAAAAGCTCCACACCGTGCGTCGACTCAGCGACGATGTCGGCCCAAATCTCTTGCGCATATCCGCCATGGGCGTGGAATGCGTAACCGCCCTTCTCGCGCGTTTCCATGGCGATCGTGCCAAACGCCGGTCCGCGATTCGGGTCGAGACGCGAACCCTCGAGCACGAGATTGTCGCGCAGGTACAAGTTCATGTGGCCGGATACCACGTTGCGGTATTCCTGGCCAGAAATGATCTGATAGGGCCCGCGGCTGCGGATACTCTTCCGCCCCAGCCCACGCAGTTGCGGCGTGACCAGCTCGGGCATGGTGCCCGGATAGGCATTGGTCTCGTTGTAACACAGGATCGTGCCGAGCCGGATGTCTTCGGCTTCCAACAGGTCGAAGATGGTCTTGTCGTCGGCGTCGCTTGCGCGCGCGAAGTGCAGATGCAAGTCGGCCGAATACCATCCCCCCGCGCTGACATCGCTCGCGCGCTCAAGCTCGATGCGAACATCTCGGCTTGCGCCAGCGGCAATATCGAACTGCTCGCTCTTGGGCCGATGTTCGAAACCTTTCCAGACTTCGATCCGCACGGCGCCGGCCGGCACGTCGACCGTGAATGACCCGGTCGTGTAGAAGAAATGCCCGAAATAGCGGATGGGTGCTTTGCTGGGGCGATTGCCCGCGAGACGTTCGGGCCACGTGCCGATCAGGCTGTAATCGGCGAGCGGGTTGTCCTGGGGCTCGTAATAGTTCCCATCCGCGCCGATCACGTTCACGCGACAAGGGGTTGGTTTGCCGCCAGGCAGCTCGACGACCGTGACGTTGACGCGCGCCGACTTCTCCTTGGGCGGCGGCATGGGTTTGCCTGGCTCGCTGCGGCCCGACGGCGTATAGATCAGGGCTTCTTCGCGCGGATTGACGTCCGACTTGTCAAACTGCCCGTGCTCGGCCAGCGCGGCAGCCGCGCCGACCAGAGAACTAACGACCGCGAGCAGGATCAGTTGAAGCGACAAGCGCGCGGCGCGGGAATGCGGCAAGCTCATGATGGCCGCCTGAAGGCGAGTGGCTGGGGTGGGGCAGAGTCGATCGAGGAACGACCCCCATGCTACTTGCCGCGCGCAGCGGCCGCAACGATCGAGCGGGTGCTAGTCTTTGACGATCGCATCGGCCGCTTGCCGTTGTTGAGCCACACGTTCTTCGGCGGGCATGGTGGTGTAGTAGCCCACCATCATTTCTTCCCACGTTTGCAAGCCAAAGCGAACCGTGGCGGTGGGGTCGGGATTCCAGGGGTTCGCCGCCGAGTTGTCATAGTGCGCCGTGCACAAGAGACGCGTGCCCTTGGGCAAGAATTTTGGCTCGGCCAAATCATAGCGCAGTTGCCAATTGAAATCATAGCGCGGCACGTCGAGCAGCACTTCGCGTTGGCCGTCGGGCAGTTCGACCTCGAAGCGGAACGCCTTGCCGCGGAAGTGCATGTGCGGGAACAGATTCAACAACAGCGTGTCGCGCGCGAAGCGCGTGGCCGATTTGATCTCCACGTCCGCCGCGCCCGGCGGAATCAAGATGTTCGGGTTCACCGCCATGCCATAGTTCGCGCGGCGCTTGACCTTCGCTGGATCGGCCAGGCGTATGCCGGCAAAGCTGCGGTCAGGCTGCGCGAAGCCGTTGGGGGTGTAGTGCATTTGGATGACAAATGCCGAGCCCTTTTCGACTTTGACCGCGGTGCCTTCAGGGTAGGTCCAGGGATTCATGCCAGGCGCGTAGATGGCGATCATCTTGCCACCGGCCTGCACTTCTTCCAAGCGGTTGGGATCGATCTTGACTCCGGGCGGAACGGCGAACAGCACCACGTGGTGGACGACGGACACATTGCCGGGCCGCGCTTCGGCGGCGGCGATCCACAAGTCTTCCTTCACGTCGGGCTCAACCACGAAGTACTTGTAGTCTACCGTTCCCTCGGCAGGCACGCTGTACGACTCATTCATCGTGTACGTGATGTCCGGCTTGCCCATCCGCCAGCCGGTTACGAACGTTGGCGGCGCCGGCACATCAGCCGGATTGCCCTGCGGACAGCCATCGTCGATCCAGGAAAGTACGGTCTGCTTTTCTTCGGGCTTGAGGCTGCAATCGTTTGAAAACTTGCCGTAGCGCGGGTCGGCCAGCCAGGGCGGCATGCGATTCTCGCTCACGACTTCGCGGATATTTTCGGCCCAGTCGACCGCTTGTTGATAGGACGTCAGCGCGAAAGGAGCGAGCTCGCCCTCGCGATGGCATTCGACGCAGCGGCGGTTAAAGATCGCGGCCACGTGTTTGGCGTAGGTGAGCTGGCCCTTCGGTTCGACCTTGTCTGCGCGGGCGATCAAGCACCCGGTGAAGGGCGTGCTGGAGCGGGCCACTTCCCGGCCGGCCAATACGTCGTTGAGCGCGTCGGCGAGGTCGCGGCTTTCAACTGTGCCGCGTTGCACCCCCACGGCAAACTGGTCGTCCACGCGCCCGTGGTAGCGCACGATTCCATCGCGATCAAGCACAAAAGCTTCCGGCGTGCGCGTCGCGCCCAGCTTGTCGGCCAGCGCGCCGCCCTGGTCCTTCAGCAGCGGAAAGGTGAGTTTGTGGTTCTCCGAAAAACGCGAAAGCCGCGTGGGAGTTTCCGGTGCGCCAGGAGCGATGCCGATCATGGCGACGCCGCGCGGAGCGAACTCGGTGGCCAATTCGGCCATTCGCGGCGCGTAGGCGCGCGCCAGCGGGCACTGGGTCGCCAAGGTCACCAAGACAAGCGCCTTGCTATCGGCAAACTCCGCTTGGCTGTGCGACTTGCCGTGGGCATCGATGAGCGAGAACTGCTCGATTTTGCGGCCCAAGGTGGCGTCCTCACCGCGCGTGACACCCGCAATTCCGAACATGCACAAGGCCACGGCCGCAAACCAAAGTTTCATGATCGAACTCCTGCCAGGCGGTTACCCTGTGTTGTCCGGATATCCTATTTCTTCGCTGCGTGCAGCTCGATCCACGACACCTGAGTGATCGGATGCTCCAGCGAGGCGAATGAAATGGCCGCATTCGTCGCGAAGCGCGGGCTCGAGTTGGCGGGGAATGTCGCGAGCGTGGCATCGCCCACCAGGAATACATTGAAATCTTTGGAAAGGTTTTGGTAACCGGCTGTCGTTTTGCAGAAACACATTTCCGTGGCGTAGCCCGTCAACAGTACGTGGCGGATGTGATTGTCCTTGAGGAATTGCCGCAGCGGCTCGTAGCCCGCCGCGTCATAGATCACCACGTCATCCGGTTGGGCATCGACGTCGCGCGTGATGGGAATCGGCAGCTCCCAGAATCCGGCGTTGTTGAAGGCCGGGCCGGGGTCCAGCCCGCTAAATTGCTTGAAGTAGTCGATCACGGGCGTTTCGCTGGATAGCGGAAATCGCGCGATCACCGGCTGTCCGCGGTAGCTGAAGCTGTTGAGCTTGGCGGCGAGCTCGACCGCTCCTTGCGCCCGTTCTGCGGGTCCGGGTCGCGAGGTGAACGAGCGGTACAGCTTTTTGCGAATCGGGTCTTCTTGGCCTGGCAGGCTGTACAAGATGAAGGCGGCTTTGCCGCGCAGCCGCTTGAGCAAGGGATCGATGACTTCCCGCGTGTGGCGGCCGGCGAGATGGTTTTTGTCGGGCGTGCAGAAATCGGCGGCTCCGGCGGGCTCTGGCGTGCGCCAGCCTTGGCCGTCATCGATTCCCCAAGGATGCACCATGATGACTGCGGTATGTCGCGCTTCGAGCCGATTGGGCATCTCGATGATGCCGCGCGCGTTGTACGAAAATCGCCAGGCACGCACGTCGAGATCGGCATGCGGGTCATCCACGAGCAGCGGGGCCTCATAGCGAACCAGCTCGCGCACCGGCTCCACGAATTCCGGGTAATCGGCCAATAGAGGTTTCGGATCCATCAAGCGCGTCAGCTTGTTTTCGTAGACGCGCGCCGCCGGCTCGGCGGCGTGCGACAGCGAGCCAACGATCATTGCCGCCGAAATTGCGATCAACAGCACAGGCATTCGGGTTTTCATGATGTCACTTGTCTTGGCTAGAACCCGGAGCGCGTTTCGTCCGGTCTGCGCGTTAACGCGAAATAGATCACGTAAAACCAGGAAAAGAAGCCCGCGATCGCGGCCCAGATAATCGAGCGGTTGCGTTGCCAGGAACAAACGACGGCGATCGCGGCGCCCAGGCCGATGCCTTGGTAAACGACCGTTTCTTGAACTTCGGCAAATAAGAACATCGCTAAAAACCGCGGGGCCATTGGTGGGCGAGGGAACGTCGGCTAGTAGAGCGTGCGGGGCTGCATCATAACAACCCGGCTTGGTTAGGGCCAATTTTTGGCTCGCTGGCTGCGGGCCGCTTGCGGCCAGTACAATCGGAGAATCGGCTCGCCAGCCGCCGGCCGCTTTAATCCTGTCTGTCCAGAAAATCCAACACCGTCCGGTCCGCACGTGGGAATCTACGAACAACTTGGCTTGCGGCCAATCATCAATGCCTCGGGCGCGGTGACGCGGCTGGGTGGCGCGCCCATGAGCGATGCCGTGCTGGCCGCGTTTTGCGAGGCGGCCCAACAATCGGTGCCCATCGAACAGTTGCAAGCGGTCGCGTCGCGCGCCATTGCCGCCGCCACCGGCGCCGAGGCCGGGCTGGTCACCGCCGGAGCCGCCGCCGGGCTGACGCTCGGCACCGCCGCCATTCTTGCCGGTACAGATCCCGCCCGTATGGAGCGCTTGCCCTTTTGCGAAGGTTTTCCCAACGAGCTTGTCATCGCGCGCGAGCATCGCAATAGCTACGACCACGGCGCCCGCGCGGCCGGCGCTCGGCTGGTCGAAGTCGGGTTCCATGAGATCATCTCGGGCGCCGGAGTGCGACGGGCGGAAGCCTGGGAGTACGAAGCCGCGTTCGGTCCACGCACCGCGGGCGTGTTGTACGTGATGACGTGCGAGCCGCGCGTCCCGCTCGAGGACGTCATTCGCCGGGCGCACGCGCACCAATTGCCGGTGCTGGTCGATGCCGCGGCGGAGCTTCCTCCGCGCTCGGCCTTGAAGGACCTCATAGGAGCCGGCGCGGACCTGGTCGTCTTTAGTGGCGGAAAGGGCGTGCGCGGCCCCCAGGCGACGGGCCTATTGTGCGGTCGCCGCGATCTGATCATGTCGGCCGCGCTGCAGATGCTCGACATGGATGATCACTTCGACCTGTGGGAGCCGCCGGCCGAGTTCATCGATCGCACGGCGCTTCCCGGCATGCCGCGCCACGGTATCGGCCGCGGCTTCAAGGTTTCCAAGGAGCAAATCGTCGCGTTCCTGGTCGCCCTCAAGCAGTTCGCCTCGGGGCAGTACGATGCCGAAAACGTGGCTTTCGAGCGGCGGTTGCAAACGATCGCTTCCCAGCTCGAAAACTGCCCGGTCCGCTGCCGCGTCGAACCCTCGGACGACGGCGAGTGCCTGCCGCTGTTGGAAATCGCTATCGACGAAAAGACCCTGGGGCGGACGGCGTTCACGGTATGCCGGGCGCTGCGGGCCGGCTCACCACCCTGCTATGTGGGCCACGTTGGGTTGCCCGAGGGCAAGCTGGTAATTAACCCCTTGCACCTGGACGACGCCCGAACGGCGGAGTTGGCTCGGCGGCTGCGGGAAGAGCTGACGCCGGGCCGCTAATCGCGGACTGCTTGCGCTCGCAAAGTGGGTGTGCGCTATAATTAAGGGTAGTCGCGACTCATTCGATCCAGGTGTGGTTTGCCATGGAAAAAGTGCTCGTCCGTTTCGAACCCCACGAAGACGTGGGCGTGATCACGCTCGACAATCCCGCCAGGCGAAACGTGCTATCGCGCGCGGCGCTGACACAGCTCCTTGAGCGGCTTGAGGAAGCTGAGGCTTATGCCGAGGCCCGATGCGTCATTCTGGCCGCCGAGGGCCCGGTGTTTAGCGCCGGCCACGATCTGGCGGAAGTCGTCGAGGCAACCGAGTCGGAGCGGCGCTCACTATTCGCGCTGTGCTCGCAAACAATGCAAACGATCCGCGGCCTGGCACTGCCGGTGATCGCGCAGGTTCAGGGCCTGGCGACTGCCGCGGGTTGCCAGCTTGCCGCAACGTGCGACTTGATTGTCGCGGCCGAGTCGGCGAGCTTCGCCACACCTGGTATCCGCATCGGGTTGTTCTGTTCGACCCCCGCGGTGGCGCTATCGCGCGCGGTGAGCACCAAGAAGGCGATGGAGATGTTGTTGACGGCCGACCCCGTGCCGGCCCACGAGGCCGAGCGCATCGGGTTGGTCAATCGCGTCGTGCCGGACAGCGAGCTTGCTGGCGCAACCATGCAACTAGCTAAAAAGATTGCCGCCGCCAGCCCTTACACCATCGGGCTGGGCAAGCGGGGCTTCTATGAACAACTTGGCCTCTCGACGGAAATGGCTTACCAGGTGACTGAGGAAATCATGGTTGAAAATGCCCGCTCGCCGGACGCGATCGAGGGCATGAAGGCTTTTTTAGAGCGTCGCACGCCGCAGTGGCAGGCCCGGCTCGAGGCGTCACGCTGACGGGCGGCAGGGCGTGTTGCGCCTCGCCTTGTTTGGCCAGTTTTTTGGTCCTAGACTACAAATCTGCCGTACGAAACTGCCGCGGGACATTTTCGTCCCAGTCGATCTACCGAGGTTCCAAACATGGCAACAGCCGCTGGTCGCAAATTGTGGGAGCAGTGGCAAGAGGAAGTCGAAAAGGCGCTTCCCGGCGAACAGCCCGCCACCACGATTAGCGGCGCGCGGATCGACCCGCTCTACACGCCGGACAATCTGGACGATTGGGAATATGAGACGGCGCTGGGATATCCGGGTCAGTACCCCTACACGCGCGGCGTGCACGCCACGATGTACCGCGGCCGGCTGTGGACCATGCGGCAATTCGCCGGCTTTGGCACCGCGCGCGAGACCAACGAGCGATTCAAATTCCTGGTCGCCAAGGGGACGACCGGTCTCAGCACGGCTTTCGACCTGCCCACGTTGATGGGGCTCGACAGCGACGACCCGCGCTCGCTTGGCGAGGTGGGGCGGCTGGGCGTCGCGATGGACACTATCGATGACATGCGGCAGTTGTACTCCGGGATCGACATCGGCAAGTTGTCGGTCTCGATGACGATCAACGCGCCCGCCGCGGTCGTGATGGCCTTCTATCTGGCCAACGCGCAGGACCAGGGCTTTGACTGGCATTCGCTGCGCGGCACGATCCAGAACGACACGCTCAAGGAGTTTCACGCGCAAAACGAGATCTACTTTCCGCCCGAGCCTTCCGTGCGGCTGGCGATCGACGTCATTGAGTTTTGCACGCGCGAAGTGCCGCGTTGGAATCCGGTTTCGATCAGCGGCTACCACATTCGCGAGGCCGGCTCGACGGCAGCGCAAGAGCTGGCCTTCACCTTGGCCGATGGCTTTCATTACGTGGACGAGTCCTTGGCGCGCGGCTTGGAGGTCGACGAGTTCGCGCCCCGCATGAGCTTTTTCTTCAACGCCCACAACGACGTGTTCGAAGAGATCGCCAAATACCGCGCCGCCCGCGTCGTGTGGGCCGAGCGGATGCGCAATCACTATGGGGCGCGCAACGAGAATTCTTGGAAGCTGCGCTTCCACGCGCAAACGGCTGGTTGCTCGCTACAAGACAAGCAGCCGGAAGTGAACCTGATTCGCGTGGCGTACCAGGCCTTGGCGGCCGTGCTGGGAGGATGCCAGTCGCTGCACACCAACAGCATGGATGAAGTGTTGGCGCTGCCAAGCGAGCATGCGGTGACGCTGGCCCTGCGCACGCAGCAAGTCTTGGCACACGAAACGGGCGTTACCAATACCGTCGATCCGCTCGGCGGCAGCTACTTTGTCGAGACGCTCACGCGGCAGATGCAGCAAGAAGCCCAGCGGTATTTCGATCGCATTGAAGAGCTGGGCGGCATGCTCTCGGCCATTGAGCGCGGCTTCTTCCGCCGCGAGATCGCCGAGGCTGCCTTCGCCTATCAACGCGAGCTGGACGCAAAGCGCAAGATTATCGTGGGCGTAAATGTCTATCAAGAAGCCGACGACAAGCCGCTCGAAATTCTTACGATCGACCACGCGGTCGAAAGCGAGCAAATCGCGTCCCTGCGCCGCGTGCGCAAGGAGCGTAGCGAAGATGATTTCCGCCGCACGCTGAAAACCGTTCGCGCCGCCGCCGAGTCAGGTCAAAATATCATGCCGGCTCTCGTCGATGCCGCCCGGGCCCGCGCCAGCGTGAGCGAAGTCATGCACGCCCTGGCCGACGTGTTTGGGCGCTGTGATGCCACGGTCGTGTGAATCGCCTGCCGGAGCGTCACCATCGCCTGCCCGCATCTTGGCCGACTTGCCTAACGTTGTCCCGCTGACACAGAACATGGAACACTCCGCCCCGCTTCGCATCGTTCTTGCCAAGGTGGGCCTCGACGGCCACGATCGCGGCGTGAAAGTCGTCAGCCGCGCCCTGCGAGACGCGGGCTTCCACGTCATCTATCCCGGCCTGTGGCAATCGCCCGAGGCCGTGGTTCGCACCGTGGCTGACGAAGACGCCGATTGGCTGGGCATCAGCCTGCTGAGCGGCACCCATATGACGCTCGTGCCGCGGATCCTGGAAATGCTGGGCGCCGCCGGGCTCAAACACGTGGGCGTGTTGGTGGGCGGAATCATCCCCGAAACCGATATCCCCAAGCTCAAGGCTCTGGGAGTGGCCCGAGTCTTTGGTCCGGGCACGCCGCTGGATGAGATCGTCGAGTTTCTCCGCCACGAGGGGAGCCGCACGCATGCTTGACGAGATCGTCGCTCGCTATCGAGCTGGTGATCGGCTGGCGCTTGCGCGGCTGTTGACGCTCATCGCGCGCGGCGAAGAGCTCGAAGCCGTGCACGCGGCACTGGCTAGCGCTAGCAACAAGGCACTAGTCGTGGCCATCACCGGCAGTGCGGGGGTGGGCAAGAGCACGCTCGTCGGCCGGCTGGCCGAGCACCTGCGCGCTGGGAACAAAACGGTCGCCGTGCTGGCTTGCGATCCGCAAAGCCCGCTGACGGGCGGCGCGCTACTGGGCGACCGCGTGCGGATGCCGAGCCGCCCTGAAGATGCGGGGTTGTATATCCGTAGTGTCGCCGCGACGTCAGGAAACCAGGCGCTAGCGGAACATCTTGAGCTCATGACGCGCGCGCTTGCCGCGTTTGGCTTCGACGTGATCCTGCTGGAAACCGTTGGCGCCGGTCAGGGCGACACCGCGGCCCGTTCGCTTTCGGATGTGCTGGTCGTGCTGGTGCAACCCGAGAGCGGCGACGAGCTGCAGTGGGAAAAGGCGGGTTTGCTCGAGGTCGCCGACGTGGTGGTGGTTCACAAGGCCGATATGGCCGGGGCCGAGCGCACCCAGGCCCAGGTGAAAGAGCTGCTCGGCTTGCCGGGCTGCCGGCCGATTCCGGTATTGGCTGTCAGCTCAACCAAGAACACGGGATTCGACGAGTTGTGGGCAACCATTTCCGCGCAGCCGCGCCGGCTTGATGCCGCCGCAAGCGATGCCGGCTCGCTGTTGCGGCGGGCCCAGCAGATTCTGGCCGAGCGGTTTCATGATCGAGCGACGAGCCTCGCCCCCTTGGTCGAGCGCTGGAAACGGCACGAAGTCGACGAAACCCAGGCGGCCGACGAGCTGCTCAGCGTGCTCAGCCGCTAATCTCTCACGAGGGCCGCTCGCGGTCATGCTTGCGGGCGCATTCGATGCACAACCGTGCATAAGGCACGGCGTCCAACCGCTCGCGCGAGATCTCGCGGCCGCAATCTTGGCAGTTTCCAAAGTTGCCAGCTTCGACGCGCTCGAGCGCCGCTTCGACTTGTTCCAATAGTCGCTCTTCGTTTTGCGCGACTTCAATCTGGGCGTCCAAGCCCTCCACGTTCGCGTCTCCCGGATGCGTCGGCAGGTTGGTCGTGTCTCCGGGGGTGACGACATTTTCGCGCAGGCCCTCTTCCAGCAGGTTTACGGAGCGCATCAGGCGCTCGCGCATCTCGAGGAGTGTGGGCCGGTAGCTGGCTTGCGTCTGAGAATCCACGCCAGGCTCCCATTTCGAACCTTTGTTGGCCACAGGTCTTGCAAACGACTGGAAAGTCGCCGCGCCATTTTGACTTTTCCGTGAGGGTTGCAAAAAATGCGCCAAGAGCGGCACGTGCGGACTTGCCCCGCCGCTGTTTGGCGCGGCGCGAACGCGATGTGAGTGGATTGCGACCAGCGTGGCCGGAGGCGACGCAGGGGCGAAGCGGCGACCGGCCGCTACCTGAACCGATCGGCAGGATCATGGCTCGCGATACAAAACGTGGTGGCGATTTGATGACCGTGCTGGCGCGCGCTTTTCGCGAGACGCATTGGCAGCCGCCCGTTGATGTTTACCAGACGCCCAGTGGCTGGTTGCTGAAGTACGAGCTGGCCGGCGTGCCGCTAGCTGATGTCGAGCTTGCGATTCGAGGGCGAACGGTCATTTTGCGCGGCGAGCGGCGCGATGTCCGCATGGACGAATGCCGGCAGTCGTTTTGCATGGAGATTTCCTACAACCGCTTCGAACGCAGCCTGGAGCTGCCGTGCGAGCTCGACCAGATGGCCGTGGACACGGAGTATCGTGACGGCATGTTGATCGTTCGCTTGACTTGCGAGGGAGCCCAGTCGTGAGTTCATCCCCATCGACCTTCACGCAGAGCATCCTGCCCATCAAGAATACGGTGCTTTATCCGTACCTGCTCATGCCGCTGTCGGTCGGTCGCGAGCGATCGTTGGCGGCCGTCGAAAGCGCGATGAGCCGCGAGGACAAGACGATCGTGCTCATTGCGCAGCGAGACGCGCAGGTTGAAGACCCCACCTTCGAGGACCTGTATTCGGTCGGCACAGAAGCCGTAATCAAACGCCTGGAGCGCGGCGAGCACGGCGTGCAGATGATCGTGCAAGGCACGCGCCGCGTGGAGCTGGTCGAGCCCGGCCATGCCACGCCTTTCTTGGAAGGGCGCATGCAAGTCTTGGCAGAGCCGACGGACAGCGGGCCCGAAATCGAAGCGCTCGAACGCGCCATTCTGGATGTCGCCGGACGCATCCAGGCCATGTCGCAGCCCGAATCGCAGGCGGCGGTTGGGCAGATCCTGTCGCAATTCAAAGACCCGTTGCACCAGACGTATCTATTGGCCTCGATGTTGAGCCTGGACCTGGAAAAAGAGCAGCAGTTGCTCGAAGCCAACACGCGGCTCGAAGCGCTAAGGCTCATGCACGAGTTTCTCGCGCGCGAGTCGCAGATCGTCGAGCTGCGGCAAAAGATCGCCAGCCAGGCGCAGACGGAAATGAGCCGCGAGCAGCGCCAGTATCTGCTCCGGCAACAACTGCGCGCCATTCAGCAAGAGCTTGGCGAGGGCGGCGGCGAGCAGGCCGAAGCCGCCGAGCTGCGCAAACGCCTGGACGAAGCCGAACTGCCCGAGGAAGTTCGCCGCGAAGCCAGTCGCGAGCTGGAGCGACTGGAGCGATTGTCGCCGGCCGCGCCCGACTATCAGATCACCCGTTCGTACCTGGATTTGATTCTGGAGCTTCCCTGGCATCGCCAGACCGACGACAACTTGGACCTCGCGCGGGCACGCACGATTTTGGACGAAGACCATTTTGACCTGAAGGAAGTCAAAGAGCGGATCATCGAACAGTTGGCCGTGTTGAAGCTGAATCCTGGCGCCAAGGCCCCCATCCTGTGCTTCGTGGGACCTCCCGGCGTCGGCAAGACCTCGCTCGGCCAATCGATCGCTCGCGCGCTCGGGCGCAAGTTTGAGCGCATGAGCTTAGGCGGCCTGCACGATGAATCGGAATTGCGCGGGCATCGCCGCACGTACATCGGGGCCATGCCGGGCCGAATTCTGCAGGCGATTCGGCGGGCCGACGTGCGCAATCCGGTGATGATGCTCGACGAGGTGGACAAGATTGGCCATGATTTTCGCGGCGATCCGGCGGCGGCGCTGTTGGAGATCCTGGATCCGGCCCAGAACTTCGAGTTCCGCGATAACTACCTGAATCTGCCGTTCGACTTGTCGAAAACGTTGTTCGTCGCCACGGCCAACACGCTGGACACCATTCCGCGGCCGTTGCTCGACCGCATGGAAATTTTGCGGCTGTCGGGCTACAGCGAACAAGAAAAACTCGAAATCGCCAAGCGATACCTGATTCGCCGCCAGTTGAGCGAGACAGGCATTTCGGCCGAACAGATTTCTATTCCCGACGAGACCCTGCGCGTCGTCATCGGCCGTTACACACGCGAAGCCGGCGTGCGACAGCTCGAACGCGCGATTGGCCAATTGGCTAGAAAAGTCGCCGTGCGATTCGCGGAGGCGGGAGCCGGGCCTGTTACGGTCCGTCCGGAAGACCTGCCCGAGATGCTGGGCCGCGAGCGATTCGTGCTCGAGCAAGCGCGTAAGGATTTGCCCTCCGGCGTGGCGACTGGGTTGGCCTGGACGGAAACCGGCGGCGAGGTGCTGTACATCGAAGCGGTCGACCTGCCCGGCGGCCGCGATCTGACGCTGACCGGCCAGTTGGGCGAGGTGATGCGCGAAAGCGCGCGGGCGGCGCAAAGCTACATCTGGTCGCAGGCGTCCCAGCTCGGAATCTCCGAAGAGATTCTGCGCGGCTCGGGCGTTCACGTGCATGTTCCTGCCGGGGCGATTCCCAAGGATGGGCCGTCGGCGGGCGTGGCCATGGCGACCGCGCTGGCTTCAATGTATGTCCGCCAGCCGGTCCGCAAGGACACCGCCATGACCGGCGAGATCACCCTGTCCGGGCTCGTGCTTCCCGTGGGCGGGATCAAAGAGAAGCTGCTGGCCGCCCGCCGCGCTGGCATTCATCGCGTGATCCTGCCCGAGCAGAATGCCCCGGACTTGCGCGAGATTCCCGCCGAGGTTGCCAAGGAAATGGAATTCATCCTGGCGGCGCGGATCGAGGACGTCTTGTCGGCAGCCATACCGGGGCTGTCCGAGCGTTTGGCCAACGTGGCCGAGCTGCGGCTGTACACGCAGCCATCGGAAGATGGGAATGGACGCGCGGGCGTCGTCGAGCAAGCCGCTCGAGGATCGCAGCAAGGGAGATAGTGGGCCGTTCAGCTCGCGCGTGGCGTGGGCGCGGCAATTTCGAACCTGTCGCGAATCCGGTCGATGAGTTCCCAGGTCCCCTGCTCGATGGGAATGCCATCGGCCAGCCGCCGGGCGCGGGAATGCTCTTCGACTTCGCCGGGCACGAACACTTCTTCATAGCCTGCCGCGGTGGGACTGCTTTTGACATAGGCGGCCAAACCTTC
>DATJEN010000162.1:0-25864 GCA_035496575.1 Pirellulales bacterium
CGATTCGGCTTGATGTTCAGCTTCTCGAGCACTCCGTGATAAGCACGCACGGCTTCTTCGGGCGTGATCTCATGCTCCGTGATCCGCCGCAAGAACTCGACGAAGGCCAACTGGCATTCTGAGCTGTTGATCTTCCGGCCAAACAGCGCCGCCCGGGCGCCATATTTCTGGGCCTCGGCAATCAGTTTGAATGCATCATACGTGGTACCGGCGCTCCCACCCAGGATTCCGACCACCAGGTGCGGATCGTAGGACACCAGCTCTTCCATGGCGCGCGGACCGTGATACACGATCTTCAAAAAGACCGGGCGGCCTGCCGCAGCGACGCCAGCCAATGTGCGTGCGATGGCGTCGTTGATGAAAAAGGGCGTGTTATCGGACGACAAGCCTTGCGGGCGATTTGGATCGAAGACCTCCAGGAAATGTCGAAAGCCCTTTTGCTCCGCTTCTTCACGGAAGCGGCGATAGTGCTCGAGCGAGACCAGGTCGTCCGCGAGCGAGTTGTTGAACGTAACGCTATACAGCCCCAAGTTCGCGCCGCGTGACCGTTCTTCCGGTTTGCAATCGACGTGGCCGCATTGAATATGGTCGAGCGAGGCCGAACGGAACGGCTGCGATGGTTCCGCGATATAACGCCCGTGCCGCACGGCGAAGATATCCGTGGCGTCGTTGGCGCGGGCTGCCGGGGTAACGTGGCTGTTTTCGAACAGCCGCTCGCCAATCGTCAACGCGTCATTGGTGCTCGCCGACATGAGCATGATGTCGACCAGGCCCTGCCGTGTAATCTGGCGAATGTTCTCGCGGTACTCGGCCAAGGTCCGCATGCGCACTTCGCCGGCATGCATCTCGGGCGATTGCCCCGGGGCACCGATTCCGAACGCCATGTCGGCGTCCTTGGCATCGGCCAAGATAAAATCCTTCGCGCCCGCAGGGTCGGCGTGGATGGCGGCAAGTTTTCGATCGAGTGATTTTTGCATTTGAAGTATTGAGGTTTTGGGGCGTGCCTTAGCCGGCTCGCTTCAGCCGCCCAACGACGGCATCCAATGTTTGGCGTAGCACCTGGCTGCTCTTGCGCAGGGCTTGAACTTCCTTGGGCCATAGCTCGATCTCGTGAGTCGCGATCGCGCCCTCGCGGCCGACCACAGTCGGCACGCTCAAGGCCACGTCGCGAATGCCATAGCAACCTCGTTGCACGGTCGAGACAGGCAGAATGGCGCGGCGATCGAGGGCCATGGCCTCGATGACTTCCGCGATAGCTAATCCCACGGCAAAGCCCGCCCCGCCCTTTTTCTTGATCACCTCGGCGCCCGATCCCTTGGTGCGCGTAAAAAGCTCGTTGGCGCGATGCGGATTCCAGCCCGGAAATTTCTCGAGCGACAATCCGGCGATCGTGGCGCTCGACCAGATCGGCACCATGCTGTCGCCATGCTCGCCGAGGATGAGCGCCTTGACTTGGGTTGCGGGCGCAGCGAGTTGTTCGGCGATGAGGGCTCGAAAGCGGATGGTATCGAGCTGCGTGCCCAGGCCAATCACGCGCGAGTGTGGCAGGTCGAGCCGCTCGGCGGCCAGGTAAGTCAGCACGTCGACTGGGTTGGATACCACAAGCACGATGGCATTGGGCTTATGGCCCACGCGCTGAATATCTCCCAGGATTCCAAGGAACAAGTCGACGTTGCGGTTGATCAGGTCTAGGCGGCTTTCGTCGGGCTTGCGCCGTAACCCGGCGGTGATGCAGATGACGTCGCTCGAAGGAATGTGCTCGTAGCCGCCCCAGGTGATGACCTGGTCGGCCATCAAGCTCGCGCCGTGCAACAAGTCGAGCGCCTGGCCGGCCGCGAGCTCGGCGTTGACGTCCAGAAGCGCAAGCTCGCGCACGATCTTGCCGGTTTGCAAGGCAAACGCCGCGCACGAACCAACAAGCCCACCACCACCAATAATGCTGACTTTCATTTCGCTAATTTCCGGTTTACTTGCCGTTGAGCGCTGCCATGACCCGGTCCGTGATCATCTTCACCAAGGCTTCTTGATCCGCGGGCGCTGCGCCGTTGCCGTTGGTTTGATGCGAGCTCGTTTGAGCCGCCTTGGGCCGCATGGCAGGTGGAGCCTCGAAGGCCCGCCGCTCGATCCCGTTTTCCTTCCAGCTATCGCGGAACACGTCGTTCGCACAGATGTCGCAATTCTCCATGCCCTTCGCTAATCGTGCGTCGCCGTAACCCCACTTGGTCTTCAGGTCCAACAGCTCGCGCTCCTTGTCCTCGGTGAAGTAATTCACGCGACCCAGGTCGCGCGAGAGCATCAGGATTCGGCAATAAGCGTCCAGGATTTCCGTCCACCAATAGGCGCGCTCCACACTTTCGCCAAAGCTCACCGTACCGTGGTTGGCAAGGATAATGACGTTGCTCTTCTTCACGAATGGCAGCACCGTATCGGCAAAGGCCTGACCGCCAGGCGTCTCGTACTTCGTGATCGGCACATCGCCCAGAAACACCTCGACCTCGGGCAGCACGCACTGCGGGATCGGCTCGCGAGCCACCGCGAAAGCCGTTGCATGAGGCGGGTGGCAATGCACCACGCTCTTCACATCCGGCCGCTCCTTCATGATTGCCAGGTGCAACAGCACTTCGCTCGTTCGCTTGCGGCGCCCGCTGAGCTGCTTGCCTTCCATGTCGCACGTGCACAGGTCCTCGGGCTTTAGGAATCCCTTGGAAACCATGGTGGGCGTGCACAGCACCTCATTCTGACCGAGGCGGAAACTGATATTTCCGTCGTTGCCGGCCGCAAAGCCCTTGTTGTAAATGCGACGCCCGATGTCGCAGATTTCCAATTTGAGTTGATGTACGTTGTTCATTCAGCCATCCGTTTTGAAGCGAGTTAACTTTGTTTGCTTTAAGATTGCGTCTCGGCGACCGGCACGATCTGGATCTCGTCAAGAATCGCCGCGTTATAGGCATCCACGGGCCGCTGCTCCGGCAGGAATGGCTGAGCCGCTTCGCCGCCTTCGCTCGTCGCGATCCGGCTGCCGACGCCGGCCCCCAGCTCGTCGTACACCACAAGGTCTTCGCCGGCCGGCTCGCTGCCCTGTGTCAGCTCGGCAAGCGTCAGCGGTACCGCAAGGCGGTAAGAGCCCATGCCCAGGCTTGGATGCGACCGGCTGAGCGTCACCGTTCCAATCACTTCGCAGATGCGCATGGGTTCTTTCGTTTGCTAGTCCAGGTAGGCCTGGTGCGCTGCCGGACAGGGCATTGCGCCACTTCGAGCCCAGTTACGTGTCAGGCGAGATAGCTCGAACGCGCCGCGGCCGCGTGGATCGGCTACCAACAAGTTGGGCGCGATGCTATTGATCGCCTCGGAAACAGTTTGAACATCATGAGCCGCGCATGCCCGAACGCCCCGTTGTCGGTTCGCCAGGCACAGCACCAGAGTCGGAGCGGTGGTCAGTATCAGGCCCAAGCACTTCTCGCCGAGCACGCGCCGGCAAAGTTCCAGAACCGTGCCTGCCGCGCAGGTTCCATTCGTGACTTGAACACGGGCTCCGTCGCGCTCGAGCGCGGCAACCAAGGGCGCCGCCTGAATACCCGACTCAGCCAAGACCAGAACCAGTGTCCGCTTCGTGTCGTTGCGCGATTCCACCGCTGAGGCCAGCGCGATCCCGCGCCTGCGCAGCTCATCGCGCGCGGCGGGTGTCAGCACGGCGCCGCGCGGCACCACCAACCGCGTGACCCCGTCCAATCGCCCGTCCAAATGCGCGAGTGCCACGACCTTGTCGCTCACCGCCAGCTCGCCGGCTGCCTTTGCCTGGCCGTTGCCGGGCGGCTGCTCGATCAATCGCGATAGCGCGGCGCGCACCGCTCCCTCGATCTCAGCGCGGGCCGGCAGATGATTGTTGTTGGCGGCCATGCTCAGTCTTCAATTCCCATCACATGCCAGCGGACCGGCGTCGTTTCGCTACCCAGCAGCGAACGCGTGCCGTTGCCATCACTCGTCAGCAACACGTGCTGTCCGAGCCCGGCGCCCAGAGCATCCACCGCGATTACCGGCTCGCCGTCGGGCGTGCGGCCGTCGACCCCGAAGAATTGCACCACGAGCAGCTTCCAGCCCTGCATCGAGGCATGCTTCTTGGTCGAGGTTGCCCTGCCGATGACGATTCCGTTTTGCATTCGCTAAAGTTCCAACTATTTGCCCAAGATTCTCAGGTCGTCGATCAGCGAGCAGCGCCGCTCGCGCGTAAACGTCAGTGGCGTGGTCACTCCTTCGCCGGTGGGCGTGGCGATGGAAAACGACAAATAGCCTTCCCCTCCCAAGCCCAACGACGCCATGCACGGCCCATTCTTCACGAACAAGGTCGTATCGAGCGCGCGTCCCATGCGGGTCATGTTGCGCACGTTGTTCGAGTGGATGATGCTTGTGTGCCGGAAGCCATGCTCGTAGAGCTTCGCCTTTTCGATGGCTTCGTCGACGTCGCGCACGCGAACAAATGGCACGAACGGCATCATCTGCTCCACGGAAACAAAAGGGTGGAACTCGTCGGTTTCGCCGAACACCAGGTCCGTCTTGTCGGGAATACGTCGTCCCGCGGCCTTGGCCAGCACGGGTGCGTCCTGACCGATGAAATCCTTGGCAGCGACCTGGTGGCGATGCTGCCCTTCGCCCGTTTCGGCAATCGCAACTTTGGTGAGCGACTCGATCTCGCGTGAGTTGAGCCGCACCGCGCCCGCGCGTTCCATGGCCGACATCATGGCGTCGAAGACCTCGGACACGACAAATACTTCTTTTTCCGCGATGCACAGCAAGTTGTTGTCGTAGGAACCGCCTTGAATGATCGAACGGGCTGCCCGATCGAGGTCGGCCGTCTCGTCGACCACGACCGGCGGATTGCCGGGCCCGGCCACGATCGCGCGCTTGCTCGACTGCATGGCTGCGCGAGCCACGGCCGGCCCGCCCGTCACGCAAATGAGCTTGACCCCGCGATGCTTGAAGACGGCATCCGCCGATTCGATCGTCGGTTCCGCAATCACGCAGATCAGGTTGTCGATTCCCAGGTCGCGATAGATCGCCTGGTTGAAGCGGCGCACGCCTTCGGCGGCCACGCGCTTGCCGCCCGGGTGCGGATTGACGACCAGCGTGTTTCCGCCGGCGATCATGCTGACCGCATTGCCGGTGATGGTGGGCAGCGAGTGCGTCACCGGCGTGATCGTTCCGATGACTCCGAAGGGGGCATGCTCGATGACGGCCAGCCCATGGTCGCCGCTAAAGACTTCGCTACGCATGAACTCCACGCCGGGAGTGCGCTCGCCGAGGGTCTTGAGCTTCTCAATTTTGTGATCGAGCCGACCGATCTTGGTCTCTTCCATCTCCATCGTGCCCAGCTCGACCGACTGTTCGATCGAGATGCGGCGGATGTGGTCAATGATGCGCTTGCGGTCCTCGAGCGAGCGCTCGCTGAGTTGCTCGAAGGCCCGCGTGGCGGCTTCCACCGCCTGGTCCACGCAGTCGAACACGCCGTAGCGGCCCTCGTACGTGCGGCCATTCCCGCCCACGCTGGTGCTGCCGATGCGGGTCAGCACCTGTTCCACGACGTTTCGAATCAGTTCTTCCGTAGCTTGCATGCTGGTTGATTCCTTTGCGCTGGTTGCCAGTCGCTAGCTTTTGTGACTTAAAGTTCCGCGCCTTCGCGGCGGAACACGCAGTTTTGGTCCACGTGCACCGTGTCGATCAGGCCGACCACGACGGTGTCGATGGGCAAATTCTTGGTTTCCGGCGTGAGCCGAGCGCTCGATCCCTGAGTAATGAGGACGAACTCCCCCTGCCCGGCGCCCAACGTGTCGACGGCCACAAACGTGCGGCCGGTCGTGACCAATCGATTGCGGTCGGTGGGATCGAGGCGATACGGTTCGACGACCAGGAGCTTATGCCCCACCATGGATTCAACTTTTTGGGTCGCGATCAGCGATCCGGTGACTTTGGCGAGGAACATGGTTCAGCCCTGCGCTTCCAATAGTTGTTTTGTCTGTCGTGCCACGATCAGTTCTTCGTTAGTGGGCAGTACCCACACTTGCGTGCGGCTGGTGGGCGAGCTGACGCGGGCCTCACCCTGCGCGGCTCGGTTTGCCTCCGCGTCGAGGACGATACCCAGCTCCTCGAGACCAGCGGTGACCGCCGCGCGAATCGCCACGCCGTTTTCGCCAATGCCGCCCGTAAACGCGATCACGTCCGCGCCGCCCAGCTCGACGAGCATGGCGCCCAGCGCATGGCGAATGTCCGAAGTAAACACATCGAGCGCCAGGCGGGCTCGCGCGTTGCCATCCGCAGCCGCTCGTTCCAAATCGCGCACGTCGCCGCTGACGCCGCTGAGCCCCAATAATCCGCTGCGCTCGGCCAAATCGCCCAGCACTTGCGCTAGCGAGTGCCCCGTTTGCTTCATGATCACGGGCAGCGAGAAAGGATCGAAATCGCCCGCGCGGTTGTTATGGGCAATGCCCGACTGCGGACTCATTCCCATCGAGGTCGCCACGCTGTGGCCGTCCCGAATCGCGCACAGCGAGTTGGAACCGCCCAAGTGGCACGAGATCAAGCGGAACTTGTCACGATTCAGCAGTTGGGCCATTCGACCCGCGATATAGCGATGGCTGGCGCCGTGGAAACCCCACCGCTTGATGTGATACTTTTCGGCCCACTCATAGGGCGCCGGGTAGTAGCGGTTCCGATCCGGCACCGTGTGATGAAAGCCCGTCTCGAACGCGGCCACCAGCGGAATTTCGGGCAGCTTTTCGCCCAGCAGCCGCATGGCCTTCACATAGGGCGGGTTATGCGCCGGAGCGACTTCGCTCATGGCCTCCATGTCGGCCAGCACGGCGGGCGTGACGCGTTGCACCCCCGAAGTTCCGCCGCCATGGACCGCCTTGAAGCCGATGGCCGAGACCTCCGCGGCTGATTTCAAGCAGCCGATCTCCGCATCGGTTAATTGCTCCAAGCAACGTCGCACCGCGGCCGCATGGTCCGGCACGTTTGCCACCAGCTCTCGCTTCGTGGCGCCGATCTCCACCACGCAGCGGCTCTCGGGCGATCCTATACGCTCGATCCCTCCGCGCGCAAGCTGGCGCTCATCGGCCATTTCGAACAGCCGATACTTGAAACTCGTTGAGCCCAGGTTGGCGACCAGAACCTTCATGCGTCCAAATCCTCATCACGCGAGATCAGCGTGTGCCAACGGCACTGGTTCTCACGTCAAGTACGCGGCGACCAGGCCATCGCTGGGACGCGGGATCACGTGGCTGGCGACCAGTTCTCCTAATTGAGTGGCGGCCGCGGCGCCGGCTTCAACGGCGGCGCGCACGCTGCCGACGTCGCCGCGCACCACGGTGGTGACGTAGGCGCCGCCGATGGAAACGCGCTTCACAATTTCGACGTTGGCCGCTTTGGCCATCGCATCCGTGGCTTCGACCAGCGCGATCAAGCCCTTGGTTTCGACCAGTCCGATTGCAGTGTTCATGTTCGTTCTTTCCTGTGTTCAGGTAATGGTTGGAAAGGAAGGTTGGGTCAGGCTTGCTTCTTGCGCGGTTCGGGAATCACGATGCCCAGATCGTCGTGCGGGCGCGGAATGACTTGCACGCCCACGACTTCGCCAATGCGGCCCGCCGCGGCTGCGCCCGCGTCGGTGGCGGCCTTCACGGCAGCTACGTCGCCGGTCACAAACGCGGTGACCAGCCCGCTGCCTACTTTGTCCCAGCCGAGAAACTGCACGTTCGCGGCTTTCATCATTGCGTCGCTGGCTTCGACCAGGGCGATGAACCCTTTGGTCTCGACCATGCCGAGCGCGTCGACTGTCTTGGCCATGGAAACTCTCCTCAAAGGAAATGGGGTATTCGAAACGGGTTTAGTTAGTGATTCGAAATAAGCTCGACTTTCGTGGCGCGGTCGAGATCGGCCGCGTTGCCTTCGTCGGTATCAAGGTGCACTTCCAGCTTGCTCGTCTTATCGGCGCGGACCAGCAGGTCTTGAAAGACTACGGCACAGGAGCTCTCGATCCGTAGCGCCAGGCGGTCGCCATTTTTCACGCCGTAAAAAGCCGCGTGCTCCAGGTTCATGTGCACGTGACGCTCCGCGCGAATCACGCCTTCGTGCAGCTCGACCACGCCGCGCGGGCCGACCAACACGCAACCGGCGCTGCCGGCGATGTTGCCGCTGGCACGAACCGGGGCATCGATGCCCAGTGAAATCGCGTCGGTGAAGGCCAGCTCGACCTGGCTATAGGATCGCGTGGGTCCAAGCACGCGGACCGCCGGCAGCATGCGCCGCTTGGGACCGACCACCATCACGGTTTCTTCCGCCGCGAAAAATCCGTCCTGATACAGCGGCTTGTGGACGGTAAGTTTGTGGCCCGGCCCGAACAAGGTTTCCAGGTGTTCGTCACTCAAGTGAAGGTGCCGGGCGGAAATACTCACCACCAACTCGGACGCGCGCTTTCGTCCGTTGTTCGATGTGAACGCGTCGACTACAAGCTCTCGCACGAGGCGTTCAACGCTTGAGCGGTCGAGGACAGCCGGCATATATGATTCCGTCGTTCGTAAAACTTCAAGTTTGGGTTGAGTTGAGGGTGGCCATATGCAACTGCACGCCTGCGGCGACAATCGCCTCACGCCACCGTTCGGAGATCTCTTCGTCGACCACCAGGTGCTGCACGTCGCCCAAGCCGCACAAGCTCGATAAGCTTTGGCGACCAAACTTCGAACTGTCGGCCACCACGATCACCTCGTCGGCGGCCCGCATCATGGCTTGCTCGGTTTCGACCAACAGCAAGTTGCTGTTGAAGAACCCACGTTCGTTGGCGCCCGACACGCTCAGAATCGTGCGTCGCACATTCAGCCGCTCGAGCATCTGGTTGGCATAAGGACCCAAGGCAACGCCGGTGCGTGGATAGACGTAGCCGCCTACGAGCACCAGGTCGCTATTGGCGTTCGAGGCGAACAGGTTGGCGACCGGCAGCGAATTGGTCACGATTTGCAGACGACGCCCCACCAGTAAACGGGCGACTTCATAGGTTGTGCTGCCGCCGTCGAGCAGCACCGTGTCGCCCTCCTCAACCAGTTGCGCGGCGACCTCGGCGATTTGCTTCTTTTTGTCCCACTGGGCAGGCTGGCGCTCGTCGAACGGGGGCAGCTTGGGAGTGGGCCCGGTGTAGAAAACGCCGCCGTGGGTCCGCTTGGCGCTCCCGGTTTCTTCCAGATAATCCAGGTCGCGGCGGACGGTGGACTCCGACACTTTTAAGTGCTCAGCCAACTCCGGCAGCGAAGCAAAGCCGCGGTTGCGAACGAGTTCCAGCAACTGGTTGCGCCGATCTTCCACTTGGAAGGCCTGATTCCGCCAAAAATCTGCACGAATTTCTTGCTCAATGCGCAAGTATGACATTAAACAGTCACCAATACAACCATATCTTGTAAGTCGTGACAGAGTTCTATCATATGGGCTCCGTCCAAACCTTCTGCATTTTCAAACGATGGACGTCCAGCAGTTGACCAAAATCCTGGTTTCGCGGCCCGATCTGCCGCTTTTAACAGGGATAACTCTGCGAAACTATTGCGGGCCAGAGGACGTCGAAACCTGGATTCAGCTTCGGCGCAAGGCTTTCGCCCGCCAGAGGCTAGGTATCGGCGAGTGGGATCAAGCCGATTTTGAACGCGAGTTTCTCAGCAAATCATGGTGGAATTCTTCTAATATGTGGTTCGCCGATGATTCCAGCGGAATTTCGCTCGGCACGATATGCCTGGCTCGGCGGCAAGGCCGGGCTGGTGATCGACCGGTGATCCACTGGCTGGCTGTGTCTCCTGTCGCCCGGCGCCGCGGCATTGGCCGACTGTTGGTTTCGGCTCTGGAAGCCGCCGTGTGGGATGCGGGCGAACGGCAAATCTGGCTGGAGACACACGCCCTGTGGCGCGAGGCTTCGGAGTTTTACCGAGCGCTGGGCTATCGGGCCGCCGACCAATAACCTCGAAGTCGCGCTACATTCCGGCCCGCGGGCGGTTCTTTTTCAGCCGCAGGGCATGCTAAATGCGACTTTTCTACCCCGGGCTCGGCGGTTCGCCGATATTCGTTTTTTGGATGGAGGTAGTTCTATGTTGAGGCACTACAAGAATGCCGTGGCAGTTGGCGTGCTCGGGTTGGGCATGGTGACGGCAGGTTCCGTCATTGCACAGCAAAACGAGCCGGCCGCCCCTGCTACAGGCACGCCGGCGGCGACGACGCGTACGGACCGCGCCGCCGATCGCGACAACTGGGGCTTTGATATGGGCTGGTTGGGCCTGATCGGACTGGCTGGCCTGGCCGGTTTGATGCGCGGTGATCGTGTGGACCATCGCCACATGACCACACCGAACGTAACACGGTAGCTTGTCTCACGGCAGATACGCGAGCAGCCGTCGATCGACCGACGTCGGCGGTTGCTCACGTGTTTCTATTGCGCGATCACTCGCTGGTCCGGCAACTCACGCGCGTTTCTTCTTGCGGCCGCCCTTTTTGCGACCACCTTTCTTGCCGCCCTTTTTCTTCTTGCCGGACGATTTTTTACCGCCTTTCTTTCCGCCCTTTTTACCGCCCTTCTTGCCGCCTTTCTTCGAAGACGCCGATCTCGACTTTTTGCCGCGGCCGCTGCCCGACTTTTTTCCGCCGCCCGAGCTCTTGTTCACGGTCGCCCACGCGCGGCGTTCGGCTTCGCCTTCGCTCGTGCCGCGGTCTTCATAGCTCTCCGCGATGTGCTTCGCTTTGCGTTTCTGCTTGGAGGTGTAGCTCGATTTGCTTCCCTTGGCCATAAAACGGCTCTCCTGGTGGAAAGAGGGAACGAAACGATTCTCGCCGCGATAATAGCAAATTGTGTGCCCCACCCAAGTTGTCGACGAGCCTAGCCGCGCGTCGCTCCTTTCTCCGACTCCGAACGCGCTATGTGCGGTCCTATGTCTCGACTCGCGCTATAATGAACCTGCCGGCCGCGACGCGCTGGCCAAGGCGCCTCGCGCATGCCGTTGCCACTCATCGAGCTCACTGACGCTGGCCTGTATTGCCGTCAGGGCAATTTTCATATCGATCCCTGGCAGGGCGTCGCGCGGGCCATTCTCACCCATGCACACTCCGACCATGCGCGGCTCGGCTCTGCGCGGTATTTGACGAGCTCGGAAGGAGTGCGGCTGGCTGCCGAACGGCTCGGTCGCGAGGCGGTGATTGACGGTGTCGCTTATGGCGAAGAGCTCAATCTGAATGGCGTGCGCGTCAGTTTGCATCCGGCGGGCCACATCCTGGGATCCGCCCAGGTTCGCCTCGAGCACGCGGGCCAGGTGTATGTCGTCAGCGGGGACTACAAAACGCAGCCTGACCGCACTTGCGCCCCCTTCGAGCCCGTGCGTTGTCACACGTATTTGACCGAATCCACGTTTGGGTTGCCGATCTACCGCTGGCGCGATGAGGCCCACGTTTTTGACGACCTGCATGCCTGGTGGCGCCGCAACCAGGAGCAGGGACGCACCAGCCTGCTGTATGCCTACGCGCTCGGAAAATCCCAACGCGTTCTGGCGGGCCTCGATCCGGCGATCGGACCGATCCTCGTTCATGGCGCGATTGACCGGTTCCTGCCGCATTATGAAGCCGCTGGAGTTCGGCTTCCGCCGACCGAGCGCGCAACACGCGACAACGCGCGCGCCACTCGCGGGCGGGCGCTCGTGATCGCGCCGCCATCCGCGGCTGGCACTCCGTGGCTGCGAAAATTCGGACCACTCTCGGCGGCCATGGCGTCGGGCTGGATGCAAATCCGCGGCATGCGTCGCCGCCGCGCGCTCGACGCTGGATTTCCGCTCTCGGACCACGCCGATTGGGAAGGCCTGCTCGGTGCAATTGCCGCCAGCGAGGCACAAGAGGTCTACGTCACCCATGGCTATATCGACGTCCTGGCTCACTGGCTCAACGAGCGCGGAATTCGCGCGTCGGTCATGCAAACCGCGTTCGAAGGCGAGCTGGCCAGCGAAACCGCCGGCCCCGCTTTTGAATCCGAAGATTTGCCGTCATCGACTCAACACAATGGCCAGGCAGCACCCGCGCCATTCTCCGATCCCGATGCGCCCGAAACCCAGGGCGAAGAAACTTGATGCGGCGGTTTACACAATTATTTGCCGAGCTCGACGCCACCACGCGCACCAGCGAGAAGGTCCGCGCGCTCGAAGCTTATTTTCAAGCGGCTGATCCGGCGGATGCAGCTTGGGGCTTGTTTTTCTTGATGGGCCGCAAGCTCAAGCGCGCTGTCACCACGCGGTTGCTGCGCGAATGGGCCGCTCAGGAAGCGCGAATTCCACTTTGGCTGCTGGAAGAGTGTTATGACGCGGTGGGCGATTTGTCGGAGGCACTGGCGCTTGTGCTGCCGGAGCGCGGGCCTGGCACCGAAATGTCGCTTTCCCAATTGGCCAGCGAGCGCGTGGCGCCGCTCGGGCGTTTGGGTGCTGAGGCCCAGCGCGAGATCGTCGTTGGCACCTGGCGAGAACTCGATTCGCTGGAGCGCCTGGTGTGGCATAAGCTCATACTGGGCGAGTTCCGCGTGGGCGTGGCGCGCACGCTCGTCGTCCGCGCCCTGGCCGCGGCGAGTGGAATGGCTGCAACCGAAATGGCGCACCGCGTCATGGGCCCCTGGGAACCCAGCGGGCCGGACTTCGAACGCTTGACCTCGTTCGCCGCTGGGCACGCAAACTCGGGCCGCCCTTACCCGTTTTTTCTCGCCGACCAGCTCGACATGCCGCTCGAAGAGCTAGGCACCGTCGAGGACTGGCAAGTCGAATGGAAGTGGGATGGCATCCGCGCGCAGCTCATTCGCCGCAACGGGCAAGTCTCGTTGTGGTCGCGGGGCGAGGAGCTGATCACCGACCGCTTTCCCGACGTGGTTGAGATCGGCCGATCTCTGTCCGATGGCGTCGTGCTGGATGGCGAAATCCTCGCATGGCGCGGCGGTCGGCCGCTCAGCTTTGCCGTTTTGCAAAAGCGAATCGGACGCAAAACCGTGAGCACGAAGCTGCGCAGCGAAGCTCCGGTCGCGTTTATGGCTTACGACCTGCTGGAGGTCGCCGGCGATGACATTCGCTTCCGCGATTTGAGCGAGCGCCGCGCGCAACTGGAAGAGCTCGTCATGCTGGTTCCCGCCGGGCTGCCGCTTTGCGTCTCGCCGCTTGTCGCCGCCGATAGCTGGAGCGAGCTCGGGCGTTTGCGGGCCGAAGCGCGCGCTCGTGCGGTCGAGGGCCTGATGCTCAAGCGGCGCAACTCATCCTACGGCGTGGGGCGGCCCAAGGGCGTGTGGTGGAAATGGAAAAACCAGCCCTACTCGATCGACGCGGTGTTGATTTATGCCCAGCGCGGTCATGGCCGCCGTGCCAGTCTGTACACCGACTATACGTTTGGCGTGTGGGATCAGGGAACGCTGGTGCCGATCGCAAAGGCCTATTCCGGATTGACCGACGAAGAGATTCACGAGGTCGACCGTTTTGTCCGCCAGCACACGATCGAGAAGTTTGGACCTTTGCGAGCCGTCGAGCCACGGCTCGTGTTCGAGCTGCACTTCGAAGCCATTGCGGTCTCCAAGCGGCACAAGGCAGGGCTGGCGATGCGATTTCCGCGCATGGCGCGCTGGCGGCACGATAAGCTGCCCGCGGACGCCGACACGCTCGAGAGCGTACGGGCATTGGCGCTCGTGGCAAACCAGGTGGCCAGTTGATCGCCTGCGGCACGCGAAGTGTATGACAAGGCGGCGGCCGTGCGGAATAAGGACATTCGCGACCGCGAGGTTTCCTCATGAACGGTTTGTTACGCGGAGCGATCTCTGGCCTGGCGGCTACGCTGCCCATGACCATTGCCATGGAGGTCATGCATCGTCGCATGGGATTGACCAAGCGGTACGCCCTGCCGCCGCGGCAAATCACGGCCAATGTCGCGCGTTCGCTCGGCATCCGGCATCGGCTGGGCGAAGACGAGGAGCGTGTGGCGACGATGGTCTCGCATTTTGGATACGGCGGAAGCATGGGCGTGCCGTATGCGCTTGCCGAGGAGTCGATCCATCTGCCGCCAATCGTGAAAGGGGCGGGTTACGGTCTGGCGGTCTGGGCCGGCAGCTATCTCGGGTTGTTGCCCCGCTTGGGGCTGCTGAGCCCGGCAACACGACACCCACCGCAACGAACCGCGCTCATGATCGCGGCCCATCTGGTGTGGGGCTCAGCGCTGGCGATCGCGGTTGAACGATTGAAGCGCCGTCGAGGCCAAGCCCGCGGCGAGGCCTCGCCGGCGAGCCCGGTGTCGCAGCGATCGACCCGTAAAATCCAGCCTCAATCGGCCGCTAGCATTTGCAGCTAGCAGCACCGGGCTTTTGGCGACCCCGGTGCCGCCGGTACCTGTACATCGGTATACGTGCGCGCTATGATTCTAGTAGCGGCTCTTCTACACATTCTTTACCGACTTTCAGCTTCACGATGCGACGCAAGATTGCCCCCGCACCGGTAACCAACGCGCAAATTGCCGACTCGCTCGACGAGATCGCGCACCTGCTCGAGCTGCAACTGGCCAATCCCTTCCGCCTGTCGGCCTACCGCCGCGCGGCCGATCAAATTCGCAATTGGCCCTTGAGCGTTGCCGAGCTCTATCGCAGCGGTGGACTGGCTGCCCTCGAAGAGCTGCCGGGCATCGGGACTTCGCTCGCCAAGAAAATTGCAGAGCTCGTAAAGCGCGGCCGGCTGCGATTCCTGGACCGCTTGCGCCGCAAGGCATCCTCCGCGGACGCCTTGCTCAATTTGCCCACCGTCGGCCCTGTGCTCGCCAATCGCATCCGCGGAAAACTCGGCGCTTCCAATCTAGAAGAAGTCTTTCGCGCAGCGCAGGATGGACGTTTGCGGCGCGTGGATGGTATCGGCGACAAGCGCGTGCGCGCCATTCGCGATAGCCTGAGCCGGCGGTTGCCGTCGCTGTCGCGCGTCGACCGTGTGGAACCACCCACGGGAGTAAGCGTGAGCGAGCTTTTGGCGATCGATCAAGAGTACCGCGGCAAAGCCGAGCGCGACCGCCTGCCGCGCGTCGCCCCACACCGGTTCAATCCGACCGGCGCAGCCTGGCTGCCGATCTTGCAAACCGAACGTCGTGGGCGGCGCTTTCGAGCTCATTTCACCAACACCGCGCGCTGCCACGCGCTGGGTGGCCTTTACGATTGGGTCACGATCGTGTGCGAGAGCAAGCCGCAATACGGCGAGTGGACCATCGCCACTGCCAGGTCGGGTCCCCTATCGGGCAAACGCATTGTGAAGGGGCGCGAACTCGAGTGCGTTGATTCGTACTCGAACCGCAAGGTCCAGCTTTCGGTCCTCGAAAGCGACTCGATTAGCTCCTGATGAGCTTTCTTGACGCGGGGAGCGCGGCGTTTCAGAATGTTCGGCGTCTCAACCCTCGCGCGCATTCTTGGGAGATGCCATGTCGACGCCCCTGTACTGGATCTCGGAGTCGAAGCCCATCGGGCGACGAGCTTTTTTGGCCGTCACGAGCTCGCTTTCCGCGGCCGCGCTCTGGTCGCAGCGGTCGTTTGGCGCCGTCACCACGCAAGCGACGTTCTCCGACTATCCTTTCCAGCTCGGCGTCGCCTCCGGCGAACCACGCCCCGAAAGCGTGGTGCTGTGGACGCGTCTCGCGCCCAAGCCGCTGGAAGGCGGCGGCGTTCCCGACGTGCCGATTGAAGTCGAGTGGCTGATCGCAGAGGACGAAGCGCTAACTCGCGTGGTGCAGAAAGGCAGCGTAGTCGCCACGCCTGATTGGGCCCACAGCGTTCATGTGGAAGTCGAAGGCTTGCAGCCCGATCGCTGGTACTGGTATCAGTTTCGCGCCGGCGGCGAGCTGAGCCCGAAGGGCCGCACGCGGACGATGCCGCCGCTCGAGCTTCCGGTTAATCGGCTGCGGTTGGCGTTCGCGTCGTGTCAGCATTTCGAGACCGGTTTCTATACGGCGTACGAGCACATGCTGCGTGAGGACCTGGACCTGGTCATTCACCTGGGCGACTACATCTACGAAGGTCCCGCAAAAAATGGGGGCGTGCGGCGGCACGTCGGACCGAAGCTCAAGACCATTGCCGATTATCGCACGCGCTATGCCCAATATAAGAGCGACCCGGCTCTGCAAGCGATGCACGCGGCGGTGCCATGGATCGTCACCTGGGATGACCACGAAGTCGAGAACAACTATGCCGGCCTGACGCAGGAAAAACCCGGTACAACCGAGGACGAGTTCCGCGCCCAACGCGCGGCCGCTTACAAGGCCTATTACGAACACATGCCGCTGCGCCGGCTGCAGCTTCCCCATGGGCCCGACATGTCGCTCTACCGCCGGGTGTCGTTCGGGCGCCTGGCCGAGTTCTACGTGCTCGACACGCGCCAATATCGAACGCAACAACCATGCGGGGACGGCAACAAGCCGCCCTGCGAAGGCGTGTATGACCCACAGGCCACGATATTGGGCGAGACGCAGCGCAACTGGCTGCTAAAAGGCCTGGAAGGCTCCCGCGCCATGTGGAATGCGCTCACTCAGCAAGTCATGATGGCCAAGGTCGATTTCACCCTGGGCGACGCTGTTACGCACAGCATGGATCAGTGGCCCGGTTATGAAATGGACCGCCGCCGCGTGATCCGCTTTCTGCACGAGCACAAGATTCGCAACCCGATCGTGCTCACTGGCGACATTCACAGCAACTGGGCCAACGAGATCATTGCCGACTTCGACGACCTGGGCTCGCCCACGGTGGCCGCCGAGTTCGTCGGCACCTCCATCTCCTCGGGCGGCGATGGCAAAGGCAACACCGAGAACCTGTCCGAGCGGCTGGCCGAAAATCCGTTTGTGAAGTTCTACAACGCGGAGCGCGGATACGTGAGCTGCGAGATCACGCCGCAGGCCTGGCGCAGCGACTATCGGACCGTGGAGTATGTCACGCGTCCGGGCGCCCCGCTCAAAACACGCGCCTCCTTCGTGGTCGAGTCCGGCAGCCCGAAATTGCAAACCGCCTAGACGCTGGTCGCGGCTGGCGCGCAATAAAAGACCGCGCGCGTGACGCCCGTCCGGCTGTTGCGGGGGCACTCAGCCGGCAAAGCGCCACGGCACGCGGTGTGCCGTCCTAGCTCAAATGAGCCCGGCTCTATGCAGAGCCGCGCCCTCCGTTAATGCCACGCAGTGAGGCGCACTCCGAAGTTGAGCGTAATCTCTTGTCCGCGCGTCATCGTCACCGAGCGCGTGATCACCGAATCGCGCGTCATGTGCGTGAGCATCCGCGGCAAGGTCAACCGCACCTGGTACGTGCCGAGCTCCATTTCGTTGAACGTGTATCGGCCGGACTTGTCGCTTTTGGTCGTGGCTAGGACATTGCCATCCTCGTCCACGAGTTGCAGCTTCACGCCCGAAAGCGTCATTTCGCGCCGTTCTTGCCGCCCATCACCGTTCAAGTCGAGGAAGGCCACGCCTGTGACCGTCGTGTGGAAAAAGAACACGTTGTCTTGCAGGTTCGTGGTAGTGGTATTCCGACGGATGACGTCGGAGAGCTTGCTTCCCTGCACGAACTGCAGGTCGGCGCCTGTCAGGTCGCGCTGGTACCAGAAGCGGTCGCCGTCGCGCAGCCGCGTGAACTGATCGGTCAAGATGCGTGAGAACAACGGCCCGACGCTGCCGCCGCGCACGTGATCCTCGGCCAGGCCGCCCACCCACAGGTCGATGTTGTTCACATTCCCATAGGCTTGCTTGAGCGCGGCTTGGGTTTCGGGGTTGCTGCTGATCTGGGCGAAGCTCGTGACCGCCGGCAACCCATACGCGACGCGCGTGGTGTTGTAATCGGCCAGGCCATGATCCCGCCCGCGCTGAATGTTCAGGCTGGCCAGGTCGAGCCCGCCTTGTCCGGGCGCGCCGAACAAGAAATTGCGCACTTCATCGACCACCTGGTTATCGAGCTCCTGGGCCCGATCCGAAGCCAGGTACTTCAAAATTGGATCGATGCCCGTCTGGCTGACGAGTTGCGGATTGAAGAAATCGTCACGCAGCGCCGTCGGGTCATGGGTTTCCTGACCCTGATTGTCGAAGAACTCGACGTCGTCCCCCAAAAGGCTATGGCCCAGGCGGAACGCGGCCGTGGAGAACTCGTTGGCGATTCCCGGGTTCACGTTCGGCTTGTAGCCGGTATAGGCGGGGAGCGCCTTGCCAAGCAACGCCGGCAAGAACTCGTTGTAGGTGATCGTTTGCAATTCGCCGATCACGAGCCGTCGCGCCTGCTGGTAGATTTGTTCGTCGTTCCAAGTCGGATGCGCGGCGGCCAGCTTGTCTGCCAAACGATTGTGATCGCGCACGAACAAGGTCTGCATGGCCGTCAGCTCGATGTTCTCGTTCGCGCGGGTGTCGCCGGCCAAGAACAACGACCCCGCCGGCGCGCCCAAGGGGTTGTCGTTGGTCAGGCCAGCTGTGTTATAGGGCATTAAGTTGCCATCGCTGGTTTTCAGGTGCCCGCCTGTAAGCGTGCGCAGCGCCATGGCCCGCGTGGCATCCGAGCCGTAGATCTGCGAACCGTCGATGAACGCCGTGATGCTATTGATCTGCTGGCGCGGGTTGCTGGTGGACGTGCCCGTCGCGCTGTCGAACAACGAGCGCGTGAGCGGAATCGTTTGCGTGCCGGTGCTGGCTGGATCAAACCACGGATCCCCGGTCGGCACGCTGACGGGAAGCGCTTCGTTAGCCGTGCCCGAGACCGTCTGATCGATGTCGTGGTCGAGGAATTGACCCCACGCATAGATGAACGCCGACAAATCGCGGTTGTTGACGATGTCGTCGTCTTGAGCGGCAACCAGATCGCTGATCAGCCGCGCACTCGCGCGGTCGGAGCCGGCCGGCGTGGAGATTTTATCGCCATATTCGGCCGGCGCGGTGCGGAGCAAATCGGCTCCGGCGCTGCCCCACGTGGTGTTGGTCAGATTGTTGCCGCTGCCATCGTACGAACGGACGTCGACAGCGAACAAAACGCGGTCTTCGAGGGGTTCCACCCGAAACGTTCGCTTGTGGAGGGCCTTCGAAGCCAAGGGACGGGCACGATGCGCGCGCAGACGCGCACGAGGAGAGCGGGAGCTCATGAGACACCTCTTCTCAAATACAGTAGGTGCCGGTTCCGGCGGCACGAGACGGGACGTACAAGTCTGAAGTGGTTGCGCCGGTCGACGGGAAACCCGGAATCGAGCCCCCGCACCCGTCAAAAACGACTAAACCGTACTTCCGACATCGGTGTTATCCTATCAGGGTCAAGTGAATTCAATAATTCTATCGGGTGGTTCAGTAACTTTTTTGTTAACTGGCTCGCTTGCTTCGTAATCGCCAAAGTTTGACACCTCGCTCACCTGTGATGAGACTGTGAGCCGTAGCCCCGCGGCAGCGCCGCAGCCAAGTTTTTCTGAGTTGCCGCCTGGTGTTCCCTCTTCGCCTAACCCCTTTCGAGACCTATTTTTGGCTCGACGATAGCCCCGCGTACCCGACTAGTTATCCCATCGAGCTGCGCTTCACGGGCGAGGTCTCCCGCGCGGCCCTCGAGCGGGCACTGGCCACGACTCTCGCACGTCATCCTTTGCTGACTGCGACGCTCGACGAGCAGCCCGCCTTTGCCAGTTGGCAGGATGCGCCCGGCGACGCTCCCCCAATCGACTGGGCCGCCGACGGCGCCCCCGTCACCCATGCGGACGGACAGCGGATCGAGCTCGCGTCGCACACGGGCCTGCGGGTGTGGGTTCGAACGGCGGAGGGTCGCTCGCGCATCTTCCTGCAGATGCACCACGCCTGTTGTGATGGGCTCGCGGCCGTGCAGTTCACCGACGAATTGCTCACCAGCTACCATAACGAAATCGTCGGCGAAGCCGAGCGCGTTCAGCTCCCGGCCCTCAAGCCAGAGTTGCTCGTTCGCAGGGGAGAGCTAGCATCCGATCCGCCAACTGGTGGCCTGCTCACGGGACTGCGAGACCTGTGGGTCACGCTGTGGCTATGGAGCTGGATCTTGTTTTCGCGCGTGGCGATTCTGGCCGCGCCGGCCCGGCGGAATGCCAACTCACAAGCCGAGTGCGCCGCGGGTGATGGCAGTTCGTGGGCCGAGGCAGACGCGCGGCAGCCGATTCTTTCCTTCGCGACCGCGAAGCTCGATTCAGCCGCTCTGGGTGGCTTGCGCGCCGCGGCCACGGCCGCCGGCGTCACGCTGAACGACATCGCGCTGCGCGACATGTTGCTGGCGCTCGACGACTGGAACGCCGCGCACGGCGTGCCCTCGCGCGGCAGTTTGCGCGTGAACGTGCCAGTTAACATTCGTGATCGACACGACGCCGAGATGCCGGCCGCGAACCAAATTGGCTATGCCTTCGTCGCGCCCGCCAGGCGTGACTATGCCAGCCGAGAGCAACTGCTCAGCGCCGTCAGCCGCCAAATGAAGCAAATCAAAGACTGGAAGCTCGCGCTTTATTTTTTGGGCGGGTTGGGCCTCGCGGCAGGTTTTCCCCGCCTCCTTCGCCGAGCACTGGGGCGCCGCAAAGCCTTTGCCACCGTAGTGGTCAGCAATCTGGGACGTATCTACTCTCAGTCGCGACTGCCGCGCCGCGACGGAAAGCTCGTCGCCGGCAACCTGCTGCTGGAGCGGTTCCTCGCCGTCACGCCGATTCGGCCTTTGACCAGGTCCGCCATCCTGCTCTTGGAATATGCGGGCGAGCTGACCGTGTGCGTGCGCTGCGACCCGCGGCAGTTTGCGCCCGAGGACGTGCAAGACTTTCTCGCGCTGTATGTGCGCAAGCTCAGCGAAACCGCTGCGCGGGGCAGTTGACTGCTTCGTCTGACTGCTTCGTGCCGGGCCGGCTGCACGTAACTCCGGCCCGCGGCTAAGGATGGATCGCCGCCCCGCCGTCGACCGTGAGCACCTCGCCCTGCACCAGGTCGGATAGCGGGCTCACCAGGAAGAGCACGGCGTCGGCCACGTCCGCGGCCGTCAACATGCGCTCGCCCATCATCGAGCGTTCCTTGCGGCCCTCGAACATCAGGTCGGCATTCGGAATGCGCCGCGTCGAATCGGTATCGACCAGCCCGGCCTTCACGACGTTGACATTAATCCCGCGATCGCCAACTTCGAGAGTCAAGTGACGCACCAGGCTTTCGAGCGCGGCCTTCGAGCTGCCGATGAGTCCATAATGGGGCAGCGCCATGTGCGAACCGTGGCTCGAAAGGGCAATCACTTTCGAGCGCCGCTCGCCTTCATCGCGCTTCAAGAGCGGAAACGCCGCCTGCACCAGGTACAACAGCGCCAGCACGTTCGTCTGATAGGCGGCCTGGAAGTTGCGTGCGGTCGCGGCCAGCAGTGGCCGGAATCCACCCGTCGCGGCGTTGCTGACCAGAATGTCGAGCCTGCCAAAGTGCTCGCGGATGGCATCCATCATGCTGCGCACGTCGTCTTCTTCGCTGACGTCGGCTTTCACCACCAGCACGCGGCGGCCCATGTCCGCGATCTGGTCGGCCACGTCCATCGCCGCCTGCCGATTGACGACGTAATTCAAAACGACGTCCGCGCCGGCTTCCGCCAGCCGCAAAGCGCACGCCCGGCCAATGCCGCGCGAGCCGCCGGTTACCAGTGCCACGTGTCCGGTGAGATCAATCATGTTACGAGCCGCTCGTTTGGTGTACGGGGTAATGAGAAATCGTTTATTCGGTGCCTACGGTTACCATCACTGCGATGTGTCCATCGATGCTCCAGGAGCGAAGCGAATAATCGGCCAGGGGCGACTGGCGGTAGCTGCATCGCTCGTGCGGCAAGACTTCAACGTCCCGTGGCGAGAAGCTCTCGCCGTTGTTGCAGGCTTTGTACACGGCTTCCTTAGCCGCCCAAATGAAGCCGGCAATGCTCGAACAATCCGTTTCGCGCAGCCACGCCTGTTCGGCGGGCGTGAACCACAGCCGGACAAAGGCGTCTGACAGTCCATCGGTCCGCGCCAGGTCAACTCCAACCCGCACGCCCTCGGTGACGCACAGCGCCGCGAGCACTCCGCCTTCGCTATGGGTGATCGACACCGACCATGGTTGCTCGACCCCATGACAGCGAATACGCGGCCGCTTGCCGCGGCTCTTTTCGTCGCGCGAAAGGATTTCAACCTCCTCGCGTCGATAGGTCGCGCCCGCGTGATTGGCCACGAGCTCTTTGGCAAGCATCCTGCCCGCGAGTGAAGCTTGTCGTCGACCGCGATCGCGCCACCATCCGAGCTCCGCGCGCTCCCCAGCCGTCAGCCACTTGAGATCCGGCTCGCTCGAAAGTTCATCGAACTGCCGTAGCGAACGATATCGCCGATAAACGAGCGCGCGTTCGGCGGCTCCGGCTGCAAGCGACCGTTGCGCTCGTGCTGGGTTCGCGATGGAATGCGTCACATCGATCATGGTGTTGTGCGACGAATGTTTTCTACGGTTTGATCATAACTACGCGATGCCCCTCGACGCGCAGCAAGGCCTGGCCGTCGGCACCGAACACGTCAAAATCGTAAATCGCGTGCGAAGACGTGACTTCTCGACATACGAAGTTCATCAGGCACGGCTCGTCATCGTGGGGCATGCGGCCCAACCGCACGGCCTCCAGTGACGAGGGCAGCGAAAAGGCTCCTTCGGCACTAAACCACGAGTGAACCCCGCACACATAAAACGCGGCATCCAGCAGCGTGGCGGGCACGATCCAATCTTTCGCGCGGCGCGGTCCGCCAAGCTTGCCGAGCGATAGCGCCACCAATTGGCCCCAGCCCCCCTTCTCGTTGAAATTCGTCGCTCTCACGCCGTGCAAGCTGGGACCATGATAGAGCGGACCAATGTTTTGAAACTCAAACGGGCGCCACTCGGATGGCGGCTGGCCCATGGCAACCGCGAGCGCAGGCCGGCGATCGGCCAGGTCGACCGTTGCCCGCACGTGTACGCGATCTTTCTTGATGAGCTTGCCCGCTCGATTGCGAAAGTCGCTCAATAGCTCGCACTCAAAAATCTCTGCTCCCTGCGGCGTGGCGCGCACGCGGGCCGGCATCGTGCGCTCCGTCTGGAACACAAAACCGTGAATAAGCTGCACGTCCCGAATCACTGAAACCGGCGTGCCGCCGGCGATGCTTGCCGTCTCAGCCATGGCTTCCAGCGCCATCACGGCCGGCAATAGCGGGCGCCCGCGCAGTTGATGATCGAGCAAGAATGGGTCGACGCCGGGCTCGAACGAAATCTCCGACTCGACGACAGGGCCTCCGTCAAGCGTTTGCACCTTCTCAACCAGCGGCACGCGGCCGAGTTCAGCTTTCCCAGTGCTCGGCTCGCCAGCGGAGGCGGCGTTCACTGCAAACGGAAAAAACGTTCGCTCGAAGAAACCGTCGGTGATCACAACTTCGGTGGTTGGCAGCCCGGCTCTCAGTTCGCGACACAGGTGCTCGATGCCTTCGGCGGGCGAGATAAAGTCCATCTTCAACACGCCTTTCGTGCCGACGGCGCTATCGCCGAGCATGGCCATGCCCACTTCGTCCCACGACTGCCACTCGAGGCACCCCACACCGCAGTCGGGCCGCCGGCCGTGGAACCAAGCGCACAGCTTGGCGAACATGTCGTTGGCGGCGGCATAATCGCTCAAGCCGTTGCCGCCGAATCGTCCGCCGATCGACCCAAACCCGAGGAAGTATCGCAAGGGATCGCGCATCGTGAGTGACATCAGGGCCACCGCTCCGTCGAGTTTGCCCGCTAGCGTGCGCTCATAGACGTCGCGGCTGCGCGTGCCGAAGCGGAAGGATTTTCCGTAGCCGGCGCCATGCACAATGCCTTCAATCGGGCCATCCGCGCGGCGGATGTCTTCCAGCGTGGCGGCCAGGCGATCCCAATCGGCCAGGTCGCAGGAATGGTACCCGACGTTTACGCCGGCGGCCGCAAACCTGCGCAAGCTCTCATCAATCTCCATGTCGTTCTTAATGCGTTCCCAATCTTTCTCCGGCGAGCGGCCCTCGTTGACCGCCTGCTTGACGACTTGAGCCTTGATCTGACTGAGCTGTTGCTCGTCGGCGCCGCGCCATGGCGCATCCGGCTGCGGCGCGGGGCTTCGCCCGATGAGGTGCAGCTTGAGCCCGAACCGCTTGCCGAGCTCCAGCGCCGCGGCCGCCGTGATGCCGCGCGCGCCGCCGGTTACGACCCACGTGCCGCCGTGTATTTCTTTTCGCTTGGGGTACGACTCAACCGGCACGACGAGCGAACGCAACACCGAGCGGCGGCCTTGCTGATAAGCGACCTCCACATTCGGATCGTCGCCGGCCAGCTCGCGGCAGATGGCCTCCGCGACGGCCGTCGGCGGCTCGTCGGCCGGCAAGTCGATTGCCTTGACGCGCACCTCGCGCTCGGCCGTGCGGCTGTCTTCGATGAAAATCGACTTCAGCATACCCGTCATCGCGCCGCCTTCTGGGTTCGCCACCTGGTGCGACAGGCCGAAGTCGCCGCCCAGCGACGTGGCCGCCACGATGGTGACCGGCGTCTTGTCCTTGGCCCTCATCCGCAATCGAAACCAATGTTGTGCGGCCAGGTACGGCACATCCACGCCACGGCTGCGTCGTGCCTGCCAGCCCGCGCGGTCGAGCAACTCGGGCAGGTTTTCATCCCGCCCTGTCATCAGGAACAGGTAACGGAATGGCTGCGCGTGGTAGAGGGCTTCGATCGAGTGCACCGCCTCATCCACGGAACCCGCGCCCGTTAGGCGATGAACGACGACGCCTTCGGCCACCAGGCGATCGGCCAACGCTTGCGCGGCAGGGTTGTCTCCCAGGACGCAAGCCGCGCCTTCCCAGCGCACCTGCCCACGAGCGCTCGCCGGCAGTGGGGCCGACACCAGTTTCAGCTCGTGCCGCGACGCGATGGCCTTTACCGGAAACGGCTCCCACGGTTCCTCGGCGACCGCCAGCGGCGAGGATTGTTCTGCGCCCGCCTTCGGGTGATGCTCCGTCCCGTAATAGCGGCCGTGGTATTCCCAGGTGGTAATCAGCACTTCGCTTTCCGGCGCATCCGCATACAGTTCGCGCAAGAAATGACTCACGCCCTCTTCTTTTGGCATCTGAGTCGGTCCGTCGGTAATGCGCAGCATGGCCGCCGACTCGGGCCGAGCCGCCATGCCGATATCCGCCCAGGGATGCCAATGGAACGAAACCGACTGAACGCCGGGCCGCACGTGTTTGTACCAGCTCGCTAATTTGCAGAGCGTGTCGCTGGCCAGGCAGTAGTCCGTTTGTCCATTGCTACCCAGCCGGCCACTGACGGAACCAAAGCCAACGAAGTGCCGCACAGGGTCGTTGCGCGTGAGCCGAATCAAATGCATCGCGCCATCGACCTTGGCCCCCAGCGTCGCCAATACGGCGTCGCGACTCTTGCGCTCGTAGCTGGCCGCGCGCTCGATGCCGGCGCCATGTACGATTCCTTCAATCGGTCCCGAGGAGCGGCGGACCGCATCCAGAACGCGCTCGAGCGCCGCGGCATCGGCCACGTCGCATTGATGATACGTGGCCTCCACGCCCGCATCGGCGAAACGGCGCAGAGCCTGATCGATCTCGATCTCTCTTTGCACGCGGTTCCATTCGCCGTCCATCGAGCGCCCGGCCGCGCGCGCTTCGCGCATCACCGTCGTCTTGAGCGCCTTGAGCTCCTCGGTCGAAAGATTTCTCATTCGCTCGTCGAGATGCGGCAACGGCGACGCGCCGACTAGATGCAGCTTGAGCCTGAAACGGCGGCCCAATGCCAATGCACATTCGGCCGTGATGCCGCGCGCTCCGCCTGTAATCACCCACGTGCCGCCTAC
>DATJEN010000163.1:0-7747 GCA_035496575.1 Pirellulales bacterium
GAGCTGCTCGTCGTCCGAGTCGCGGCGCAGCTTCAGCGTGGCGCCCGGCGGCATGCGGCGCTCTTGCACGAACCCGCGCGTGCCTTGCGACAGAAAGGGATAGAAGTCCGCCGCCGGCCCGCTGGGAAACTCTTTCTGCAACTGCTCGAGCACTTCCACCCAGCGCAGGCCGCGCCGGTAGATCAGCCGATAAGCGGCCTTCAATTGGGCGGCATCTTCAGGGGTGTAGCCGTTGCGCCTGATCCCCACCAGGTTCAACCCGACGATGTATCCACTATGCCCGTCGACCGTCACATACGGCGGGACGTCTTGCACGACTCGGGCGCAACCGCCGACCATGGCCAGGCGGCCGATGCGGCAGAACTGATGGACGCCGACGGCGCCCGACACGAACGCGCGATCGGCCACGTTCACGAATCCGCCGAGCAGGACATTATTCGCGAGAATCACGTTGCAGCCGACCAGGCTGTCGTGGCCGACGTGCGCTCCGACCATCAGCAGGTTGTTGCTGCCGACCGTGGTCACGGTGCCTTCGTGCAAGGCACGGTGAACGGTGCAGTTCTCGCGGATGGTATTGTGAGATCCAATTAGCACCCGGCCAAGTTTCTCGGGCATGCGCGTATGTTGCGGAAGTCCGCCGATCACGGTGCCTTCATGAATGGTGTTGTTGTCCCCGAGCGTCGTCCCGCTTTTGATTACAACTCGGCTGGCTAGTGTGCAATCGTCTCCGATTACGACATCGGGTTCCACGATCGCAAAAGGACCTATTGTGATTCGGTTGCCGAGCGTTGCGTGCGGACTGACGAGCGCTTGCGGGTGGATGTTCACCGTCGAGATCTCCAGGTGGGCGACGATCGAGGTCGGACTAACGTCCGCTGTGGCGTGCGACGTGCGGCTGCAGTCGGTTGGGCGAGGCGGGACTCTCTTGCGGAGAGTTGCTGGCGTGGGCCGAAGCGGCTCTCCACACGAGTTATCGGTTTTTCCATACGTGCCAGTGCAACCCAAAATGCCGCATTTGAGGAGCGTGCGGCTTGTGCTTGCGCGCTCGGTTGTGGCGAACCGTGGTTGTGCCTGAAGGGGCCGCGCAGTGGACCATCAAAGCCTTGCGCCCGAACAGCTTGGCCCTTTCGTGCAGACCGCGGCGCGCCTACCCAGGCTGAAGTTGTTAGAATTCGCTAGCATGCGATAGCGGCATCGGGCCGCTCGCCTCCGAGATCTCGCTTGCAGGCCGCAATAAACCGGCCGGGAAAGCTGGCATGCCCACGAACGAAGAGCTGTACGCGGAAGCTGAAAAACTGAAGGATGCTGGCAACCTGGAAGGTGCAGCGGCCGTTCTGGAGCGCTTGGTCGAACAGGAATCGACCTACGCCTTGGCGCATTCCGCGTTGGCCGTGATCTATGGCCGGCTTAAGCGCCACGACGAGGCGATTCGGCACGGATTGAAAGTCTGCGAGCTCGAACCCAACGACCCCTTCAGCTTCACCGCCATGAGCGTCACGTTCCAACGGGCAGGCCACATTCCAGAAGCCGAAGACGCCATGGCCCGAGCGCGCACTTTGCAGGCGGGGATGTAAGCCGGGCGCGCGGAGTGGATCAATCGATCGCTACTCGAGCGTGAGCCCGCGTTCGCCGATCGTGTAATGCGCGATCTCGTCCGAGCAGGCGCTTCCGCGGTGCTTCGCGATATATAAACCGCGCAGCAGGCGGCCGCCTTCTCGAACCTTGCCCATGTAAATGACGGTGTTGGCCGCTGCCAGCAAGTCGCCATTGGACAAGGGGCGCGCGATCAGCTCGTCGAGCATCGTTTCGTGCGAGGTCACCAACAACAGCGATGCGATGTTGCCGCACTCGTATGCGTGGCGCTCGATCTGGGCCGCATGAGCCCGATAGGACTCGCGGAACAAATCGCGCGCCACCCACGTCGCTTCTTTTCGCAGCACCTGGTGGAACACGTATTCGAATAGCTCGTGTTGCACCGACTCGCTCTGCCGATCGGCGGGCTCGATCCCGTCGATGACGACGCGCCGCACTCCGCGCACGAAGTTGCCATAAAAGAAGTCGATCGTCAGGTTTAGCTTGGCGGCCAGCTCGGCCTGCCAGTCGTGCCACGCGTCAAAGTCCAGGTCGCGCGCCGTGACGCGCCGCCCGCGTTGGTCGAAGATATGCAAATAGGTGCCCGCCGCGCGGCTCTCGTCAAAATAACCCGCTGGCGAAAATGGGCGGCGCGGGTATTCAGTGAGGCTCCAATCGGCAATACGATTCGCGTAGTCCGCATGGTTTTGCGAGTCCAGCCGCGCGGTCATGTCGAAAATGACGCCCGGCGTTCCCTCGCGCATCCGACCGGCCGCGGCAAACTGGATTCCAAGCTGGGTCTTGCCTATTCCAGTTGCCCCCAGCAGGACGGTCAGAGTGCCTGGTACCAACCCCCCGCCCAAGCGCTCGTCCAGCCCGGGAACCCCGCTCGACAGCCGTTCGGACTCGGGCATGTGCGGTCTACTCGCCAGGGGCAATCAGACGGGGCGCGATACGAGCCGATCTTGGATGTCGGTTTTCAGCGGACCGAAATTGCGCTCGTAGGTTTCGAGCGTCGCCTTGAGCGCTTCGCATAGCCGCTTGGCCGTGTAGGGCGAAAGTGCGATCCGCTGCGGAGCGATCAGCGATTTCGCGGCGCCCAATTCGACATGCAGGCCGAAATCAAGGACCAGCTCGTCGCCGCTGTCGAGTACGCGGCAGAAGTTCGCGTACAGCGACTGAGCCTCGCGATCTTGGACGGCAGTGAGCGGTTCGGGGTGCGCGGAGGCTGCCATCAAAGCACGGCGATCGAGCGTTAGGGTTTGCGCGAGGGGGGTGCCACGAAGCCCATGGATTGAAAAGCCTTTGCCTTCGCGACGTCCACAATCTTCAGAGCCGCGATTTGATCGTAGCTGACAATGACCGTTCGCGCGCCCACCGTGTCGGGAGCGCGGCGCTCGACCAGTAGCAGGTCTGGGCTGGTTGCGAAATTGTCGAACAGGATCTGCTCGCCGAAGGCGGTGACGAGCACGCCGCGCCGCTCCATCTCAGATGGCCAACTTTCAAAACAGCGCCGCCAAACACCAGGGGCATCCTTGTCCATGTCCGTTCCTGTCAAATGGATCTGGGCCGCTCTGCGGCAGTTCCTATGAGCAGCTACTTGAGCGAATTGCTCAACTGCTCGAAAGTTTTGATTTCAATCGGCGTGAGTTGGTTCGCGTCCAGCCCGAACTCTTTGGCTTTTTCGAACGCGGTGCGCGCCGCATCGACATTGCCGGCCTGCTTTTCGGCCTGAGCAAGGTGGAAGTACTTGCTGCCCGTGGGGCGATCGCTGACCGAGGTCCGCAGATCGGCTAGTCCCTCCTTGACCTTACCTTGGGCAAGATAGGCCACAGCCCGCGTGTCCAGCAGATCGGAAGTGGGACCTAGCACCCGAATGGCATCATCGGCCAGCTTGACGGCCTCTGCCAGGGTGTTGGGTTGTGGCTTGCTAACGGCGAGCACGAATGCGAGGTTGTTTTTGACGAGCGCCTTTTGATAGGTGGTCGCTTCAGGATCGGCGAGAACCTGGCGGTAGATCTTGATCACGTCGTCATAGCGGCCTTGCAGGTCATACGTCTCCGCCAAGAGCAGCTGGACTTGCTGCTTGTTAGCCTCGCTCTCCATGGCGGCCTTGGCCCATTTCTCCAGCGTGGCATAGCGCTCGGGCGTGGCGTTTTCGCGATGGCGACGGATCCCTTCCAGGGCACACGCCAGGATCTCGATCATGGGCTGGTTCTTGCGTGAATCGTCCAGCAGGGCGAAGGCTCGCTCCGTGTCCCCTTTCCGCCCCAGGTACGAGGCCATGGCGATTGCGCCGCGTGGTTCTTGAGACATGTAATCATCGAGCAGTCGCTCAGCGGCCTCGTTCAGGCCCAGCGACTCCATCATTTTCGAAACCACCTCCAGCCGATAGAGCTGGTTTTGCGGCAACGGGCTGGGCACCAGGCTCTCGAGGACTTGCACCGCTTGTTCTTTCTGCCCGGCATGAACGAGCAATCGAGCGCGCAAATTGCGCACGGCTTGCTTGGTCGCGTCCGTGGGTTGTGCCGGTGGCTTGATCATGTCCTCCAGCCGATCCACCCAGCGGCCCGCGTCTTCATACTCGTCGTGATTGATCAGCTCCGTGGCCAAGTTGATGAGAATGTCCGGATCGTCGCTCTTCTTGCTGATCGCGGCCAACATCAAGTCACGTGCTTCGGTCCACTTGCCCGTGCTCGAGTACAGTTGGGCGAGCGCTGTTTGCTCGCGCGGGAGCAAGGGGCGGGATTTTTCCAGCTCCTTTAGCAACTGGGCCGCCTTCGCGCGCGACTCAGGCTCCGGCCGCCTCGAAAGCAGCATCACGCACGCCAACAAGTCATCGGGGCCGAGCTGTCCACTGGCCTGTGCGTTCTGTTCGATCAGCTTCACAGCCTGCGTGACGTTTTCGTAGTCGCCGTTGGACGCCATCACCTGTGCCTTGTTGCGTCGCGCCCACTGAACGGCCGTCTCCTGGGCTTTGTCACCCTTTCCGGCGACCGCGATGATCCGGTCGAGGTAGGGCACCGCCTTGTCCTGTTGGTTTGCGCCCAAGTAGAACTCGACCATGCGGCGCATGGCCAGTACATCATCCGGGTGCTGTTCCAGGGCCTGCTTGTAGTAGTGTTCGGCCTGCTGTTTGTCGTCGACTCGTTCATAAAGGCGGGCCATGGCGAGCGGATCTTCGGCGAGTGATTTGGCGGCTTCGCGGACGGCCTCCACGGCTTTGTTGCGCTGTTTGCTGGCGATCAAGTGTCGCACCAGCATTTCCCAGAACTCGACCGATTTGGGACTCAGTTCGACGCCGTTGCGGAATGCCTGTTCCGCTTCCTCGGTCTGACCGGCGCGAACGAGGAGCTGGCCCAGCCAAATATGGTGTGACGCATTGCTGGGGTCGGCTTCGACGTCCTGTCGAGCAATGGCTAGGGCGTCATTGACGTCGCCCTGCCGCTCCTTGATATCGGCCACCATCTTCCGCAAGGGGTCGGACGTGGTGGTGTTGCCGATATACTGCAAGGCGCTGTTGGCTTCCTCGAGCCGGCCTTGGGTGTAGAGCAATTGGACCAGGCGGCGTGCCGTCGCCGCTTGTCCGGCCCGGCTGTAGGTGAGCGAACGCTGATAGTTGTCGATGGCGCTGGCAAAATCGCCTTCGAGCTGGTCGATCTCACCACGCACGCGCCACAGCACGCCCCACTCGCCGCGAACCGCTAAAGCCTCGTCGATCAGCTTGCGGGACTGTGCCAACACCTTTTGATCCTCGTCCGTCAGGCGCCCTTTGCGCCCTTGCATATCCTGGTTGAGACGCCACAGACCTTCGGTGGCCGCCGTGTACTTGTAGAGCGGGCTGTTGGGGCCAAAGTACTTCGATTCTTGAACCTCTTCAACCACCTGCTGCGCGCCCTCGAGATCTTTGGTCTCGATGCACAGGTCGAACAGCGTTTGCCGGATACTGGCGTTCTTCGGATCGTGCTCCGCCACGTACTTCCAGCACCGCTTGGTGGACTCCACGTCGCGGGCTTGCAGATAAGCATTGCCCAACAGCATCATCAGCGACGTGCGCTCGGGCTCCTCGAATTTTTGATCTAAATCTTTCTCGAGCTCCTTGAGCTGCTCGACGGCGTTTTCAGGCGTTTGCGTGAGCGCCTGTCGAATGCGCTCCGCGCGGACGCCGGGTATTTCGCCGATTTCTTTCTGGATACGCTCGATCAGTTGGGGGACGCGAGCGCGTGTCTTTTCGTTGCGGTTCATCAGCTTGGTCAACGTCATCCACACGCGCGGATCCTTGGGATAATCCTTCTGAGTCGCAAGGAGGATGGATTGCGCTTCATCGAGCTTGTTCTTGAGCATCAACAGCTCGGATTTCAGAAGCGCGTTGTCGAGTTCGCCGCGCGTCTTATCTTCGAACATCAATTCGGCGATGGCGTCCACACGCGTCCAATCCCGCTCGCCTTCGGGCTTTTGCATCTGTTCGTTGATCAAGAGCTGCACGACCGGAGCTTGCAGGAAAGAAAACTGCTTGGCATTTTCGGCCAACAAATTGACGGTCAGCGCAGCTTCGTTGTGGCGTCCCAGCGCTTGCAGCGCCGTGGCCTCGCCGAGTCTCGCGGCCGCCTGGCTCGGCACAATCGCCAGCACCCGGCGGTAGGCCTCGAGCTGCCGGTCGGGCTGATTGAGAACTTCGTAGCAGCGTCCCAGCATCAGATCGAGCTGCAGCAGATAGTTGATGCGGTTCAACCGAGCAATGATCGGCCGAATCGACTCGAGCTCGCGGGCGGCTTCGATATAGTTGCTCTCAGCGACCTTCAGCCGCGCTTCTTGATAGCGAATCAACTCGGGCATGATCGTGTCATGCTCTCGCATCTCTTTGCACGTGGCCCGAACGGCGTCGTAATCGCGCTTTTGAAATTGGACGTCAACCAGCCGTTCCAGCAGCACATTGACGTCGCTTGCCTTGTCGATGCCCTGCCGTAGATGTGCGATGGCGCCGTCGAGATCGTTGCGCGCGAGCGCCAGTTGAGAAAGCCGCACATAGCTTTCTTGGCGGTCAGGCTTGAGCGCGAGTGCTTTGTCCAACAAGTTTTGCGCTTTGCTGAACCCCGCATTCGCCTGCGCGGTATCGCCTTGCTGGCCTAACAGGCTGGCCTCGGTCATCGTGTAACCGGCCATCGCCACCAAGACATCAACGTCCTCCGGCGCAAGCTCCATGGCGCGCTCGAGCTCGGGCTTGGCAGCTTTGAAGTCTTCGGCATTCGTCTCGCCCAAGGCCATCAAGTAATTAGCCATGGAAAGGTGGGCCTTGGCCGATTCGGGGTTCCAGGCCACCATCTGCTGCATGATTTTGCGGGCTCGCTCGGCCCCGTCGGTGCGCGAGCGCACAATTTGGGCCAGCAGCTCGAATGCGGAAATCTCGTCCGCGCCCGCGGGCCGGCCATCCGCGAAACTGCCCGTCGGCTCGTCGTAACCGATGAGTGCGGCGACGGTGCGCAGCGCAGTGGCGGTATCTTGATTGCCCAGGTGACAAAGGGCCGTTTTGAACTCGAGCGCGGAATCCTTCTTGCCTTTGCCGGCCAGGTACTGGATGTGCTCGAGCGCGTCGTTATAACGGCGGGCGGCGATTGTGTAGTCGATCAGGCTGAGACGGACGTCATCGAGGTCCGGATGCCGGCGAATCGCCTCTTCCAGAATGTTGTAGGCGCGAACCTTATCGGGCCGGGTCGCCTTCGGGTCCTTGGCGATTTCGACCACGATCTCGGCCAGCGCCGAGTAGCCCTGTGGATCGTCGCGGTGCTTCAAGTACTGGTTGTACTGCTTCATCGCCTCGCGCGCGTTTCCTTCGCTGCGCGCCTTCTCGGCCTGCACGCGCAGGAACTCGGCATTTCTGCCTAGTTGGTAGCCGTGCAAGAAATGCACTCCGACCACAGAGAAGATCGTGATTCCGACCAGCCATAGACTCAGCTTGACGTTAAGACGTCTCATGCTCGCAAACCCAGAAGTGGCTGAACTGTAAAAGGAGCGATCCCGCGCGCAAAAAGAAAAGAGGACCGGCCGCGGTCAATGGTTAGCATTGCGCCGCGGCGCGAAATGCCGCGATACGCAGCCCCTAATTCGGCAAGCTTTATGATGCAGTCGGACCGGCTTTTCAAGCTCGCCGCGGGCAAGGATGCACTAATCCTTTATG
>DATJEN010000164.1:0-6229 GCA_035496575.1 Pirellulales bacterium
CAGCGCTAACATCTCGTCGTGGCTGTAATGCTGCTTTTCGGCCAGGTTGAAGTCCCGAGTCCTGGTGAAGTCCTTGATGCCCGAGGTGTGATTGAGCAAGTGACGCACGGTGATCTTGCGCCCGCCCGTCGGATAGTCGGGCAGGAACTTTGTCAGCTCGTCGTCCACTGAGAGTTTGCCTTCTTCGACGAGCTGCATGATTGCCATGGCCGTGAACTGCTTGGTGATGGAGCCCAGGCGATAGACCGTTTCGGCCGTGGCCGGCACGTCGTTTTCCAGATCGGCAAAGCCGTAGCCGCGCGCCAGCACGAGATGGCCATCCTTCACCACACCCACCGCGCACGAGGCCGCTTTGCCCTGCTCGATGGGTTCCGAGGCGATCTTGTCGATGGCGGCGATCATGCCGTCCGGCACAGTCGCGGCGGGCAGCGGTGCACAGATGGCCGCTAGCGCAAGTGCCAGTCCAAGCCGCCGGAGAGTAGCTAAGCGATGCATTGCAGGGTTGCTCCCAAGGGGTTGCCACACGGATCTGCACAGATATTCGCCAGACGCTCGCCATGATTTAGATTCGAATCCGCGCCGCCGTGCAAGACGTTCGAGAACCGCCTCGTCGGCGCCGGTCTTCACCGGCCGGAAGCGCAGCGCCCGGTTCCGGCCGGAAGTGGCAACCCGCGCGGGATGGCATCCGACAACTTGTTGTCGGTATCGCCGCAGGCGCCAAGAGGGTGTTTTCGCAATGAGGCGATAACCGCCTCACCACTTCAGCGGCGCCATGGCGATGTAGTGCATCAAGAGACCGACCAAAGCGATTAGGGTCGCCACCGAGGCGATCACGATCACGGTGGTGCGCGCCACTTCCTTCGCCTGCGCCTGTTCATCGATGGCGTGTGCGGTTTGCGGCCGCCGCAAAGGCGAAACCGCCGTCACGAACAAGGCCCCGAAAAACCCAACGATGATAAAGGGCACCCATGCGGCTGCACGGCCAAACAGATCGGGTCCGAGCGGAGTCAACCAGATTCCGCCCGCCCAAACTACGAGGAAAAACATCCCAAACACGACAACCGCAGTAGGCCAGCCGCCTGCCGCATAAGCGTCGCGTCCGACAATCGCGACGACGATCGCGCTCGACACAGCCACGACAACCAGGGCCATTGCGATGTCGACGAGGATCATGGGTGGTTCATCTCCGAGGCTTCTTCGCTGCTACATTTTGCTGCAATCAGCGGGCCAGCCGTATGAGAAGTTCTCACAAACGTGTCGTGCACCGGTGCTACTGGCAGCGGCGGCATCGGATTTGCCGGCCTCTCTAGTGGACCAGTTTGGCCGCCTCTCTAGGTGACTAGGATGAACGGGCGGTTCGCGCAATCGCGCGTTCAGCAGAGCTGAAGATGGAAACACCCCAGAACGAACGCGATGACCGGCAATCGAAAGTGAGTTCCCAGGCCCAATGGGCTTCCAACTTCGCTTGGGGGCTTTCCGCGGCCGCAGCACTTCTGGCCATCCTGCTTTGGGCGGTGTTTGGCAAGTAGCCAGCCTGCCCATCCACCGACAGGGAATCTGACCTTCGTGGCGGCCTCCAAAACGACATCGGCGGCACACTCACGGTCAGTGACAGCGCCGTCTACGGCAACTTGGCCGAGTTTGGCGGCGGAATCGACAACTCCGGGACAATCACGCTTCTCGATAGTCAACTATCCCGAAACAATACTTTGCACTTCGGCATTGGCGGGGCCCTCTTTAATGAGAGCGTCGGGACCGTCTCTATGTTGCGCGACCAGTTGACCGAGAACACGGCTGGTGGGGGCGGCGCGATCTTCTCCGTCGGCGACATCACGATGAGCGACAGCACACTGTCGAATAATTCCGCTGACAACAGTGGCGGGGCGATTACCAATTACGGCTCGCTGGCAATGAATCACACCGTTGTGTCGCACAATTCCTCTTTCGATGGCGGCGCCATCCTGAATGGCGGGACCATGACCATCTTGGCCAGCGAAATCTCCTACAATTCCGCCAACGTGTCGGGCGGCTCCGGCGGCGGCATCATCAATATCGGGATGTTGACGATCGGCGCCAGCCAGATCCTCGAGAACACCGCTGCCGCCGGCGGCGCGGTCGATAACGACACCGGTACGCTCGCCATGAGCGGATGTCTTGTGTCCGGCAACTCCGCCAGCGAGTTCGGTGGCGGAATCTTGAACTGGGACACAATGACGATCGAAGATTGCACTGTGTCCGACAACAACGGCGGCTCGTTCGGTGGCGGCGTCGCCAACCTCGGCACGTTATCGGTCAAGAGCAGCACCTTCTCGGCTAACACGCCGGACAACATCTTCGGCGGCTGGACCGACTTGGGCGGCAACACGTTCTCTTAACTTGCGCTTCTAGCGGAAGGCGTGCGCGCTCTGGTAGGAACCCTTGACCCGGGAATTGCTGGCGACGCGCGCTGGCGTGCTGCTGGTCTTTCACTTTGCTGGCCAGCCATCTGCGGCGGCATCCGTTTTTGGTGCGTCTCGTCAGCGAAAGACGAGATCCTATCACCCAACCGGCATTACAGATACGACCGGCGATAGCGTGTCGCGGCGAACCGTGCGCTCGGCCGAGCCACGCGAGGACGACCGCACAATCCTGAGACGCAGCCCACGACCGATCCTTACCTTCGATCGATAGACTCACGGGCGAAGTGGCCATTGATCCGGCGACTTCCTGGGTTTGCCGTAAGAAATTTCGGCGCTAGACGTCCAAGGAGCGGCAAAGCACTAAAATCCGGCGAGGGCGAAGTTTCCCGCCAGTGACAACCCAACGATGGAGTCGGACCATGTCAGAGCACTCGCTTAAGTCATCCGAACGCACGCTGGCGAAGGATCGTTCCGACCCAATTGCCGCGCCACAGACAGACGACAACAAGTCGGCGCCTTTGGTTGCTGCCCCGCGGCCGCGGCGGCGCAAGTGGCCTTGGGTTGTCGGTCTGATCGGACTGGTCGTCGCAGCCGTGCTTGGGATTCCGTGGCTGTTGGAAGTCATGAGCACTGTTTCCACCGACGACGCCTATGTGAACGGGCACTTTACCTTCGTCGCCCCGCGAGTCGGCGGGCAGGTAAAGCGCGTTCTGGTTGACGACAACAACGTCGTCCACGTGGGCGACACGCTGGTCGAGTTGGATCCGGAACCATTCCAGGTGCGGGTCGACATTGCACAGGCGGCGCTCGTGGCGGCGAAAGCGGATCTCAAGGTCGCGGAGGCTTCGGTTCGCGGAAACGAGGGCCTGATGCGGAGCCTGCGGTTTGGACTGGAGCGCGCCACCGAAGACGTCGATGACAAAATTGCCGTCTTGCGGTTTCGCATCGCCACGCTGGATTCCAAGACCGCCTCGCTACGCAAGGCAGAGTCCGACTATCAGCGCAACAGGGCGCTCGTCGAAAAAAAGGCGATCTCACAACAAGAGATGGAAAGCTATACGGAAGCGCGGCTGGTCGCCCAGGCTCAAGTCACCGAGGCGCTGCAAGCGGTTTATCAGACGCGCGTCTCGCTGGGGCTGCCCGCCACTCCGGTCAAGGGCAATGATCTGTCGGCAGTGCCACACGATCTCAACCAAACCTTTTCGGCCGTTCGCGAGGCACAGGCGAAGTTGATGCAAGCCGCCGCGACGGTTGGCGTGATCGAATCCTTTAACAAGACTCCCAACGAATTGGTGAAGGATTTCTACAAGCGAGATCCGCAGGGAAACATCGACAAGATCTACGAGAAACTGCTCAAAGAATCGCCCGGCATCGTCCAGGCTGAGGCCAAGGTACTGCAGGCCGAGCGCGACCTGGACGAAGCGAAGCTTAACCTGCGATATTGCACCGTCGTCGCTGAGATCGATGGCGTCGTTGCGCGGCGCAACGTGAACCCCGGCAATAACGTGGTCGTAGGCCAAACGCTGATGGCGCTGCGATCGATCACGGAGATCTGGATCGATGCCAACTTCAAGGAGACGCAGCTCGCCAGGCTACGCATCGGCCAGCCCGTAACGGTCGAGGCGGACATGTACGGACGATCTCACAAGTTCTCTGGCCGGATTTCCGGCTTCACATTCGGCACCGGATCGACCCTGGCTCTTTTGCCTCCGCAGAACGCGACCGGGAATTTCGTAAAAGTGGTGCAGCGGCTTCCCGTGCGAATCGACCTGACGGATTATGATCCCCATCGCCTGCCGTTGTTCATCGGCCTCTCGGTCACGCCGAAAGTCCACATCAATGAAGAGCCAACCGGTCCCGACGCCGGTGAGTTTCTGCAGGAGCCGGGCTCGGCTGCTGCTGTCTCATCTGGCCAGGAGGATCGGTCGTGAGCGTCGCGTTGCTCGACCGGCCAGTGGACCGCACGGACACGAATCCGTGGCTGATCGCGGTGGCGGTCGTGATCCCGACCTTCATGGAGGTGCTCGATACGACCATCGCCAACGTGGCGCTGCGCTACATTGCGGGCGGCCTTTCGGCGGCGGAAAACGACAGCGAGTGGGTTATCACAAGTTACCTGGCGGCCAATGCCACGATTCTGCCGATCTCCGGCTGGTTGGCGATGCGGTTGGGGCGGCGGCAGTATTTTCTGTTGTCTATCGCCGTGTTCACGGGTGCCTCGGCCATGTGCGGCATGGCGACAAGCTTGGAAATGCTGATTGCGGCCCGCGTACTGCAAGGAGTGGCGGGCGGCGGACTGCAACCCTCCAGCCAGGGAATTCTGCTCGATGCCTTTCCACAGGAGAAGCAAGGCAACGCCCAAGCGCTGTTCGGCATCGCGGCGCTGTTGGCTCCCATCGTGGGACCAACACTCGGCGGCTACATCACCGACAACTACGGGTGGCGCTGGATTTTCTACATCAATGTGCCCGTGGGAATACTCTCGGTCTTGATCTGCAACGCGGTGGTTCACGACCCGAAATACCTGCAGGTGCAGCGTGCCGAACTGCGTCGACGGGGCGCTCCGTTCGATATGTTCGGACTCATACTCTTGGCTGTGACCATGACGTCGTGGGAAGTCGTGCTCAGCAAAGGGCAGGAGTGGGACTGGTTTGGCGACCCGTTCTGGCGAGTACAGACCCTGACGGTCGTGTTTGTAGCGAGCCTGGTTGCGCTAGTCACGCGCCAGATGCGGATCGCCAATCCGCTGATCAACTTTCGCACGCTGTCGGACCGCAACTTCGCCGTGTCTTGTGTGCTGATCTTTTGCGCATTCGGTGTGTTGTATGCGAATACCACGACGCTGCCGGCATTGTTGCAGACCTTGTTTGGCTACGATGCGACGACCTCCGGCCTGGTGCTCTCTCCCGCGGGAGTATTCTCCGTCCTCATGCTGTTCATCGTGGGAGCGCTACTGACCCACGGCTTCGACGCGCGATACCTGATCGCGGCGGGGTTGGCGACAATGGCGGCCGGCAACTATTGGATGTCGCAGCTCAACCTGGAAGTCGGCCCTTGGGCCATCGTGTGGCCGCGAGTGGTGATTATCGTCGGCCTCTCGATGGTCTTCGCGCCGATCAACGTGGCGGCCTTTTTGTATATCCCCAAGGAAATGCGGGGCGCCGCTGTCGGACTGTTGGCGCTATTGCGCAACGAGGGAGGCAGCGTCGGCACTTCGGTCGGAAAGATCTTTCTCGACCGCGGCGAGCAGTTTCACACGCTGCGGCTCAACGAATCGCTCGACCCGCTCAACCCGGCGGTGAGTCCGTTCCTGGATCAAGGCCGCGAGTTCTTCCTGAAACAATCCGGCGATCCGGCCGCAGCTCAGCAACAGGCGCTCGGGCTGCTGGAAGCGCTGCGCCACCAACAAGCACTGTCGCTTTCGTACTTCGACGTCTTCTACCTTTCGGCGGTCGTGGCGGCGGTGCTGGTGTTCCTCGTATTCTTGATGCGCCGTTCGGTCGCGAAGAAGGGCGAGCACATTTCCGCCGAGTGATGGCCGTCCTGTGGGTCGAGATATTTCCTGGTAAAGAATTGCTTCAAACAACGTCCAAGCAAAAGGCGCTAGCACGCAACCCCACAAACAATCGCTTTTCGTGGATGGGTCAGCGGACGTGGCGACGAGGCTGGCCTGGGTTTCATTCCGGCGTACGCGCGTGTAAATAGTGGCGCGCTTCGACATCCTTCGTTCGCCAAATTGCCAGCGCCTCGTTTCTCCCGTGTTCGCTGGCAACGCTACTCGAACAGGCACATACTGTGCACTAGCTAGAGCCGTCGCTCGTTGCCGAAGA
>DATJEN010000165.1:0-14645 GCA_035496575.1 Pirellulales bacterium
CCCAACGCCGACGCCTTCGCCTACGCCGCGGCCCAGGTGAAGAAGGCAATCGAAGTGACCAAGGAACTGGGCGGGCTGGGCTACACCTTCTGGGGCGGCCGCGAGGGCTACCAGAATCTGTCGAACACCGACATGAAGCGCGAGTTCGACCACCTGGCGGCCTTTATGCACATGGCGGTCGACCACGCCAAGCAAATCGGCTTCACGGGCCAGTTCTACTTCGAGCCCAAGCCCAAGGAACCCACCAAGCACCAATACGACTACGATGTGGCCAACTGCGTGAATTTTCTGCGCACCTATGGGTTGACCGACCACGTGAAGATGAACATCGAAACCAACCACGCCACGCTGGCCGGCCATTCGATGCAGCATGAGCTGGAATACGCCGGCAGCCAAGGCTTCTTGGGTTCCATCGACGCCAACACGGGCGACCTGCTCTTGGGTTGGGACACCGATCAGTTCCCGACCGACATTTATCTCACCACCACCTGCATGCTTTCGATTCTGAAGTACGGCGGCCTCGCGCCTGGCGGCATCAACTTCGACGCCAAGGTGCGGCGCGAGAGCTTTGAGCCGATCGACCTGTTCCACGCCCACATCGGCGGCATGGATGCATTTGCGCGCGGGCTGAAGATCGCGGCGGCGATTCGCAAGGACGGCATCCTAGACAAGATGCTCAAGGAGCGCTATAGCTCGTGGGATTCAGGCGTCGGCGCCCGAATCGATGGCGGCAAGGAGAGCTTCGCCTCGCTCGAGAAGTACATGCTCGAGAAAGGGGACGTGACGCCGAACAAGAGCGGCCGTCAGGAAATGATCGAGAACATCATCAACACCTACGTGTAGAGGCGTACGCGCCGCCGTCAAAGCGCAGCATCCTGTGGCTGCAAAGTCGGCCCGGTTCTCCCGCACCGAAATGATTCCTGTCCCCTTTTAATTGAGAAAACGGACCCGTTGGGGCGGACCCCTCAATACTGGGTGCTACAATGCGCGCATGAGCGACGCCATTGTGCGTGTGATATTCCTGCCCCTCTATCCCTTTGTCACGCATCCAGAGCGGATTACCGTTGTCGCCGCTCTCTTCTTGCTTGGCTTTCTAGCTCTCTTGTGGACTGGCCGCTTCCGGACCCCATGGCCGATGCTGGCAGCGGCAATCGCGTGGGGCCTGTGGGTGCCATGGGAGCAGAACTGCAACGCGATGAAATACAACATTCGCGTTGATTTGCTATTGCTTTATCCGCTGCTCTTCGGCGTTACCCTGTGGGCCTTGCTGGCACCATTCCGGGCACTGTCCCATGGGGCGAAATAAAGGGGACGCAAACTTTTTTTACCTCGATGATGACGATCCGACTTGCTGTTCGGGGAATTTCAAATGGACATCATGGGCTCACTGTTTGGGCCACGCTGCAGTGTCTGCGCGCGACGAACCCGAAACGCGGTGAATGGGCAGCCGGTCTGCCCAGTTTGTGAGACAGAAGAGGCGGCTACGCTCGAAGCGGCGATGCCCTGTCCGAAATGCCGTTCGGCTATGGCCAAGGAAATTGAGCAGACGATCATTTATGACAAATGCCCCCAGTGCGGAGGTGTCTGGCTAGACAAAGGTGAACTGGAGGCACTGGCTGCAATGGCTTCTGCGCAGGGTCAGGCGTCCGGTCAAGCCTGCGGCGTCATGCTCGGGATGGCCATGGCTCCTCACCACGCGTCGTGATCGCCTGATTTCGCGCCTCCGACGAATCGGACACATTCCTGGTGCCCAATCTCCTTCGCACCGAGCGGGTATTTCGAAGTCGGGCTTTCACTCATGACGTGAAGCCCTAATTCGCCAACGGAATCGCAGCGACGCTCCTCGTTCCGCTGCGGGGTTTTCTGCAATGCCCGCGACTGGTATTGGCGGTTGAGATCTAGCCACGAGCCAAGCGGTGTACGCATCGCCCAAGACTAACAACAGCGAGGCGAATGCTGCGCGGCCACGACGCACGGCGGCGGGATTAGGTGCTTCATTCATCTCAGATTCCGACACTCCATTGCCTGATTGTACTCGGGCGTTTTGGGGCCGTCTTGGCACTCGCCCATCGCGCGCATTGTAGCACGAGGCGAGAATGAACCGCCCGGCAGTTTTTCAATCTGGCATTGGCTTTGCACGGCCTTGCGGCGTTATTGATCCAAGTCTCCCGCGAGGATTGTCGCCATGGCCGCAACCGCCACACGACCGGCAGAGCCACGCGCTACGAGCGCAGCGTCCGGGACATCCTGGTGGCAGCTCATTAAGCAGACATTCAGCGAGTGGTCCGCAGACAAGGCGCCTCGCTTGGGCGCGGCGCTCGCTTATTACACGGTCTTCTCGCTGCCCCCGCTGCTGGTGATTGTGATCGCGATTCTGGCCACGCTGTTCAACCCTGAAGACGTGCAGAACGAACTGAACGGGCAGTTCAAGAGCATGTTGGGCGAGGAGGGCCAAGCTGCCATCGCCGCTTTGATCGCCGGCGCTCAGAAGGGCCACTCGGGGGCCATTGCAACCGCAATCGGAATCGGCGCACTCGTGTTTGGAGCCGCCGGCCTGTTCGTGCAATTGAAGGACGCGCTCAACACGATTTGGGGAGTGCGCGTTAAATCGGGCCGCGGTATTTGGGGCCTGGTGCGCGACTACTTTCTATCCTTCACGATGGTCGTGGGAATCGGGTTCTTGCTGCTGGTGTCCCTGGTCGTGAGCGCCGCGCTGTCGGCCGCGCTGACGTGGTTCAGCAATCAAATCGCGATTCCCGAAGCCGCCGGATATGCGCTCGACTTGGCCATTTCGTTCCTGGTTGTCATGGTGTTGTTCGCCATGACCTTCAAGGTTCTGCCCGACGTGGAAATATCGTGGCGCGACGTATGGCTGGGCGCCGCCGTGACCAGCATCTTGTTCAATGTGGGCAAATTCCTGATTGGGCTCTATATAGGGCACGCCGCCTTCACCTCGTCCTATGGAGCGGTCGGCACGGTCCTGATCGTGCTGGTGTGGGCCTACTATTCCGCGCAGATTCTGCTATTCGGCGCCGAGTTCACCAAGGTGCATGCCCGCATGCGCGGCAGCCATATCAAGCCGGCTCGAACGGCCGAAGCCGTCAGCCCCGAAATGAGAGCCGAGCAAGGCTTGGCGCCCAATTAAATACCGCGCGCCATAAATACCGCTCGCGAGTGACGCCGCGCTCTTGGAGCTACAATCAAGTGGGCAGATTTCTTGTGCGGCGCGCGCCGATGCCGCGCAATCAGCTCTCAGCGACCGGTGGATCGTGGACCCATCCCTCGAAACCCGTCTTGAACGCCCGTACGACGCCGCCGCGATTTACGAGGTAGTTGCGGCCGCATTTGGCCGTATTGATGAAGCCCGGCTGGTCGACAAGCTGCGCTCGAACGGCTTTGCGCGTGTGTCGGCTGTGGCAGTCGCGCACGGAAAGATCGTGGCCCACGTGCTTTTCTCCGAGCTGCGCATCGAAGGACCGCAGTCAGAGCGATCGGCATTGGCGCTCGCTCCGCTTGCGGTGCTGCCGAAGTTTCAAAACCTGGGGATCGGCAGCGCGCTAGCACGCTTTGGGCTGGAAGAGTGCCGCCGGGCTCGCCACCGACTGGTGTTCGTGCTCGGCCACGCCGACTATTACCCGCGGTTTGGGTTTTCGGCTGAGCGGGCGCGCGGCTTCGAATGCGAATATGCGGGCGACCACTTCATGGCTCTTGAACTCGCGCCCGGCGTGCTCGAGGGCGCGCGTGGCCGCATCGTGTACCCAGCTCCGTTCAGGAGTTGAGCTGCTCGACGGGCGCTGCCTGCGCGGGCGGGAGCTGCTCTGCCGGCCGTGCCGGTTTACTGCGGCCAAGATAGGGCAGATCGACCAGGATGCGCGTGCCCTGGCCAGGTGAACTTTCGACGGTACACCGCCCGCCTAACATGCGTGCGCGCTTGCTCATCCCTTTCAGGCCGTGGACTCGTTTGGAGCCGTTGGAGGGCGCGAAGCCGACGCCCCAATCGCGGACTTCGAGTTGCACGCGGTCGCCTTTGCGACGGAGCTCGATTCGCAGGTGCTTGCTTTGGCTATGCTTGCCGATATTGGTGAGCGCCTCTTGCGTGATGCGGTACAGCGCTTCTTCAATGCCGCGTTCCATGCGGCCGAGCGTCTCGTCCTTGATGAATTCCACCTGGACGTGAGCGCGGTCTTCCTCGTCGAGCAGTTGGTCGATAGCGGCGACGACGCCCCAGTCGTCGAGCACGGGAGTGCGAATGCCGTTGATCAAGCGTCGTCCTTCGGCCACGGCGCGCTGCAGAATATTGGTGACGCTGTCGATCTGTTCGGTGAACGTGCTGCGCGGCAGGTTTCCGCGCAGGGACTCGAGCTGCATGAGCGCCCCGGTCACGTATTGCACCAGCCCGTCGTGGATCTCGTACACGATCAATTGCCGTTCCCGGTCCTGCACCTCGATGGTGTGCCGCAGCAGCTCCTGTTCGGCTTCGAGGTTATCTGCCGTTCGCTTGCGATCCGAGATGTCAGTCGAGATGCCACCGATGCCCATGATGTTTCCGTCGGCGTCGCGAATCGGGAACTTCACGGTAATGAAGGTGTGGTCACCATCCGCCTGGGGAACGACTTCCTCGAATTCGAGCGGACCGCCCGTTTCGATTACCTGGAGGTCATTCATGCGAAGTCTTTCTTCGACCTCGGCTGGGAACAAGGATCGATCTGTCTTGCCTATCAGGTCCTGTTCCGCGCGATCCCATCGCTGCTGGCCCTCTTTGTTCCACACCAGATAGCGGCCCTGGCAGTCCTTCACATAGATGATCGAGGTTGTGTTATCGAGGATGGCTTGCAGGCGGGCCTTGCTCTGGCGCACCAAATCGGCTGCATTCTTGCGATCGGTGATGTCAATCGCGGTGCCCACGTATCCGGCCGGCTCGCCGGCAGGGTCCAAGATGGGCGTGGCCGAACTGATCACCCACCGCACGCCTTGCTGCGGATGGACAAAGCGGGATTCGGCCACAAGGGGCTGTTGGTGTTCGATCGCCAACTGCCAGGCATGCAGAAATCGCTCTCGATCTTCCGGATGCAAAAAGTCTTTCCAGGATTCGCCGAGTGCGTGCTCGGGCGAAGCGCCCATGGTCTCGCACCACTGCCGATTGGCAAATAAGAAGGCGCCATCCAGGCTGGCTTGAAAAATGCCAACGGGGGCCTGGGTGGCCAGCGCGCGAAAACGCTCTTCCGCCTCGCGCAGGGCGATCTCCGATTCCTTTTGTTCGGTGATATCCGAGCACACCCCCAGCATCTGTGCCCGCTCGCCATGCTGGTCGCCCAGGATTTTTCCGATGGCCTGAATCCAGCGCACGCGGCCGTCGGGCCGCACCACGCGGTAGACGGTCCGCAGAGGGCTGGTGGCGGTGCCAACGTTCTGTAAGATGCGCTCGCGGTCCTCCGGATGGTTGTGCGAGATGGCATCGGCCAGCGTGCCTCCGAACGTGCCGGGCGCAAAGCCATGCATGCTCTCCATGAGCGCGGACCATTTGACGGCGTGTGTGCGCATATCGAACAACCAGGTGCCGAGCTGTCCGGCTTCGAGAGCCAGCAGTAATTGTTGCCGGCTGTCGCGCAGGTCCTCGGCGGTTTTTTTGTGATCGGCGATTTCACGTTGCAATGCTTCGCGCACGCGCCGTTCGGAGTTGCACATGTAGACGACCACGGCCCCGAGAATCAGGTATATCGCGGTTGCTACTTTGAATCCCGAATCGAAGCGTTGCTCCGGCGGAATGAAGTGCAGTCCGATGGCGGGAATGCAGCCCAACAGCAAGGTCAAGATCGAGGGCCCCAGCCCGGCGTGGCGGCCGGCCGAGAACGTGGCCACCAGGAAAAACGAGTAGCCGTAGCGATAGCCCAGCATCGGGATCAGCGCAAAGCGGCACATGGCCGCGACGCCGACGGCAGCCAGGCTATAAGCGTAACGCCGCAAGTGATTTTGCATCGTAAAGCTCGGTCCGGCCGAGAAGCTCGCCATCAATACCATCTTCTATTGTGGGCGACCGACGGTGGGCTCGCCAGTGTCCCGAAAATGTGGCGAATCCGGCGGATTGGGCAACTATAATCGGCGCCGCTACAGCCGCCAACGACAACCGACCTCCTCGAGGTGGATTATGCGACATGCGTTCTTCACAGCCCTGTTGTCGATCGGTCTCGGGCTGCACATGACGGCCTTCGTGGTTGCCCAGCAAGCCGCGAATCCCTCGTTCAATCCGCCGGCCGACGTCGATTTCAAGACTGCCACCATCATGAGCGAAGGTACGCGAATGGCCGCCGAGCTCTATGCGCCGCGCACCTCGGCCGACGCGAAGCTGCCGACGATTGTGATGGCCCACGGCTGGGGAGGGGTGGCCGCCAACTTACGCCCCGATGCAATTGTGTTTGCGCGGGCCGGCTACCTGGTTGTGGTGTTCGACTATCGCGGCTGGGGCGCGAGCGACTCGCGCGTGGTGCTGACGAGCCCGCAAGGGCCGCGCAGCAAAGATCGCCGTTTTCAAGCGGAGGTGCTGGAAGTGCGCGAGGTCGTCGACCCGATCGATCAGACGACCGATCTGGCTAACGCCGTGAGCTGGGTGTACGGCGAGCCGCGCTGCGACCGCGAACGTATCGGCCTATGGGGGAGCAGCTACTCCGGCGGCCACGTGGTGTATGTCGCCGCGCGCGATCCGCGCGTCAAAGCCACGGTGAGCCAGGTGCCGGCGTTCGATTCTCGCCCCACGGCCCTGGAGAACGGCGCCCGCGAAAAGACTTTCAGCGAGGCTGCCGCACGCACGCACGGCGAGCTGGGCTATCCGGAACCCGGCGCGCGAGTGATCGGCAACTTGCGCGGCGCGCCTTTGCTGGAAAAGATGATGCAGTACGCGCCGGTCGAAGATGTTGCTCGTGCAAGCCAGTGCGCGACGCTGTTCGTGCTGGCCGAAAACGAAGAGCTGTTCGATAACCGCGATCACGGCCTCAAAGCACACGAGCGCGCCAAGGGACCCAAGAAGCTGGTGATCGTGCCCAACATCAAGCACTACGGAATCTACCTCGAAGCCCGCAAGAAAGCGCAGGAGCTGGCGATCGCGTGGTATGACGAACACTTGAAGCAGGGCAAGTGAAAGCCTTTCTTGGAAGCGATCCTCGTAACGGCGTACGCCGTGGTGACGGCAAGGCTCACTCGTTTCGAAATCGCGCCACGAGCTGCTCTCCTAAGAGCAATACCACCACCGAGAGGCCCAGCGCGGGTAGAAAAATACTGGTCGCCGTGACGGTGGCGACTAGCCAGCGGGGGCGGCGGGCGTCGACGCGGCGGGGCAGGCCGAGTTTGCCCCTCGGGCGGCGCTCCCACCACATCCAGACGCCCGTCACGGGCAGCGTCGTGAGGATGATGCAGGTCACCAGCCAAATGATTTTTGTCGGCAGGCCCCAGATCGTGCCGACGTGCAGCGGATAGTTCCACGTCCCCAACCACCACATGGTCTTGAGCTGACTGTTGTAGTGGTCCTCCAGGATCTCGCCCGAGGCGCGGTCGATGAACAATATCTCATTGACCCCGGGGCCGCGTTCATTGTTCGCATAGACCATGTACGTCCCGTTGGGAACTCGCGGGAACGAAACGCGCAAGTTGTTGCCGGGCATTTTCTGCTGCGCAATCTCGACGATCCGGTCGATGGACAGGTCTTTGGCCTCGGGTGCGGACTTGGACAGCCTGGGTTTCATAATCAAGTCGTAGGCCTCGGTCTTCTGCGCTGCGTACTGAAAACCACTGCCCCACACGTAGGTGTAGATCAGGCCGGTCAGCGAGATCACGATGGCGATGATGGCCACGTAAAAGCCAACGACGGTGTGCAGGTCGCGCAAGACCACATAAGGCTTTGCCCGCAATCGCGGCAGCCACACGCCCCACACCTGGTTCGCTTTTTGCGGCCACCACAGATAGATTCCCGTCGCCACCAGCACGATCGCCCAGCAGGTGGAGAGCTCGACGACGATCCGGCCCGTGGTGCCCAGGAACAAGTTCCGGTGCAGGGTGAGCACGATGTCGGAAAAGCCACCCTTCTCGACGGAGCCCAGGTAGTGGCCCCGATAGGGATCGACGTAACCAAATTGGAACTTTTGGCCTCCCATCGCCAGTTCGGTGGCGCGCTTGGGGTTCATGAACACCTGCATCGTCCCGATTGTAAACGCAGGGCCGACGGCGGCACGCGCTGCGGCCAGTTGCTGCTCGTACGTGGCGCGCTCGACAGCCGGCTCGACGTACATGACCCCGGGGTGGAGCACCCCTTCCACCTCATCTTTGAAGATCCAGAGCGCGCCGGTGGCGGCTACCACGATCAGCGGCAGCGAGATGATCATTCCGGCATAAAAGTGCCACCGCCAGACAATCCGATACAACCGATCTCCGGCGCCGGTCTGCCTCGCATCGCTCGGGGGCGGGCCCTCGGATCCGAGTCCGCCACGCCCGCTCGTCGACTTTTGGTGGAGTGACGCGATGCTCATCGAGCGGTGTCGCCGTTAGGAGTGGGGCGCGCTAGTCATGTGGAACGCCACCCGACGCAGGCCCAGTCTAAACTCCAACACGATCTGCTGGCCATTGCGGACGCAGTCGGTCGTGCCCGTTGGGCGGGACGACGCGTTTTCGAGGGCCAAATAAGGAGTTGACCCCTATCCGGCTTGATGCTCACAAGCCGAGCGTGACTTCCCCCCCTCTGGTATTTACAATGAGCCCAGCGGAACGAGCATTTCTATCTGTTCTGGGCTGAGACCGGGCCAGCTTGCCGCGGTCGGAAGAGGTGGGGGCATGCAACGGGTCGCAACCTCCGAGGTGGCGCACACGCCAGGCGGTCGTGCGTTTTGGTCACTGCGTCGGATCGTGAGTTCGGCCGCCGTGCTCGGCATTGCCGCGGCCCTGCTTGTCTGGCTCGCCTGGTCGCTTCTTTCCGGAACCGCCACCGACGAGCTCATCACCGGTAGAGCAACGGTCGGGATCTTCACGCATGACGTGGTGGAGCGCGGCGAGCTGGAAAGCTCGGCCAACGTCGAGATCCGCTGCGAAGTGCAATCTCGCACGACCGGATCGAACGGCGTGAAAATCCTAGAGATCGTGCCCGAGGGCACGGTGGTCAAGCCGGGCGATTTTCTGGTGCGATTCGACGATGCGGCCTTGCAAGCAGAGCGTACCACGCAGCAGATCAATGTGAGCTCGGCCGAAGCGGCGACGGCACAATCGGAAAATGATTTGGCCGCCGCGCAAATCGCCAAGAAGGAGTATGAGTTCGGCGAGTATGAGAGCGAACGCGAGAAGCTGAACGCCGAGATCCTGGTGGCGAACGAAAATGCCAGCCGGGCCGAGGAGTCGGTGCATTTTACGGAGAAGCTGGTCCGTCGCGGCTACATCGCGCCGCGACAATTGCGCATCGACAAGTTCGATCGCGCCAAGGCACTCTCCGACCTGAAAGTCGCTGAAACCAAGCTCCACGCGCTCACGGAGTTCACGCGCGAGAAGAAGCTGACCGAGCTGGATGCCAAGGTGAAGACCTCGGATGCAAAGCTCAAATCGGATCAGGCCAAGCTGGCCCTCGAGCAACAGAAGCTCTCCGTGCTGAACGATCAGATCACGAAGTGCACGATCGCCGCGCCCGTGGCCGGCCAGGTCATTTATGACCACGAGCAAGATAACTGGCGGGGCGCGGATTTTCAGATCAAACAAGGAACGATCATTCACGAGCACCGCGTGGTGATTCGCTTGCCCGATCCCAAGCGCATGCAGGTCATCGCCAAGGTCGCCGAGTCGCGCATCGATTTGATCAAAGTCGGCATGCCCAGCACGATCGAAATCGAAGGCCTGCCGGGCACGACCCTGGCCGGCAACGTGGTGAAAGTGAACGAATACCCCGCATCGGAAAACTGGTTCAACGCCAACGTCAAGGAATACGCCACCAAGATCATGATCAACGATCCGCCGCCGGGACTGCGGCCAGGCATGACGGGCAAAGTCGCCGTGCGAGTCGAGACCATCCCCGATGCCTTGCAAGTTCCCGTACAGTCGATCGTCGAGCGCGGCGGCAAACACTATTGCCTGCTAGTCCGCGGCGGGCATATCGAGCGCCGAGAGGTGCTCATCGGCTCGAGCAACGAAAAGTTTTTGGTCGTCAAAGATGGCCTTGCGCGCGAGGACGCCGTGCTCTTGAACCCGCGCGTTCATCCGGCGTATCTGCCCGAAGCCCAGGACGTGGCGCCGCGTGCCGAGACCCAAATCGTGCAAACGGGCTCGACGCCGGCATCGACCACGCCGGCCAGCGCCCCTTCGGCCAAAGGTTCTGGCTTATGAACGCCGCCGCGTGGCGCGCCTGGCAGATGGGTGTGCGGAGCCTGCGGTTGCACCCGCTGCGCTCGCTGCTCACGATCGTCGGCATTCTGGTGGGCGTGGCGAGCGTCATCTGGCTGTTGGCCATCGGGCAAGGAATCAGCTCCTCGGTGCAGCAACAGATCGAAAGCTTGGGCGCGGATAACATCATTGTCCGCTCTTTGAAGCCGCGCCGCGACGAAGGCGATTCGCAGCCGGCCCGCGGCGTGGTGGCCTATGGCCTCACGCGTCGTGACCTGGAGCGGCTGGAAGAAACGCTGCCCACGGTCGAGCACGCCTTACCCGTGCGCGAGCTGAGGCGCGAGTTTCGCCGTGGTCCCCGCCTGGTCGATGGACGCCTGGTGGGCTGCACGCCTGAGTATGCGCTGGTCACGCACTTGGAAGCGGAACGCGGGCGGTTCTTCTCCGATATTGATTTGCAGTTGAAGCGCAACGTGTGCGTGCTGTCGAGCAGCGTCGCCGAGCGGCTATTCCCGGTGGAAGATGGGCTCGGCCGCTCGATCCGGGTCGAAAACTTATATTACGTCGTGATCGGAATCGTGAAAGAACGCGCCCCGTCGGCGGGCATCGGCGGCTCGTTGGCGGCGGAAGACTTTTCGAACGACGTCTACATTCCGCTGAGCGACCTGTGGGCGCGCATTGGCGACACGGTCGTTACGCGACGCAGCGGCTCGTTCGAAGGCGAGACGCTGGAGCTCAATCAGATCACGCTGCGGATCAACAAAGTCGCCAACGTCATGGCCACGGCCGAGATCGTGAAGAATACCCTGGCCGAGCATCACCGCGAACCCGACTATGGCGTGACGGTGCCACTAGAGCTGCTCGAGCAGGCACGCACCACGCGCTTGATGTTCATGGTCTTCATGGGCGTCATCGCCGCGATCTCGTTGGTCGTGGGCGGCATCGGGATCATGAACATCATGTTGGCGACCGTCACCGAGCGCACGCGAGAAATCGGCATTCGCCGCGCGCTCGGCGCGAAGCGCCGCGATATCGCGCGGCAGTTTCTGGTCGAGACGATCGTCTTATCGATCGTGGGCGGAGCCGCCGGAATTGCCATCGGATTGACGTGTGGGCCGGCCACCGACGCGTTGCGCGCGGTGCTCGAGCGCGCTATTCCGGTCGCCATGCAAAACCTGCCCGACGTGATCCGCGACGTCGAGCCACAGATCGTCGGCTGGTCGATTCCGCTGGCGTTTGGAATCTCGATGAGTGTTGGAATCGTTTTCGGGCTGTATCCCGCGATTCGAGCGGCCGCCATGGACCCGATCGAAGCTTTGCGCGAGTTGTAGCGCACCGACGGGCTTCCATTCGAGGCGGCGCGTCGCGCTCATCGCGCGCAAAAAAACTGCTCGACCAGACTCGCCGCCTCAAAAGGCGCGGCAGGCGCGTCTGGCCGAGCAGTCGTGTGCGTGTGATCCGTCCCCGAAGTCTGGCTTACACCATGTCCTTCAGGTTCTTCAGCGCCCGAACCTTAACTTTTACACTGGCCGGCTTGGCCGGTTGGTCCATGAGCTCGCCGGGCTTGAAGGGATTGGGAACACCCTTGCGCGCCGGACGGGCCGGAACTTTTTTCTTCTCGATTTTCACGAGGCCCGGCACTGCGAACACGCCTGGTCCCTTGTTGGAGAGGCTCTTTTTGATTTCGCTTGCCAATGCATCGAGGACGGCGGCAACTTGCTTCTTGGAGAGGCTGGTGGCCTCGGCAATGTTGTTCGTCACTTCCGATTTCGATGGAGCCTTCTTCGCCGCGCTAGCCGCTTTCGCCATGTTCGATGACCCTCCCTGTGGGTGCTGCTGAAATGAAATTACGACCGTCCGCATCGCTGGGACGCGATGATTAAAATCGTTGGGGCCAAAAAAGCAAGCGGGAAAAGCCGTGTTTTCTCGGAAAAGCACGAAAAAACAGGCTTCATTCGCGATCGCGCAGTCCTCTTTCGCAGAACGGTGCCAAGCGCGGTCACTCGTTTGGCTTTAGCCATCGAACCCTAGCTCGCCGTTAGAGGCCATGCGCATGGGCCACCCTGATTGGCGAAAAAAGACTACGCGCTGCCGAGCGGCCGCGCTAGGCGCCTGTCCCGCCTGCGCAACTGACGCCCCCACAACTAACTTGCGGCTGGGCCGATACTTGTGATCTGTGCCGGGCGCTACTAAGATACATTGTTAAGGATTCACGCGGAGGGCACTTGTTCCGCGGGTGCCGCGCTGAACCGGCAGACAGTTCGGTTCGGCCCAAATTGTCGAGCGGAACCGGCTTTCGGCGCGAGGCGCCCCTGGGGGGCGCGGATCGAGCGCGGCATCTCGCCGCCGACCGGCTACATGGTTGGTGAAGGGATTCGCCCAGTGTCCAGACGTTAGGGACCACGCCCATGCAGCCCATCCGAGCATTTTCTGGCTGGGTCATTTTGCTGGCCATCATGGCGGTCTTTTGTGCGGAGCCTGCCAGCGGCCAGGTCATTCCGCGACGGCCTGGCGTGAACCCCATGCAGCGAAATCCGCGCGCCATGACTCGTCGCGTTGAGGGCGAAGAGGACCTCGCGGCCGATGGTGTCTTCGTTCCGCCCGACCGCACGGCCAAGCGACGGCTGGAGATGGCCGAGCAAATGCTCGGCGAGAAGCGTTACGGCGAAGCCGTGCGGATGCTGGGCGCGCTGCTCGAAAATCCCGAAGACTATTTCTTCAAACCCAATCCCGAACAACCCGTCTTCCGCAGCCTGAAGGCCGAAGCCGGCGCCCGCGTCGCTGCGCTGCCGGCCGAAGGGCGCGAATCCTACGAGCTGCAGTTCGGGGCTCGCGCGCGGCAGATGCTCACCCAGGCCACCAGCAACGGCAGTCTGGCGGATCTGGCCGATGTGTCGCGCTTATTCTTCTATACGCAAGCAGGCCAGGAAGCGACGTTTCTCGTGGCGCGCGCTCATCTGGATCAAAACCGGCCACTCGCCGCGGCCCTGTGCCTGGAACGTTTGCGGTCGATGCCCGACGCGGTCGCGCGGTTCGAGCCGGCGCTGTCGCTCACTCTGGCGACAAGCTGGCGCCGCGCCGACAAGCCCGACAAGGCCAAAGAATCGTTAGTGCGTCTCAAGCGTTCGCTGGATGGCAAGAAAGTCATTCTGGCAGGCAAGAGCGTGAAGCTGTTCAGCGACGACTCGCAGGCGCTCGCGTGGTTCGAGTCGACTTTTGGGGCCGAACCCATTGCCCACGCGACGCAGCTCGGGCAATGGCCGCTCTATCGCGGCAATGAAAGCCGCAATGGCTCGAGCGCGGGCAGCCGGCCCTTGCTGAGCCCGCGCTGGCGGCAGCGGACGACGGACGATCGCGTGATCGAGCGTTTTGTTTCGAAGTCGCGGCACGACTACGTGAGCCAGGAGCTGGTCGCGCTGCCGGCGATGCACCCGCTGGCGATTGATGACGTGATCATCATGCGTACGGCATTCGCGATTCAAGCGGTGGATTTCCAGACCGGCAAGCTGGTGTGGAGATATGCCGCCACGGATGACTCGTTCGAACAGTTCCTGAAGCTGGGCAGCGCGCAGCAACCGACTTCCGGCACGCAACAACTCGTGGCGGGGCTGGAGCAGCGCATCTGGGAAGACGCCGTGTATGGCACGATGAGCAGCGACGGCAAGCAGGTTTATTTTCTGGAAGGGCTGGGACTGGCCGGAGTGAACGCCAATCTGCTGATGACCGTGATGCCCAATGGCCAGCGGCGCTACACGGCCAATGCGCGCGGCACCAACCGCCTGGTGGCGCGCGAGCTGCGCACGCAAGGCAAGCTCAAATGGGAAATTGGCGGCGTGACTGGCGAGGACGAGCCGAAGCTGGCGGGCGCGTTTTTCTTGGGTCCCCCCCTGCCCCTCATGGGCCGGCTGTGGGCCGTGGCGGAGATGAAGGGTCAAGAAGTGCGCTTGCTCGTGCTCTCGCCCGATACAGGCGCGCTCGAGTGGTCGCAGCAGTTGGCGGTCGTCGAGCAGCCGGTCACGGCCGATGGGTTCCGCCGCAATGCCGGCGCCGTGCCGAGCTTCGCCGATGGAGTGCTGGTCTGCCCAACCTCGGCAGGCGCCGTGGTGGGAGTCGACCTCACGACCCGCTCGTTGCTGTGGGGCTATCAATATCCGCGGGCCCAGCAGTTCGCGTCCGAACGATTTATCAATGGCCGCCTGGCGGTGTATCCAGGCAGCGGACGCCGGGACGCGGAGCGTTGGGCCGACGCGAGCGCCACGGTGGCCGATGGGCACGTGCTGCTCACGCCGGTTGAATCGGACCAC
>DATJEN010000166.1:0-31735 GCA_035496575.1 Pirellulales bacterium
TGTACCCCGCGAGTGGCGCCCGGCAGCGCGTCCCCGGGGCAATCATACCCTCTCCTGTCAAATTGGCAGCCCCGCCCTAGGCTGCCAGGTGGAAGTGCCGGAATTGACATGCTGTCGGCGATCGGCCGGCAAAGCAAGTTATTGCCGAAAACGCCCTGCCGAAACGACTTGCATCCGCCGAGGCTTCTCTGGCGCGACACTTGCAATTCACCCCAGCGCGTAATTCTCTACTGACCAGCTTTGGCAGCCAAAAACCGGCGCAATCAGACCGAAGCTGGATTTCCTTACGATCTACTCCCCCGCAATACACAAGCGAAATCGTTGGAGGCTGTTTTCCCATGTCGACCGCGACCAAACCCAGCAAGAAGAAAGCCACGGAAGTCAAGATTCAACCATTGGGCGACCGCGTTGTCGTCGAGCGGGAAGAATCGGAATCGAAAACGGCCGGCGGAATCGTGTTGCCCGACACGGCCAAAGACAAACCCTCGCGCGGCACCGTGATTGCCGTCGGCGATGGCCGACTGCTGGATGACGGCAAGCGCGGCAAGTTGCAGGTCCGCGTAGGCGACAAGGTGTTGTTCACTTCCTACGCGCCGGAGGCGATCAGGATCAACGACGAAGAGCTGCTCTTGATGCGCGAGGAAGACATCTTGGCGATCATCGACTAGTCGCTGCGGACCACGCGCCAGTGCTTCAAAAATCCGATCAATACTCAATACACCTAAAGGGCTCGCCCGAGCCGCAGTGAAGGAGAAAACGATACATGGCCAAGATGATTGCATTCGATCAAGAAGCCCGCGACGCGATGCGGCGGGGCGTTTCCAAGTTGGCGCGCGCCGTCAAGGTGACGCTTGGCCCCAAGGGGCGGAACGTCATTTTGCAAAAGAGCTTCGGATCACCCACCGTCACCAAGGACGGCGTCACCGTTGCGAAGGAAGTCGACCTGGAAGACGTCTACGAGAACATGGGCGCCCGCATGGTGCGCGAAGTGGCTTCGAAGACCAGCGACGTGGCGGGCGATGGAACCACCACCGCGACCGTGCTGGCCGAGTCCATCTTCAACGAAGGATTGCGGGCGGTCGTGGCCGGCGTTAATCCGGTGCAGATGAAGCAAGGCATCGAAAAGGCAGTCGAAGATATTTCCGATCGGCTGAAGAAGATGTCGATCGCCATCAAGAGCAAGAAGGAGATGGCGCAAGTCGGCACGGTGGCCAGCAACAACGATACGGAAATCGGCGACCTGTTGGCCGAGGCCATGGAAAAGGTCGGAAAAGACGGCGTCATCACGGTCGACGAGGGCAAGAGCCTGAAGACCGAGGTGGAGTGGGTCGAAGGCATGCAGTTCGACCGCGGCTATGTCTCGCCCTATTTCGTCAACAACCCGAACACCATGGAGTGCGTGCTCGAGGACGCCTACGTGCTGGTGTACGAGAAGAAGATCGCGAATATCAAGGAGCTCGTGCCGCTGCTCGAAGCGGTGGTGAATGCCGGCAAGCCGCTGTTGATCATCGCCGAGGACGTCGAGGGCGAGGCTCTTGCCACCTTGGTCATCAACCGCCTGCGCGGCACGTTCCAGTGTTGTGCGGTCAAGGCGCCCGGCTACGGCGACCGCCGCAAGGCGATGATGGAAGACATTGCCATCCTGACGGGCGGCACACCCATCTTCGAGAGCTTGGGCCTCAAGCTCGAGAACCTGCCGGTCACCGATTTGGGCCGTGCGAAGAAAATTATCGTGGGCAAGGATAACACCACGCTCATCGAAGGCGCCGGCAAGACCGCCGATATCAAGGCCCGCATCGATCAGATTCGCCGCGAGATCAGCGTCTCGACCAGCGACTACGATCGCGAAAAGCTGGAAGAGCGGTTGGCCAAGCTCGCCGGTGGCGTCGCCAAGGTGAACGTCGGCGCCGCGACCGAAAGCGAAATGAAGGAGAAGAAAGCCCGCGTCGAAGACGCCTTGCATGCGACTCGGGCCGCGGTCGAGGAAGGCATTTTGCCCGGCGGCGGCGTGGCCCTGTTGCGGGCCAGCTCGGCGGTTAAGCCGGAAGGCCTGACGCACGACCAGGAGGTGGGCTACAACATCGTGATTCGTGCCTGCCGCTCTCCGCTGACGACTATCGCCAGCAACGCAGGCCAGGATGGCGGGATCGTCTGTGAGCGCGTGCTCGAGGCGAAGGGCAGCAATGGCTATAACGCCGCGACCGACGTGTATGAAGATCTGGTGAAGGCCGGAGTCATCGATCCCACGAAGGTGACTCGCACGGCGCTGCAAAACGCCGCCAGCGTGGCGATCTTGTTGTTGACCAGCGACGCGTTGATTGCCGAAAAGCCCAAGAAGGAAGGCAAGAAGGCCGGAGCTGGGCACGGCGGCGACTACGACATGTATTAATAAACGATTGGCCGGCTGCTACGAACTTTGTCGGCCTGGACATCTACAAACGGCTCTCGCCGGCACACGCGGATTCCTACCCCGCGTGTTTGGTCGAGACGCCGATCGCCAAAAGCCCGCCGGTCTACCTGGGACCAGCGGGCTTTTTGGCTATTCAGGGCCGGCAAATGCCCAGATTCTTGCGCCCGACCAGGCGGTTTGGCCCCCTGTGGTTGGAAACTGAGTTTCTGCCGGAAAACGGGTCGCCAGCCCCGCTGTCGGCCAGCAATCGTTGGTATTTCGGCCCGGCGGGATTATGTTGGAGTGAGGCCTTGAAGGCCTTTCTAGGAGGCTCTGACCGCCTTAAGGATCAGCACGAGAGGAACGGCACTATGAGCTCGAATATGCGCCTGTGGGTCCAGATTGGCATTTGGGTGGGATTGCTAGTCGTCCCCGCGCTGCTGTTGTCGGCCGAGCGACGAAGCCAGCGCGCCCCGACCGACGCCGCCGCGCCAGCGGTCGACATGTTCGCTGCCATCGAGTCGAAAGACATCGATGTGAAGCTGATCCCCAAGGATGACAAGGAATCGCGCGTGATAATCAAGAACAACACGCGCAAGCCGCTTACCGTCAAGCTACCCGATGCATTCGCCGGAGTGCCCGTGCTGGCTCAACGAGGCGGTGCCCCAGCCGCCGGTGGCGCGAATCGCACTCAGCAAACTGTCGGCGGCGGCATGGGCGGCGGCATGATGGGCGGCATGGGCGGTGGGATGGGCATGATGAATATCGCGCCCGAAAAGGTCCAGCAGTTCAAGGTGCCGACCGTTTGCCTGGAGCACGGCAAGCCCGAGCCGCGCCCGCACACGCCTTATGAAATCAAGCCGATCGAAGAGTACACGTCCAATACCGAAGTCAAAGAGCTGCTGACGCTATTCGGAAAAAATGGACTGAGCCAACGCGCGACACAAGCGGCAGCCTGGCATCTGGCCAACAACATGTCATGGGAAGATTTGGCCAACAAGCGCATCGAACACTTGGACGGTTCGAGCGAGATCTGGTTTTCGCCGCAAGAACTGAGCGCGGGAACCCAAATCGCGCAACTTGCGGTAGCGAACAGCCAAGAGAAAGCAAACGCGAAGAAGAAAGACTCGCCCACCGTGCCGCGCGATCGATCGCCCTCGAGCGAACCCTGACGCGTACCGCTAGGCCGCGTTGCTCGTTGGCTGGCCTGGACGATTGAGCTCGACCAGCAAGCGCCGGATTTCCGCGTGCAAGTCGAAGCGCTCGCGAATCCACTCGGCAGTCGCCTCTTTGAGCCTGGCTTCCTGTTCGTCCACTTGACGCTGCGCGCGCACGATTGCCGATGCCTGCTTCTCGATTTCTTCCTGGCGACGATTGAACCAGTTCTGCAGCTCGTCGCGCTCGGCGACTAGCCGCCCGTGACGCTCGGCGACCTCGCTCGCCAACGAGTGGACTTCCGCCTTCTGCCGGGCCAGTTCTTCGCGCGCCAGCCGGTGTTCGTCCGCCAATCGCAAGCGAAGCTGCGCCAGCGATTGCGTGAGCGCGGCCGGCGCCATGGTCCCGCACAATCGGGCCCACAGCTCCTCGGTTGCCAGCCGCATTTCCAGCACTTCTTGTTGCGAGCGAGCCACTTCGTTGCGCATCCGCTCGAGGGCTTCTTGTCGGGCTGAGAGCTCGTCCGTCTGGCGATCGAGTTCGTGTCGAGCCTTGGCGTGCAAAGCGCCCGCTTGTGCGGCCTCTTGCGCGGTGCGCTCGCGGTCGGCCAGGCGGGTGCGCTCAAAGGCGGCGCGGTCGTCGGCCAGCAGCTTTCGCCCGCGTTCCAGATCGGCGTAGGAAACGGCGAGCGTTTTGTCGGCCTGCTCCAGGCGGCGAATCCGTCCCTCCGCGCGCATCGAGCGTAGGCCACTAGCGGCCGGTGCCGCGGACCCATGATCCTGTTTGAGCCGCTCGGCCAGTTGGTCGAGTTCGGCCTCGCGGCGGTCGAGCTCGGCTGCGCGCTCGGCAAGTTCGAGCTCGGAGACTTTGATGGGAGTCTGGTTGGCGGCCACGGAAGCATCGATCGCGGACAGCCGCGATTCCAGGTCGCGCTCGCGCTGGTCGAGCTGGGCTGTCTTATCAGCCAACTCGGCGTGACGCTCGTTGAGCCATAGGCGCGCGCCGCGGATTTCGTTTTCCATGCTTGCGAGCCGCGCATTGAGTTCGGCTTCGCGATGGTCAATCGTGGCTTGTTGGCGTTGCAAGTGGACCGAGAGCTGGGCCGCCTGCGTGCGCACCTGATGTATGGCCGCGGCTTCACTTGCCAGCGATTGCCCAGCAGCAGGGGCAGCCACCGCCTCGAAGTCCGCCCGCGTGGGGGTGGCTGATGAAGCCGGACCCATGTGAGCCGCGTCGACGCGAGTCATCGCCATGGCGGCGCGCTCGTCGGCCGATTCGTGCTGTTCGCGAGACCGGGCCATACCGGCAGACGCTCAACGTGACATGCTCGCTAGCGGCGAGCTAACCGGAATAGCCCGCGCATGCGGCAAAGTTTACCCAGCTCATAATTCGGCGGATTCGCGCGGGCAAGTTGAGTCACTTCCGCCGCGGCCGCGATTTCGCGCTGGCGCAAGCGCTAGCACGATCGAGCAAGCATCGTGTGCGCAAAGACAAGATGAATTAGCTGGGAAGCAGAAAGAGCCGAGGGCAGAGGAGGCATCTAGCCCTTGGCGGCATCCAGCGCTTGCTGCAGTCGCTCTTTGGGTTGCACGCCGACGAACCGCTCCACGACCTCGCCACCCTTGAACAACAGCAAGGTGGGGATATTCATCACGTTGTAGTTCTGGGCCGGGCCAGGATGATCGTCAATGTTGACCTTCCCGACTTTGACCGAACCGGTGTACTCCGATGCCAGTTGGGCAATCATGGGGGCAATCGCGCGGCAAGGACCACACCAGGGCGCCCAAAAATCGACGAGCACCGGGCCTTGCGACTGGAGCACCTCCTGCTGGAAGTTTGCGTCCGTAAACTCCGACACGTTTTCCATGACTGCAACTCCTGCGTCGGCTAAATCTTGGCGGACGCGGCTAAACGAGACAAATCGCCCAGAAACTGGCACGCCGGACACCCCAAGGGCGCCAGCTTGGAAAATTATAGGAGGGTGGGTGGACCTGTCAAACCAGCGGAGATCCTCCGTGGGCGGCCTATAATCGCTGCTGCCGAACAGCCCTATTTCGCGAACCGCGGCGGTCCATGAGTTACGAGACGTTCGACCATACAGCGGATCTCGGCTTGCGCGTGCGAGCGCCGGACCTGGCTACGCTGTTCATCGACGCGGCGCGGGGGCTGTTTTCAATGATCGTGCGCGAGCCGGGCACTGTCCGCCCTGCCGACGCAGTTTCCATCGAGCTGGATGCTTCCGCGCTCGATCTTCTGCTGTTTGACTGGCTATCGGAGCTCGTTTACCTGTATGAGACCCGCCATTTGCTGTTGGGCGAGTTCGACGTCCAACTGTCTGAAAGTCACTTAACCGCAATCGCCCGGGGTGAACCCGTCGACCGCCAGCGACACGAGCTCGAGCACGAAGTCAAAGCCATCACCTACCATGGCCTGAAAGTGGAGCAGACCTCCCACGGCTGGCTTGCCGAGGTGATCGTGGACATTTGACACGGCAGGCAACTCCCAACCCTTAATCCCCCCATGGCCAAAGACGCGTACCGCGGCCCGCTCGAGCGCATCGACCAGGTTTCTTGGCGCATTCCCAAGTCCTATCGACCGGGAATGCGGGTCGATGGAATCATCTATGCCGACGATCAACTGATCGAGGCCATCCGCCACGATGAAGCGCTTGAGCAAGTCGCCAACGTGGCCTATCTGCCCGGAATTCAGATGGCGAGCCTGGCGATGCCCGACATTCATTGGGGCTACGGCTTTTGCATTGGGGGCGTGTGCGCGACCGATCCGGCCGAAGGTGGCGTGATCTCGCCGGGCGGCGTCGGTTACGACATCAACTGTGGCGTGCGCTTGATGCGGTCCAACCTCGTCTATGCGGACGTGCAACGTCGCCATGCCGATTTGCTCGAGGAGCTCTATCGCCGCATTCCCGCGGGCACCGGCCAAGGCGGGCGGCACCGCTTTGGGCCGGGCGAGCTCCGTCGTTTGATGGCCGAGGGGGTTTCGTTTCTCGCTAAGCGTGATTTCGCCTCGGAACACGATCTGATGCATACCGAAGCCCGCGGTTGCCTGGCCGATGCCGACCCGGATCGCGTCAGCGCGCGTGCTCTCGAGCGCGGCTACCAGCAGTGTGGCACGCTGGGATCGGGCAATCACTTTCTCGAGGTGCAGGTCGTGGACTCGATTTATGACGGCGAAGCGGCCGCGGCCCTCGGGCTGGCGACCGACATGGTGTGCGTCATGATTCACTCGGGTTCGCGCGGGCTAGGCTATCAGGTGTGCGACGACGCGCTGCGCGATTTGCGCAAAGCACCGCAAAAATACGGCATCGAGCTTCCCGATCGGCAGCTTGTTTGTGCTCCCGTGGACAGCACCGAGGGGCGTTCTTATATCGGCGCCATGGGCGCAGCCGCGAACTTTGCCTGGTGCAACCGGCAACTGCTGATGCACGAAGCGCGGGAAGCATTCGTAGCGATTTTTGGCCTCTCGGCCCAGGAGCTGGGCCTCGAGCTGGTCTACGACGTCGCGCATAACATCGCGAAGCGCGAGCGACACGAATTCGATGCGCGCACGAAGGAGGTTTGGGTGCATCGCAAGGGAGCGACGCGCGCGTTCCCCCCGCACCACCCAGAAACGCCGGCGGCTTATCGTGAAACGGGCCAGCCGGTCATCATTCCCGGCGACATGGGGCGGGCCAGTTGGGTGCTGGTAGGCCAGCCCGGAAGCATGGAGCGCACGTTTGGCACTGCGTGTCACGGTGCCGGCCGCGTGATGAGCCGCACCGCCGCGGTGAAGCATGCTCAAGGCCGCCGAATCGATCGCGAACTGGCCGAGCGCGGCATCATCGCCCGGGCGCGCAGTTGGAAGGGTTTGGCCGAGGAACAACCGGACGCATACAAGAACGTTGATCTGGTGGTGGAAGTTGTGCACCAGGCTGGCCTCGCGAAAAAGGTCGCGCGCATGCGTCCTATCGGAGTCATCAAGGGTTGAACTTGTCCGACCCTTTGTGGCAGGCAAGCTGACAACGAGCGTCGATTTCCCCCTTGCTTGACCACCCCATTTCGCTGCTCTACGATCAAGCACGCTCGCTGTGGGCAGGCACTCTGTTTGGCCCGTGAGCTTCAGCCACTTCGTCCCGCGGGAGGTCCTCGGCAATGCGACGTCGCTTTGGTTTGCTAATCATTTTGCTGGCTGTGGCGGCTGCTGGCCCGCGCTTTTCTCGCGCGCAAGAGAACTGGCCCCAATTCCGCGGAGCCGACTCAAGGGGCATCTCCGAGCGCAGCGACCTTGCCGACCATTGGTCGACGACGGAGAACGTGGAATGGAAGACCGACATCGCCGGTCGTGGCTGGTCGTCGGCGATCGTGTGGGGCGATCGAATCTTCGTGACCACCGTGGTGAACCTGGGCGAAGAAGAGGCTCCCAAGAAGGGATTGTACTTCGGCGGCGAGCGTACCAAGCCACCGGCGGCCGACCACGAGTGGCGCGTCCTGTGCCTGGATCTAAAAACAGGCAAGGTTATCTGGAACGAGCTTGCCCATCGGGGCGTACCGGCCACCACGATTCATATCAAGAACAGCTATGCCTCGGAAACGCCCGTGACCGATGGCGAACGCGTCTACGCCTATTTCGGCAACCAAGGCATATACTGCTATACGCTGGAGGGCAAGCCGATCTGGAAGAAAGAGATCGAGCCCCACAAGATGCGCTATGGCTGGGGAACCGCCGCCTCGCCCGTGATCCATCAAGACCGGCTGTACATCGTCAATGACAACGACGAAGACTCGTACTTGCTGGCCCTGAATGCGGCGTCGGGTGATGAGATCTTCCGCGTCGCGCGCGACGAAAAAAGCAACTGGGCAACTCCCTATATCTGGAAGAACCGCCAGCGGACGGAGCTCGTGACGCCGGGCACTAAGAAGAACCGCTCCTATGACCTCGAAGGTCGCTTGTTGTGGGAATTGGGCGGGATGTCCAGCATCACCATCGCCCTGCCCTATGCTTACGACGACCTGCTGTATATCAGCTCCGGCTATGTGCTCGATAAGGTGAAACCGATCTATGCCATTCGACCGGGAGCGAGCGGCGACATTAGCCTGGCTGATGAAACCACGAGCAACGACTACGTCGCATGGTGCAATAAGATAGCCGGGCCCTACAACCCGTCGTCGCTCTTGTACCACGACATTTTGTATGTGCTGTACGACCAGGGTTTCTTCGCGGCCTACGATCCCAAAACGGGCGAAGAGATGTACAAGAAGCAGCGCATTCCCGACGGCAAGGCTTTCACCACCTCTCCCTGGGCCTATGGCGACCGCGTGTTCTGTCTGAACGAAGACGGCGTGACCTTCGTCATGAAGACCGGCAAGGACTTTGAAATCCTGCACACCAACACCTTGGCCGACGATGACATGGCGATGGCCACTCCAGCAACCGTCGGCAATCGCCTGCTGCTGCGAACCGCCGCCCGGCTGTACTCGATTGTGCCGGGGGCCAAGCTGGCCAACTAATCGCGAATCGATTGCGCGAGTGCATGGCAGGGTGCAACCCTGCTCGCAACGCGCGCTTCAATCGCTTGTGAATGGATGCACCGCATGTCCGACGGCCTGAACTCTGCGCAGCGCACCGCCGTGCATACCCTGAGCGGACCGCTGCTCGTGCTGGCCGGCGCCGGCACGGGCAAAACGCGCGTCGTGACCTATCGCATTGCCGAGCTCATCAAGCAAGGAACATCCCCCGAGCGCATTCTGGCGGTCACGTTCACCAACAAAGCAGCCAAGGAGATGCACGAGCGGGCTGGCGCGTTGCTAGGGAGAACGGTCAAAGCGCGGCCGGAGATCTCGACTTTTCACTCGCTATGCGTGCGCATTCTCCGCAGGCATGCGACTCGTCTTGGCTATCCTGAGAAGTTCGCCATCTATGATCGCGGCGACCAGGAGAGCGCCGCGCGCGCCGCGCTGCGCGAAATCCACGCCCCCGAAGCGGTGCTGCGGCCGGGCGACTTGATCTACATGATCAGCGCGTGGAAGACGCAAGGCGTGCGGCCGCAGGCGGCGGCATCCGCGGCTCGTAGCGACAAAGAGCATTTGGCGGCGGTCGCATACCGTCGCTATCAGGCGGCACTCAAGCTGGCGGGCGGGATCGATTTCGACGACTTGTTGTTGTGCAGCGAGGAGCTTTTTGACCGCTTCCCCGCCGTTCGAGAGCGGGAGGCGGCGCGATTTTCACACCTCTTGATCGACGAGTATCAAGATACGAATGCGGTTCAATATCGAATCGTGCGCGCCTTGGCGTTGCCGCATCGCAACCTGTGCGTGGTGGGGGACGACGACCAATCGATTTACGGCTGGCGCGGCGCTGAGGTCGCCCACATCCTGCGTTTCCAGCGAGACTGGCCCGACGCCAAAGTTGTTCGGCTCGAGGAAAACTACCGCTCGACCGAGGCGATACTCACCCTCGCGAACCGCTTGATCCGCTACAACCGCCAGCGACACGACAAGGTCTTGCGACCCGCGCGTCGCGGCGGAGAAAAGCCGCGCATTCTGCAATGCCGCGATGAAGAAGACGAAGCGCGCACCGTGGTCGAAGATATTCGTGCCCGGCTGGAGTCTGGATCGGGCGAGCCGCGCGATATTGCCATTTTGTTTCGCACCAATGAACAGCCGCGCGTGTTCGAAACTCAGTTGCGCAAAAGCAAGTTGCCGTACGTTCTGGTTGGCGGGATGTCCTTCTTCGACCGTCGCGAAGTCCGCGATATCCTGGCCTATCTGCGCCTGCTCGTGATGCCGACGGACGAAGTGGCGCTGCGTCGGGTGCTCAACGTGCCGGCTCGGGGGATTGGTGCGCGAGGTCTCGAGTCACTGGTGTCTACCGCGGTGGCTGCTGGCCGGCCGACGTGGGACATCGTGTGCAGCCCGGAATCCTGTCCCGATCTGACACCGGCTGTTCAGAGCTCAGTGCGGCAATTCGAGCGCTTGATCAACGATTTTGCGAAGCGCTGCCGCCGCGAGCCGCTGACCGATGTCGCCACGGCACTGGTGGATGCAATCGGTTACCGCAAAGAGATCGAGCGCACTTATAAAGATCCGCAGGAACAGCTCGCCCGCTGGGCCGCGATTGAAGAAGTGATCAATTCGCTGGCGGCATACCAGGCGCGCGAACGTCGCCCCACGCTGACGGGCTTTCTCGAAGAGATCGCCGTGGGCGATCGCGACAATGATCGCGACAAGGAACAGCAGCTCAATCGGAACGCCATCGCACTCATGACGCTTCACAGTGCGAAGGGACTCGAGTTCCCTCAGGTGTACCTGGTCGGGTTGGAGGAGAACTTGCTGCCGCACCGTAAATCGGTTGAAGCCGAAGGCGCCGCGATCGACGAAGAACGACGCTTGTGCTATGTCGGAATTACGCGGGCCAAGGACCGCCTGACCATTTCGCTCTCGCTATCGCGGATGAAGTGGGGCAAACCGCGCGACACGAAACCCAGCCGATTCCTGTTCGAAATCAGTGGGCAAGCTGAGCGTGCCAAGCGGCCCCCAGCCCGTGCTGCCGCTGGTCCGCACTCCAAGCCGCGGGCGGCGCGGCCGAAACTCAGGTAGCCTAATCTGCCTCGGCTGGTATAAACTGCCCGCTTGAGTTCACTAATTGCCGAAGGCCACCGCTCCCTTCGCGCGCTAGTGACTGCCGCCGCATGAGGAGGAATGCGATGAGTGACTCGTTGCGGTTTCTGCACGCGGCCGATTTGCATCTCGAGCTTCCGCCGGGCGGAGTAGCCGAGATGACCGACCACTTACGGTCGATTCTGGTCGAGGCGCCCTTACGAGCTGCCCAGCGCGTTTTCGAGGCAGCGATCAAAGAACGCGTCGATTTCGTCGTGTTGGCCGGCGACGTCATCGACCCACTCGCCAGCGGACCTCGCGGACTGGTGTTTCTCGAGCGGCAATTCGAACGCCTGGCGAGCGCGGGGATTCTCGTCTATTGGGCCGGCAGTGCGCTCGACGACTTCGAGCGCTGGCAGGACGCTTGGAATCCCGGCCGTAATGTCATTCGCTTTCCCGCTGGGCGTGCAGCCAGCCAGGTGCACCGCAGAGGCGACCAGGTGCTCGCGCAGTTGGCGGGAGTCAGCTATTCCACGATACACAAATCGGAAATCGATCAGCTTCAACCCGCCAGGCCGGATTTGTTCGCGATCGCGGTCGTGCATGGTTCGCTCGGGCCCGAGCTGCCTGTAAACCGCGGCTTCGATTACTGGGCGCTCGGCGGCGAACATGAGCGTGCCAACCTTCTGAGCGGTCCCGTAACCGCGCACTATGCAGGCACGAATCAGGGGCGGCACTCCGGCGAGCCTGGCAGCCGGGGTTGCACGCTCGTCGAGGTCGATGACGAGCGACAGATTCGCAGCCGCTTCATCCCCACGGAGGCGGTTCGCTACGAGCGACAGAAAGTGACGATCGATGCGACGTTCAGCGAGGAGCGATTTGGGACCTTGCTCCGCGAGCGCGCGACCGAGCTTGCGAGCGATCCGTTCGGCGCTGACCTGATCGTTGATTGGATCATTGCCGGCGAGGGACCGCTCGTCCAGCGGCTGCGGCGCGGGCAGCTAGCGACCGATTGGGTCGCGCGCTTGCGCGCGGAGTTCGGCGCCGCTAAACCCTGTGTGTGGACCAGCAGCCTGTTGGCGGATTCCCACGCGGCAGGCGGCGCCGATTATTTGGACGAAGATACCGTGCTCGGCGAGTTCTTGCGCACGGTTAGCCATTACCGCGAGGATGCGGCCGCGGACATCCACCTGGAAAGCTACCTGGCCGAAAGGCACCTTGCTGGCACGCTCGGCGCGAAGGCGATGCGGATCGATCCCGCGCGGCGCAGCCGATTGCTGGGCGACGTTGCCGAGCTCGGCACGCGCCTGCTTGGGCCACAGGAGTGGCAGCCATGAGAATCAGCGATTTGCGCATCGATGGCTTCGGCGTGTGGAATGGGCTCGAGCTAGGCGAGCTTTCCGACCAACTCAATGTCCTGTATGGACCGAACGAAGCTGGCAAGACAACGCTGCTTGAGTTCGTGCGCTCGGTGCTGTATGGATTTTCGGCCGAGCGCGTGGCCCGATATTTTCCACCGGTCCATGGCGGCGCCCCGGGCGGATCGCTGCGCGTGAGTCACGGCCAGCAAACCCTGGTGCTGCGGCGGTACGTGAGCGACGGCCAGGAAAACTGGTCCATTGTGCCGCTTGGGCGGGCTGAGACGGCCGACGACGATCTTAGTTTGTCGGCGCTCTTAGGCGACGTCGACGAAACGATCTTCAACAACGTGTTCGCCGTGGGGCTGCGCGAGATTCAGGAACTGGCGGGCCTGAGCGGAACGCAGGCCGCCAGCGAGCTTTACAGCTTGGCGCTGGGCCTCGATCGCGTATCGCTCGTCGAAGTATTGGCCGATCTGGATGTTTCGCGAGATCGGCTGTTGGCGGCCGACGGCCGGCCATCGGTCGTGCCCCAGTTGCTCGCCGAGCGCGAACGGTTGCAAGAAGAGCTTGGCGAGCTCGGCCAGGCCACCAGGCGCTATTTGAGCCTGCTTGGCGAGCGCGATTCGCTCGACGCGGAGGTTGCCAGACTCGAGCGCGAGCAGCTAACCCACCAGGAACGCACGCGCGAGCTGTCGTTAGCGCGTGCGCTGAAAGACCCTTGGGAGCGCCGCGCGGCCCTCGACGCGCAGCTCGAAGCACTGCGAAAATCCGACAGCTTGCCGCCCGACGCGCTGGCGCGATTCGATCGACTGCGCGCGAGATGGCGGCGTATTCGGCAAAAAGTGCGAAACGTGCGCAGGCGCCGGGCGCGATTGCTCGAGCAGGCGAAAGGTTTGGCTGTCAACGCCGCTCTGTGCGAACAAGCGCCGCGGTTCGAGGCGCTGGCTGAACAGCAACAATGGATGGAGTGGCTGGCCGCTGAAGTCGCGCGCTTGGAGGAGGAAGTGCTCGAGCTGGAATCGCAGCGCGAGTCGACCGCCCCGCCAAACAGCCGTGGGCGAGGTCCCTTGTCCGCGCGCATGATGGAAGAGCTGCGCGGCACGGCGCGCGCCTTGCGAGCCGCTCGAAGGCAGTGGCGCGAGTGGCGCGCCGCGAATCCTGCCGCCGAGCGCGAGCAGCCGGCCGCCACTATCCAAGTTCCAGCCGCGCCGCGCGGCGTCCTGTCCGGCCAGGAATTGACCGATTCGCTGGCCGAATCGGGCGAACTGGTTTCGAAGTTGCGCAAGCGCGTGCAGCTCGACGAGCGCCTCGATCAACTCTCTCGTCGGCAAGTCGAGCTTGACGAGCGCAGCCAGGAGTTGCTCGATAATCAAATCCTGCCGGCTTGGGCACTGGGCACGCTGGGCAGCTTTTTCGTGCTCGGCAGCGCGCTTGTGCTGTTGTTCGCGGCCGGGCTCATTCTTCCCGCAAGCCTGGGGGACGCGCTGGGCTGGCCAGTCGGGATCGTGGGCTTGCTGATCGCCGGTGGCGCAGGCGCCATGAAGCTCGCCATGGAACGCGGCGTGCGTGGCGACCTCGACAACTGTAATGGCCAGATCGCGATGCTCAAGGATCAGGTTGAACAGACCCGCCAGGAACGCGACGCTCTCGATCGAGAGTTGCCGCGGGGCGGCGGGCCATTGGTCGCGCGGCTGCAAGCAGCGGAAAAATCGTTGGCCGAGCTCGAGGGATTGCTGCCGGCCGCTCGACAGCGCGAGGCAACCGAGCGCGAGTCGCAAGTGGCCGCCGAAACAGCGGCGCAACACCGCGGCCAGCTCAAGTCCCTGCGCAAGAAATGGGGACGGCTTTTGGCCGCGGCCGGGTTGCCGGCGGATCTTGCGCCCAAGCAACTTTCCGACGTCACGCGCCGCTCCACGCAGGGCCGCGCCATCGAAGGCCAGATTGCCGAGCGCTCGAACGAGCTCGCGCGGAGACGCGCGGAATTCGAAACGCTTGCCGGTCGCGTGCGCCAGTTAGTGACGCTGGCCAACGTCGCTCCAAAAACTCAGCAGCCGCTCGAACAATTGCGACAGTGTTTGTCGGAGTTGGCCGAGCAACAGCAATTGGGAAAAGAGCGCGCGAACTTGAAGCGAAAAGCCGCGCTATTTCGCAAGCGGCAGCGGAAACTGGCACGGACGGCCGCTCGCCTGAGCCGCCGTCGCCAAGCGATGTTTCATGCCGCCGGAGTGCTGGACGAAATCGAGTTTCGCGGGCGAGCCGCCGTTCAAGCCGACGTCGCTCGCTTGTCTGCCGAGCGTACCTCGGTGGCGCACGATATCACCGCGGCGCTGGGCTCCTACAGCGAAGCCCAATTTGCAGAGTGGTTAGCCAGGCACGCGAATCTGGAGCGCGCTCAACTCGAGCAGGCCGAGCTCGCGCGTACCGTCGACGAGACCTTGCGGGAATTGCTGGGCAAGCGCGGCGAACTGAAGGAGCAATTGAAAACGCTGGCCGAAAATCGGCAACTGGGTTTCCTGCGGCTGGAGCTCGACCGAGTCGACCGTCAGTTGCAAGAAGCGATCGAGCGCTGGCAAGTTCTGGCCGTGTGCAGCCTGTTTCTGTTGGCGGTGCGCGACTATTACGAGCGCGAACATCAGCCTCAGGCCTTGCAAGAGGCATCCGCATTCCTTGTTCGCTTGACGGGCGGGCGCTATACCCGGGTGTGGACGCCGCTGGGTCAGCACGTACTTAAAGTCGATGACGATCAGGGGCGCACGCTCGATGCCGAGGTGCTCAGCAGCGGCACGCGCGAGCAGTTGTTTTTGGCATTGCGCCTGGCGCTCGTAAATTCGTACTCCAAGCGCGGAATGGAATTGCCTTTGGTGCTCGATGACGTGCTGGTGAATTTCGACGTGGGGCGCGCCAAGGCCGCCGCGATCGTGCTGCGCGACTTTGCGCGGCACGGGCACCAGGTGTTCGTCCTCACGTGTCACGAGCACATCTACAAACTATTTCGCAGCCTGAAGTGCGATGCCCGCCAGTTACCCGAACGCGCCCAAGGAGGCGCAAGCGGTGGTTCGATCAAGCGGCGGCGCCTGGCCGAGGCCATCCCCGAACCGGAGGAGGTCATCGCCGTCGTTGAGGCCGAAGCACCTGCTGCGCCAGCGCCCTTGATCAGTCAGCCGCAGCAGGCAGTACACGTCGAAGTTCCAGTCGCGCCGGTCAAGATCGTCAATCGACAACCCAGGCCCGCGGCGGCCGCCCCGAGTCCGCCGCGTGTGCGTCGACAGTCAGTCACCACGCGCTGGTCGGCCGAGGAGTTTGAGGGGGAACTTACGGATCGCGTGCGAGGCAGCGAGGTGCTCGAGCCCGCATCGCCCGAGAGCGCCAATCCACCAAACGGCGAGGAAGACGCCGAGGCGGCCTGAGCGCTACAGGTAGGCTTGCAGCCACTCATAGGTGCGCTGTTCGGCAATCGGCGGAATGGTGTGTCCCTGCCGGTGATTGAAGAGCCCAATGCGGCTTGGCTGGTTGTAGTACCGATACACATCGAACGCCGAGGCGATAAACGGCCAACTGCGGTCTCCGTCGGCCGAATCACCACCAATCAATAAAAAGGCGCGCGGCGCGACCATTCCCAGCAGCTCGTGGTGTTCGTGGCCGAAGTTCTTGGTGCCCAGATACCAGGGCGCATCCCAGTTTGAAAATGAGGTGCCGATCCCGGCCTCGCTCGCCACAGCCGCGCGCACGCGCTCGTCGAACGCCGCCAGATAGAGGGCTTCTTTGCCGCCCAGCGAGTGCCCCGCCGCCCCAATCCGCTGGGCGTCGACCTCGGGCAGGCTGGCCAGCAGATCGACGGCGCGACGCGCATCGTAGAGCATCTTGGCCATCCCACACGCGCCACGATGACGATGTCGATGCTCGGAGACGCGCATGTTGAAGTTGGCTTCTTGACTGCCATCCCACAGATAACAGCGCGGGCAGAGAGTGACAAATCCCCGTTCCGCCAGGCGCAAGCCCCAAGCGGCTTCCCCCGGCCCTTCCAGCCCGGCGGGCTGACGAATCGTGTAGTCGACGGTCGAATGAAACACGACCACGGCCGGACGTCGGCCGCCTATTCGAGCGGGCCGCAACAAGTAGGCTTCTGCGGGCACACCCCATTCGCTGTCGTAGCGAATAAGCTGCCGCACGATGTCACCGCTGCGCTCGACCTCCACGATCGTGAAATCGGGCGCTCGAAAAGGCGCTTGCCAAAGGCCCAGGCTGTTGACCCATGCTTCGCGAAGCTGCTGGCACTGAATTTTCCACTCGTTCAAGGAGCCTAGCCGGTTACCCTGGGCATCGGCCACCAGCGGGCGCAACAGGGGGCCTTGTGGCACGGCTTTCGGCGGAGTTTGCACCTGCTTGAGCCAGCCGACTTCGCGCGTGGCGGGCAACGGTTGAGCATGTGCGGATCGCGCCGCGGTCAATGACGCCAGTGAGAGGGCAGCAAATTGGCGGCGCGTCAGCTTCATGTCGCGAGAATGGCACCCAACGGTTACTTCGCAGCCGGCGCGAGCTTCGCGGCGGCAGGGTCGGCAAGATACCTCCAGTTCTTCACATAAGCAATAACATCTGCGAGCTGTTGAGGGCTGAGCTCCTTCTCGACCCCCTCGGGCATGAGCGACACCCCACTCGATCGCAGCGACTCGATTTCACTCCGCAGCAGATCGAACGACTTTCCTTCCGCCTGCCGCAATCGAATCGAGCTCGGCGTTTCCGCCGCAATAATCCCCGTGTGCACGATCCCAGTCGTCGTAGTCACCGTGTAGCTCACGTAGTTGTTGTCGATGGCCTGGTTCGGATTGAGAATATCGACGAGCAATTGTGGCGGAGTTTTCGTGCGCAAGTCTGAAATGTCGGGGCCGACCTCGTGGCCAACCCCTTCAATGCGATGGCAGTTGGCACAGTGCCTGGCGAACAGGGCTTTGCCTGACATCGCGTCGGCCGTCAATTCGAGCGCATGCTGATAAGCGGCCAGCACACGGGCTCGATCTGAGTCAGCCGGGGCAGCGAGGATCGTGCGAGCCAGCGTGCGGGTTTCGGCGTCGGCGTGATTGCGAATCGCGTTTTCGCGCGCAAGTCCGAGCTCAGCCCGAGCGAGCTTTTTGTCGGCAATGGAAGTCAGCAAGCTGCGGGCGGTCGCCGCTCGGGCCATGAGCAAATCCAGAATGCCATGTCGCACGGCGGGACTTTGCTCGTTCCAAGACGCTAATAATTCTTGGGCGGTTTTTTCGTCGCTGTAACCAGCCAGGGCCGCCACCGCCTTGGCACGGATGCTGCTCGACGCGTCGGACGTCGCGAGGCGCAGCAAAGCGCTTCCGGCCTGCCCGCTTCCCGCATGAGCGGCCAACTGAATGGCCCGCATGCGAGAAGGTTCGTTGGCGGCGGGATCGATTGCCGTTTGCACGGCGCGCTCGAATGCCTGCTCGAGCGGGGCGCCATCCTTAGAGCCATCGGGCGATTCAGTTTGCAAGAGTCTTGCGAGCGGCCGGCCATGGCGCTTTGATCCTTCGCACAGCCCAAGAAGCACCGCGTCGGCCAACTCGCATGAAGCGGCAGCGCTACTCAGATCGGCCAAGGTTCGCTTGATCTCTTCGCGCTCGCCGCGCGCGCCGACCACCTCGGCCAATCCCCGCAATAATGCCGCCGGATGTTCCGGCTCGACCGAGGCTTTTGATTGCGAAAGCAAGAGTGCATTCTGTAAAACGCCGGCCGTGAGTTCTGGATGGCTCGTGCAAACGGCCTTTCGCATCCACGGATCGTCTGCATCCTCGACCGCGATCTTCGCCAGCACGGCCTGCACGCCGGCCGTTCGAGTTCCTCCCAAGGCGAGCGCGGCTTGGAATCGAACTCGCTCGTCGACATCCGCTGCGGCTCGCACGACGGCCGCGCATAGTTGCGCGTCTTGATCCAGGTGTGATTCAGCCAGCCGAATCGCCAGCTCACGAACGCGGGGGTGAGCGTCGTCGCAGCGAGCAATGAGCGTCGAGGAGTCGAGCTGTCCAAGGCCCGACAGCACGCTGAGGGCGTGTAAACGTGCAAGTGCATTCCCGTCGCGCGCAAGCGCCTGCAATCGATTGGTCACATCTGCGTCTTGCCGCTCGAGCAGCAGTCGCGCGGCCGTCTCGCGCCACCAGGCGTTCTTGTGCCCGAGCAGCGCGACCAGCGCTGCCGAGGTTGCCTTCGACAACTGTGGAGTTGGAACTCTGACCGCGGCGTTACGCACGACGCGGTAAATTCTTCCTGCATCGTCTCCTAGCCGCAGGTCCGGCCGCTTTTGCAGCTCGCTGGGCATGAACTGCGGATGTTCGATGACTGCCCGGTACATGTCGACGACATACAAGGCGCCGTCGGGCCCAACCTCCAGGTTCACGGGTCGAAACCAGGGATCACGCGAGGCGAGGAATTCTTTGCCCGTCTGGGCTGGCTTGCTGGCAAAGGTCGCCCCATCCGCGCGCACGAGCTCGCGATGCACCAGGCTGCCGGTCGGCTCGCAGACGAATGCGTTTCCTTGGAACGCCTCGCCCAGGGCATCGTCGCGATAGATCTCCAGGCCACACGCAGCCGTAAATTGTCCCTCATGCAAGTTCGAGGTGGTCCATGCTCGCACCAGCGGAAAGACGTGTGACTGTTCGCCGCCAGCCGCGACACTCGAAACGACGGTGCCCGCGGCAAAGAACGGGTTGCGTTCCAGATAGCGGCTTTCGAGCACGACGTGTTCGACCGGCGCTCGATTGTTGCAGAAAAAGCGATTGCCCAAGTTGTCGAAGGTCAGCCCGAATTGGCCGTTGCCAATCGCGCTGGCGGCCTGCCCGGTCAGTGGATCGAAAGTGAAATCCATCCCGCTGATTGAAGTCGGCTTTGCCTGCGGATCGCGCGCATTGATCACCTGGCCTCCGCGCAATCCGTTGGCGATGTACACCCGATTATCGAGCGCCAGACGCGGATGATTGGCGCGAAGTTGCGGGTTCTCCTCGGCGAATCCCGTGAACCACACTTCGCTGAGGTCGCAGCGCCCGTCGCCGTCGGTGTCCTTGAGATAGAGCACCTGGCCCGAGACGGTGACAATCACTCCCCCGCGCCACAGTTGCAGCCCTGTCGGAAACAAAAGCCCCTCAGCGAACACGCGGACAAACTCGTAGTGGCCGTCGCCGTCGCGATCCTCCAAGACAGAAATCCGCGAATGGGGCGGTTTGCCAGGGGGCGGGCCGTCTGGATAGTCGCGCATCTCGACCACCCACAGCCGCCCATCTTCGTCAAAGCGTATCGCGATCGGATCGATTATCTGAGGCTCGCACGCCACCAGCTCGACTCGCAGGCCAGCTTCGACAACCAGGTGCTTGAGTGAATCGGTGGGAGAAATCGGACTCTCGAGCTCAGCGGCCGCACAGGTCGCGCGGCCGAGCGCCAGGAGCAACGCGATGACGAGGCTGGTTCGTGTACCGGGAATAGCCAAGTTGCGAGCGACCTTTGCTAAACTTATGCGGCGCTTCTCAGTGGCGACTGTACAATATCCGCTGCCGCCCAGGGGCTCAAATCGAGGTGTCTCATGAAACTTTCGCTGTTATCAGCATGCATCGCCTTGATCGTGATCGTCATTTCCGCCGTTGCCGGTGCCGACGCGGAACAACAATCGACCGAGCGCGTCGCGTTTTACCTGGCCGAGGATGAGCCGGCCGAGGGGCTGCGCAAAGTCGACGAGCTGGACGTGTCCTCGCTGCCGATCTACCTTCACAATACGCCCGTCTTGACGGGAAAGGACATTGCGAAAGCCAGCGTTGCGGAAGACATGGACCGCCCGGCGATCGATTTCGAGCTGACGCCGGCCGGGGCTGAGAAACTTGCCAAGGTCTCGAAGGAGAACTTGCGCAAAAAGCTCGCAATCCTAGTTGACGGCAAACTCATTGCCGCCCCGATCATCCACTCGCAATTGTCCAAGCATGCTCGGATTACGGGCTCCTTTGGCAAGGAAGAGGCCGAGCGGCTGGCCCGCGCTATCGGCGGTTAAAAGTAGCCGCGGGCGATAACGCTCCCTCGAGATTGGCGGCGGGTGGATGCAAGTTGGCGATTGCGGCCGCGTATGTTCCCACGATCGCGCCCAATACGGCGCCAGCAATCACGTCGCTCACAAAGTGGTAATCCATTGCCACGAGACTCACGAGCATGGGCAGGCTGGCGACTGCCAACAGGATCCGGCTCGCCGGCATCGCGATCCACCACACGCTAATGAAGCCCAAGATGCGCGCGGCGTGCCCCGAGGGAAAGCTGCCGATGTCATCGCCGGCTTGGAACGGATGAAATCCATAAGTGCCCGTGCCTATGAGCGAGGGATTGTCGTTGAACCACGTCTCTGGCCAGTAGCGGCCACACAGATCGCCCAGCGACGCACGGAACCCGTCGGCCACGATCAAGCTCAAGCACGAGACGACAAGGACGAATTGCCAGTGCGCGAGCGGCCCGCGAGATCGGCGTAAAGCCGCCAACACCAAGATCGCCGGCGACCAGGTTTGCAAGAGTGGCGGCGGATAGGTGAGCCACTTGAAGGCCGGGATTTTTTCGATGCCCTGGTCATGCACGTAGAAGGCGACCGGCCGGTCGATCCACGCGTAGCAGGCGGCTACCACCAGCACCGTGGCGACGATTGCGAGCAAAGGGCGACTTACTAATTGCTTGAATTCCGCGGTGTTCATTCTTAGGCTGAGCGGATCGGTATTTCATTCCGCAGACGTCGCCCAAGTCTAGCAAATGGAGTCGGCCTCCAAACAGTATCTGCGAAATCCTCTACCGCCAGAGTTCGTCTCTGTCGAAAGTCCCCGCTTTGGTATAGTGCATCCCGCGTCCGCCAGAATCACAGCCAAGAAGTGAGGTGCTCGAAGATGAAAACAGCCGCCATCGCACTCATCGCAATCCTGGCCTGCCTTCCGCTTCTGGCAGCCGATCCGGCTCCTTCCGCCATCTTCGAAGCCATTCGTCAAGGCGACCAGGCCGCCGTCCGAGATTTGCTGAAGCAGGGCACTGACCTTGCTGCGCGAAACGAGATCGGGGACACGCCGCTCATGGCTGCCGCCGTGAACGCCGATGCCGCGATGCTCGAGCTCCTGCTCAAGGCCGGCGCCGACGTCAAGGCTACGAACTCCACCGGCGCTACGCCCCTCCTGCGCGCCGCGGTGTTCGAGGACAAGGTCCGCTTGCTGGTTGCGAGTGGCGCCGATGTCAAAGCCCGTTCCAAGATGGGCAACACCGCGCTCATTCTAGCCGCACGGCAAATTGGCAACACCCGCACGATTGCTTTCCTGCTCGACCGTGGTGCGGACGTGAATGCGGCGAATGTATTTGGCGCAACAGCGCTCATGGCCGCTGTTGCCGCCGAAGATATCGACTCCGTCAACTTGCTGCTCGATCGCGGCGCGGACGTGAACGCCAAACCGAAAATGAGCGGCAATGGCCTGATCTGGGGCGGCGGCCGAACGCCGCTGATGTGGGCGGCCTTCTATGGCAACGAACCGCTCGTCAAGCTGCTGCTCGCGCGCGGGGCGAAGGTCAACGACTCTACACTGTCTGGCGGAGCGCTTAGCCTGGCGGCCTGGGGCGGACACGCCGGTGTTGCCAAGTTGTTGTTGGAAGCCGGCGCGAAAGTCGACGGGCGCGATCTTGTTGCCAACTACACGCCCTTGCATTGGGCCGCTTCTGCCGAGCGAAGTTCGCCCGCCCTCACGGAGCTGCTAATTGCCCGCGGTGCGGACGTGAACGCCGAAGGCGGACAACCGGTGGACAATTTTCTCGGCGTCCTGCAAACGCCGCTGACGCTGGCGCGCAAACGCGGCGACACGCCCATTGTGCGAGCGCTACTCAAGGCGGGCGTCAAGGATGAGCCAGCTCGTCCTGAAAAGACTGTCGACAAATCAAAAACGGCTTCGCCGAGCAATTCCGTGACCGCTGCTATCCAACGGGCTGTGTCGCCCGTGGCAAAGTCGGCCGAGGAAACTGTCTCCACTTTCCTTCGGCATGCGAGCAATCAGGATTGCGTCTCCTGCCACCAGCAACAGATTCCGCTCATGGCGCTCAGCCTCGCGCATTCCCGAAATATCCCCACCGACCGCAAGGTAACGCTTCACCAGATCGAACTCGCGAAACGATCATTCTTGGCTGCTCATATCCCAGACGGGGATGAACAGCACGACCTTCTGGAAGTCAGCCTGCAGACCGTGTTTCATCCCGAACCCTGCATCACGGCTGGGTACACCGCGATGAACCTGCAACTGGAACACGAGCCCGCCTCGGTATTAACCGACTCCATCGTTCACCAGCTTTCGGTGCTGCAACATGCGGACGGTCATTGGAGCTGGAACCTTCCGCGTCCGCCCATCCAGGCGAGTGACATCACCGCCACGGCGCAATCGGTGTATGCCATCCGTTCCTACCCCATCCCGGCACGTCGGCAGGAACTGGAATCGCGCCTCAAGCGCGCGCGGGCGTGGCTGGCAACGGCCGAGGCAGAGACCAACGAGGAATGCGTGCACAAGCTACTCGGCCTCGCGTGGGCCGGTGAAGATTCCGGCGTGCTTGAGAAGCTCGCCGCGGATTTGATCCGCGCGCAAAGGGCCGATGGTGGCTGGGCGCAATTGGCCGGGCTGGAAAGCGATGCGTATGCCACGGGCCAATCGCTGTACGCACTCATGGAAGGTGCAAAGACGTCGGCGGACAATCCTGCCGTGCGGCGCGCCATTGATTTCCTTTTGGGAACGCAGCTCGCGGACGGCACCTGGCATGTGCGCACCCGCGCGCATCCTTTTCAACCTCCGATGGATAGCGGCTTTCCGCACGGCAAGGACGGCTGGATTTCGTGTGCCGGCACGAGTTGGGCGGTGATGGCATTGGCGACGTCGCTCGATGCCTCGCAGCCGGCGCCGACAACACTTGCGCTCGCTGGCGAGGCCAGCACCACTCCTGCTGTTCCGGCGCCTGGGACTGCCAAGGTTGCCGACCCCGTCGAGTTCACTCGCGACATCAAGCCCTTGCTCGAGCGTTCCTGCGTGGCGTGTCATAGCGGCCCGCGAGCCAAGGGCGGATTCCGGATGAGCAATCGCGATTCACTGCTCAAAGGTGGCAATCGCGGCGAGGCAGTCATCGTACCGGGCGAGCCCGGCAGCAGTCCGCTGTTGCGGTTGGTGCAAGACCAGGTGGAAGATTTGGAAATGCCTCCGCTGGCCAAACGCGAGAAATTCCCGGCGCTTTCGAAAGAAGAGATCGAGAAGCTGAACGGCTGGATTTCTCAGGGAGCGAATTGGCCGGCGGACGTGAGCCTGCAATCGCCCGCGAAGTGAGCCTGCACCGCGTTGCACGGACGTTCGGAGCGTCGGCAAGTGATTCGCCGAGGCTTTCACGGCAAAAGCAGCAGTCAAAGGCTACGCTTATTGCCGTCCATTGCGATGGGCAGCTCGTTGACGCCCATGCAAGTGCGTTGCGAAGTTTTGCGGCGATTCCTTGAACAGGTTTCGCCCCGATAGGAAGGCTCGTTCCTGAAGTTCGATCCGCTTCTTGCGGACGGCAGCGGCTAGCGGCAGCGCGTCATCCCCGACTTTCCAGTCGCGGGCATGTTCAGCGATGGTCTGCGTGAGCACCGCCAGGTCGTGATCGTCTCCCAGCAAGTCACCCAACGCGTGCAGGCGCTCTTCCAGCGGTCTGATAACTCTTGGGCGGAGCGCGCTAATGAATTCAACCTGATACCAAACACTCTTGGCTTCCTTCCGCCAGGCGTGCAGATTCTCTATCGAGGGATCGACGAGCGCGGCTGCAACGCACTGCTGGGCGGCGGCATACGTGCCCATCATTCCACTGGCGATCGATTTCCATCCCGATCCGATCTTCCATCGCGCAATATCGCGTCGCGCTCGTTTCAAGGCCTTTTTGATGTGATCGAGCGTTTGTTCGTCTCCGAGCACGTGGGCCAGAGCCGAATTGCGGCGGGCGACCAATTGCTCATGAAGTCGCTCGACGGTGTCGGAATTGACGCGCAGGCCGCTGACATCTTTTAGCCCACCCAGTGTCGACAGCAACACGTCGGCGTCTCGCAAGTCGGCCACCTGCTGCCCACTATCGCGCACGCAAGTATCCAGCTTGCGGAACGCTTTATCGCCAATTTGGGCACGCACGAGTCGCAGCAACGCACGAATACGCTTGAACCGCTTGCGAAGCTCGTGAACGGAACCTTCCGCGTTCAGGTCATCAAGATCGCGCAACGATCGTTTGATCTGACTGCGGATCGAGCGAGCGATGCCCTTGGCGATACTCTCTTTGGGGCGCAAGCCGAAAGCCATCGTCGATTCTCAGCGTTTCGATGAAGATCGCTATCTGGCGGACTGTTTCGTTGTGGAAATCCCATGCCAAACTCGGGCTCTTCTTGTCGCCGTTGAAGGCGCCTCTCAAGATGCCATCGGCCGACCTGACTCGATCGCCTGCAGCAGCCCCTTGATATATCCATAGCCGAACGCAAAGGCTTGCGAGCCGTCGGGATCGTCGGCATGACTCGGCATATGGTCGGGCATCAACATGTAAGGGTAGCCAACTTCCGCAAGCGTGCGGGCAACCGCCAACATGTCGAGATCGCCATCGTCGGGATACGTTTCGCGGAAGTCATCGCGATGGCCGCGAATATTGCGGAAGTGGATGTTGAAGATCTTGCCGCGCTTGCCGAAATAGCGCACGATTTCACAGATTTCGTTACGAGGGTCTTGCAACATTTCGGCCACGGTGCCCACGCAAAAGTTGAGCCCGTGATAAGGGCCTTCCTGAATGGTGACGAACCGCTTCAGGCCATCGACGGTGCCCAGCACGTTGACGATTCCTTGAAATCCCGCGGGAGGCGTGCCGGGATCGTGCGGATGGCAGGCAGCGCCAATCTTGTGCTCGTTGCAGACGGGGATCACGCGGTCGAGAAAATACGTAATCCGCTCCCAGGCCTGATCGGCCGAAACGCGGCCGGCGCGCGTCAGTTGGTCGGCGTTCTTGGCATCGGCAAGTTTCCAGGTGCTCAAGCGACTGCCGCCTCTGCCCGGCGTCGCATCGGTTCGTAGCACCCCAAGCAGACTCATGTTGTATTTGAAAGCGGGAATTTCGGCCGCGGCGCAGGCTGTGATCATCCGCTGGATGTCCTCTATATCCCGGTCGCGTTGAGGGCCGGCCAGCATGATCGATCCACGTTGCTCGCGGTTGATGTGACTGGAGCTGAGAAATGGCAGGGCGACCATGTCGAGCGAGACGCCGTGCTTGTCGCACAAGTCCTTGGTGCGCTTCAGGTCGTCGATCGACCAATGTCCAGCCGCGCCCGGGTCGGGCGGATAACCACAGATATGGTCCACGCCATGTCGCTTAAAGTAATCGAGCTTTTTTGCGGTGGTCGGCCCACTCTGACAGCCGACGTGCATGCGGAGTTTGCCAGAAGGCGCCGGCGCCCCCTCAGTGTGCGCGGCCAGTGCGCCTGTCGACCACGCAGCCGAAACGGCCGCGGTGACGCGACCAAGAAAATTGCGTCGCTTCATGAGTGTCTCCTACGGCAAGCTATCGTTCGTCCGCTGCAAGCTGCTTGACGACATCTGCCAAGGTGATGCGCACCGACTCGATCGTATAAGGGTCGCGCGGGTCAGGTGGTAAACCTTGTTTGTCAAAATAGGGACGCTCTCCCATCACGCTTCCCCACATGACGTCGGCTTGTCGAACGAGTTCTTTCAACAAATCGTCCGAATCGAGAATCCGCTGGCATATAGCGGCCAAGACCACGAGCGGCTGATCTGGGTTATTCAACAACAGCTCGCTTCCCTTGACGGCGCGGTGTAGCACGACCGCCACTGCTCCTGTCGAGTCGGACAAGTGGTCATTCAGCCAGGACGCGATCTCGATCTCGGCCTGTTGCAGGCGAGCGACCGGAGACTGGCCTTTCATAGCGCCCGGTCCAGCCAACCGGCCGATGGCCTCCGCCAAGGTGAACTTGCGTCCCTGGCGAATTTCTCGTTCGAGCTCGGCATCGGCCTCGCTCCGCTCTTTGTTTTTGCCATCCGTCATGGCTTCGCCCCCGCCAAGAATCCCGGGTTCTTTGCGTCCGATGATGGAAGGTCGAAGATGTGGACCGACTGATCTTTTTCAGAGAGCGATGCTTCCGGCTGGCATTTCTTCTTCCGTCGATCGGATACTGTCACAACGCGAGTCGGCGTGATCCAAGACACCCCTTCGATATTGCCGTAGCGGATGGCGCCCTGGTCGGTCCGTGGAAACTCGTACAGCGTTCCTTCGTCGTGCCAGGCCCAGGTGGCTTCATCGAATTGACCTACCCACAGCATGGAATTCACCTGCGAGACGATCGCGACCCGACCATGGTCGAGCGACATGCCCGAGTAATCGACAAAAGGAACCGTGGCGGGCAGCGGAATGGTGGCCGAGTGAGCCCAGCGTTTCCTCTTCTTCTCGAAGACCTGCACGCGTCCGCCTCCTGGCTTGCGGCCCTTGCCGCCGCACTTGCACTTGTTGCCCTCGCACAGCGCCAACAGATAGTCCTTGTTGTCGCGACGCACATGCGCCGTTGCCTCGAATCCCTTGTTACTGCTTTGGAACGTGAAGTCGACGGGCCGCTGCTTGAGAAAGTTGAAATCGTCGTCGTACTCGACGATCAAGGCCTGGTATTCACCGCTGGCGGTTTCGCGTGCCTCGACCAACAAATAAAACCGCCGCTTGGCGGCGTTGTAGGTGAGGCCCTCGTAGCCAAAAGCCGATCGGGCGATGCCAAACAGTCCGTTTGAGTCCTGGGGCCGCAGGTCGTCGCCAATACGGGCGACTTCTCCCCGGTTGTCGAAGACCACGAAAAAATGCGCGTCCTTCGCCAAGACTCCGCTCGCTTCCCAGCGCTGGCCGGAGTCGGCCGAGGGCATCAGGTCGCGAATCTTGCTCTCGCGAACCAGCTCCAGCGTAAGTGTCGTGACCATCGGGAACCAGTAAGCCGGGGCTTGAGATTGGGTCGGGCCTCTACGATTTAAGCCAGGCGAGCGCTTCCTCATTTTGCGATCGAGAAAAGTGCCGTATGTCGGCCTGCACGAAGTGGCTGGCGATTTTGGGAGCAATCGAGAGAAAGCTGCTGTCACTCACGGCCGCGATCTTTTCGATTTTTCGATGGTGATCCTTGACGAACTTCAAATGCGCGACGAGCGCCGCGAAATCCTTCCAGCCCGGAAACGTTTCAGCGTCGAGCATGACTCCGTGCAGTTTGCCGTTGGCTTCGATATACGGATCGACTTCCTGAGTGATCTTCTGGAAATCCGATGCTTCGAGCGAACCCTCGGGGCGTAGGACGAGAATGCCTTCGGGTCGCCACAGTTCGTAGTGCACCATAGCCGTTGCCCTCCCTTGGGATCGTAAAGCGCTTTGAGCCACCCCGACCGGTTCGCGTGCCGCGGAATCGAGACAGCGTCGAAGCGAATTTATCCGCAGTCTAGCACATGCCATTCAGGACTGAAGACATGCGCGAATGTCATCGCCAACTCAATAGTGCGTTTCGGCGATGCGTGATTGGTTCCTAGCGCCTTCCTTCCATCGCGATCGCCGGCACGTTGGAAGTCAACATCGCCGAGACATGATGTGATGGCTGCCTGGCTAGACACGCTCGTGGAACTCGGCCAGCGCTTGATCGATCGACATATGCCGGCCTAAATAGCCGACTTGTTCCTCCAGTCCAACTGCCCGCAACAGGTCGCGGGCTTTGGAGCGCGCCTCCACAATGCGGAGCAGGATCCCCCGGGAATGCAACTCGTTGTGAAGATCGGCCAACATATCGGCGCCGGCCACGTCGACATACGGTGAGTTCGACAAATCACAGACGACCAGTTGCAGTGAGTCGGTGGCATCGATCTTTTCCCACACACAACCGCGCGCGTGATCCACGTTGAAATACAGCAACGAGGCCTCGACGCGAAAAATCAGCACGTCGGGAATCGCCTCATTGTCCGGGTGGCGCTGCGAGTCGGAATAACGGCGCGTGCCCGGTATGCGACCCAAAAAAGCCACGTGTGGGCGGGCCGCCGCGGCGAGCAGGACCATCAGCGATACGATCACGGCAACCAGCACGCCCTTCAAGATCCCCAGAAGCAGCACGCCGACCAGTGCCACGATCGCAATCGCGAACTCGAAACGACTGACTCGCCACAGGTGGACCAAAGCGCTGACGTCAATCAAACCCTTTACGGCCAGCAACACGATGGCCGCAAGGATGACCGTGGGGAGATTGTGCAACAGGTCCGTCAAGAACACCAGGCAGATGCCGATCGTAATGGAAGCGAAAACGAGCGCCAGTGGAGTTCGCGCGCCCGCTTTGTCGTTGACCGCCGACTGCGAAAGCCCGCCGGCAATGGGAAACCCTTGGCCGAATGCCGCCATCAAGTTGGCTGCCCCCAACGCTAACAATTCTTGGCGTGGGTTGATCTCATAGCCATGCCTGGCGGCCAACGTGCGGGCCGCGGACACGCTTTCCACGAACCCCAGTAGAAAACAGGCCGCAGCCAGCGGCAGCACGCCGTCGACGTCTCTCAATCGCAGAGATGGCGCGGTAATCGCCGGCAAACCGGCCGGCAACTCGCCGACAATGGCCACACCCTGCTGGGCAAGTCCGGCCAACGACACCGTGGCAATTGCCAAGGCGACCACGGCAAGCGCCACCGGGCGGCCCGGCAGCAGTTTCTCTCCGAGCACCAGCGCACCAATAGCTACTAGCCCCATGGCCAACACGATGAGATTGGTCTGATCCAGTTGCCCGAAGAGTACCCGCGCGCGCTCGAAAAAGTGATCACCTCCGCCTGGCACGCCAAATAACTTTGGCAGTTGCGTCATGGCGATCGTCAGCGCAGCGCCGGCCTTGAATCCGGTCAGGATCGTTTCGCTGATGAAGTTGACCAGCCCGCTCAATCGCATGATCCAGGCCAGGGCGCCGAATATCGCGACGGCAAACGCGGTCAAGGCGGCAATGGCTGCCCAGCGCGTGGGATCGCCGTCAGCCATGCCGGCCACCGTGGTGCCAACAAGCATGGCGATTGCCGACGTGGGCCCGACGGCCAGTTGCCGCGAAGTGCCAAACAGGGCATAGCCCAGGCCGCCCACCAGGTAGCAATAAACACCGAATTGAGGAGGCAGCCCGGCCAGTGAGGCATACGCCAGCGAGACCGGGATGGCGTAAGCGGCCAACGTGATGCCGGCAATTGCGTCCTGCGGCAGCCACGCTCTCTCGTAAGCGGGCAGCCATGCGAGCGGGGGCAGGATCGCGGCTACATGCTTCGCCGCCCCGCTATCGGATTTCGACCCCGGGCTTGTGGTCCGCGTTGCCAATGGAATTCAACGTACTATCAAGGTGTCACGTCGAACGATCATAAGCTGCCGGTTGTCATGCCCTAAAACTGTTCAATCTCCACGACAGGATGGATCTTACATTCGCCCACGTCCGCCCACGCGCCGCTCGCATTGCGGACAAGTTCTTCGTCGTCGCTCTCGACCAAGGCATAGACAAGTTCCGACCGGATGCCGACCCAAGCGCCTCGCAAGGCGACACCCGGGTTCCGGTTTGGCCCGCGGAGTTCGAAGGCGTCCATGGCCCGATACGTGCTACCCGGTTTGAGCACCAATTCAACGATGAATTTCATAGTGCACCTGATTGCGTCGGCCGTCAGGAAGCCATTGGGCCGCGGCGGTGTCGAGGCGGACCTTAGTACTTCTCAGGCACGAAGCTGCGGCCCTCGATTGTCGACAGGTCATCGTAGGCCCCTTTGTCCGATCGCTTCGGCAGTTTGACCTTTTCGCGCGGCGCTTCCTCATACGGAATCTTGCCTAGCAGATGCCGAATGATGTTGAGCCTGGCGCGCTTCTTGTCGTTCGAGCGGACCAGGTACCATGGCGCCCACGCGGTATCGGTGGCCGTGAACATCTCGTCTCTGGCGCGGGAATAGTCGTACCAGCGGCCGTACGACTCGATGTCCATTGGCGACAGCTTCCAGCCCTTGCGCCCGTCGGCGATGCGCGACTCGAGCCGACGGGTTTGTTCCTCCTGGCCAACTTCAAGCCAGTATTTGAGGAGAATGATGCCAGAATCGACGATGGCTCGTTCCACGTAGGGCGCGATCTGCAGGAATCGCTTGGCCTGCTCCTCCGTGCAAAAACCCATGACCCGCTCCACGCCGGCGCGGTTGTACCAACTGCGGTCGAAAATCACGACCTCGCCCGCGGCGGGCAAATGCGGAAGATATCTCTGGATGTACATCTGTGACTTTTCGCGCTCGGTGGGAGCGGGCAACGCCACCACGCGAAAGACTCGAGGGCTGACGCGCTCGGTGATGGTTTTGATGGTGCCACCCTTGCCTGCGCCATCTCGACCTTCAAACAGGACGCAAATCTTCAGGCCCTTGTGTTTCACCCAGCCCTGCAGCTTGACAAGCTCGACGTGCAGATCAAAGAGAACGCGATCGTACTCTTTGCCTTTGAGTTTCTCGGATTTCGCCTCATCGTGTTGTGCGCCGTTTTTTCGGCTCATGCGATCACCCTTTCGTTAAGCACCGCCAGCCTAACCTGCTTTCAATGGTCACCGCTTGAAGCGACCGGAACTTTCTGCGGCTCCGCGGCCCGGGCCTGTCCATCGCCCGCCTTTACAGCCGGCGCTCGCTGATCCTGCGTGGGCTCCTCCGGCCGCATCCCGACCAGCCGAACAATGACGTAGTAAAACACGGGCGTGAGCAGGATGCCGAACAAGGTGACACCAAGCATGCCGGAGAATACCGCAATGCCCAAGGTGCGCCGCATCTCGGCGCCGGCGCCCACCGCGATTGCCAAGGGAACCACGCCCAGGATGAACGCCAACGAGGTCATGATGATGGGGCGCAGTCGCAGGCGGCAAGCTTCGACGGTTGCCTCGTGGGGCGGCACTCCGCGAGCGGATTTTTCCTTGGCAAACTCGACAATCAAAATGGCGTTCTTGCTTGCCAGCCCTACCAGCACGATGAAGCCGATCTGAACGAAGATGTTGATGTCCATTCCGGCCAACGCCACGCCAATCGTCGAACACAGCAAGCACATCGGAACCACCAGGATGACCGCAAACGGCAGGCTCAGGCTCTCGTATTGCGCCGCGAGGACTAGAAACACGAGCACGACAGCCAATGCGAAAACGATGATGGCAGTGTTGCCTGCCCGAATCTGCA
>DATJEN010000167.1:0-35461 GCA_035496575.1 Pirellulales bacterium
GCGCTCATCGACTTTGGTAAGGATGGCCGTCTTCGCGAATCCGCCTGGCTTGAGCTCCGCGTTGGCATTCGGAACCAGAATCTCAACCTCGAACGTCCGCGTCTGGGGATCAATGGCCGGGTTGATGCGCGTCACCTCGCCCGGGAACGGATGACTGTAGGCCGAGGCATAGACCTGGGCCTTCTGGCCGAGGAGGACTTCGCCGGCCTTGCGCTCCGGCACTCGGCCACGGAACTTGAGAGGACTTTCGATGACGAGTTTGAAGACTTCGGTGCCGGCCATCACGTAGCTGCCTTCGGCCACGGCGCGGCTGGTGATCGCATAACTGAGCTCGCGTTCCAGGCCGGGGATCGCCTGGCTGGGCTCCGGCGCGCGGATCACGGTGTCTTGCAACTGCTGCCGGGCGATGGCCAGGGCTTCTTGCTTGACTTGGATGGCGGCGATGCCCGCCTTTGCGACCAGCACCTGGTTGTCGTACTCGGCCTGCGCGACGCGGAACTCGGACAGTTTCTCAGAGTAGTCTTCTTCCGCGCCGGCTTTTTTGTCGAGCAGGGTCTTGGCGCGCTCCATGCGCTTCTGGGCGTTGTCGCGGCGCAGTTGCGCTTGCACAACCGTCGGGATGTGCGTGACGTCGACCTTGCTGCCAGTGGCCTCGTTCAGCCCCAACTTGGCGAGCTCGACCTGCAGGGCACGCTGCGCCTGGCGGACATTGAGCTGGTAGTCGGTCGGGTCAATCTCGAGCAGGACCTCGCCCGGCCGAATGCGATCGGCCACGTCGTGACCGATTTTGCGCACGCGGCCCTGGATCTTGGTGCCCAGCGCGATCTCCTCGTAACCGTGCAAGGTGCCGACCACGCCGACCATCCGCTGGACTGGCTTGAAGACGACCGGCGCCGCCGTGACCTTTACGGCAGCCGGGTCGCCCTTGCTGGCGGCTTCCGCCGGCATGCTCTCGCGCGCTTTGCCGCAGCCGGCCGCGCCGATGAGCACAAGCGTGGCCAGCAAGCACCAAGCCAGGTGAAGCGGCTGAGTTTTATGAGTGATGTGCATGCGATCTTATGTTTGCAAGCGCGCTAGCGCGAGTCGGAATGCTTGTATCCGCGTAGCAGGTTGTCGACCACGCGCTTGGCGACGCCGCGATTGAGCTCAGCTTCGCCACGCAAGGCGGCCATCACCCAGATGTTGATCATGCCGTGCAGAGCCATGCCGAAATCTTCTTCGCTTCCAGCGCGGATCAGCCGCGCGGCTTTGGCCTGTGTAACGGCACGCATAAGGAGCTCGTGGCCTTGCTCGGCATATTGTTCGAGGTCGACGAGCCCATGCTGGTCCTCGGGCCCGAAGTACAACGTATAGAACAGCCGGGCCAGCGCCTGGTTCGCCTGGCAGAAGTCCAGATGAGCCCAAACCAGTTCGATCAGCATCTCGTGAGCATTGAGACGGCGAACGACGACCTGCCGCAGGCGTTCGTGGAACGGATTGATAAAGTGCGCAAGCGCCGCGGCCAGCAAGCCTTCCTTGCTTTGAAAATAGTAGTAGAGCATCGGCTTGGTGACGCCGGCCGACTCGACGATTTCGCGCGTTGAGGTGGCCGGGTAGCCCTTGTCCGCGAACAGGCGCACTGCCGAGTCGAGCAGCCTGGCGGCGATCGCGTTATCGGTCAGAGTGGCCATGATCACGTGCCGGAGCCGTGTTTACTTATCGGTAAGTAGTTTACTTTGAATGGCCGCCTCGGGTCAATCTGAGTAGGGGTCAGGGGCAGCGCATTGATCAGGGGTTAGGGATTAGGGGTTGGGGGTTCGGAGAAAAGGCAACATCGATTCGGTGCTTGCTCAAAACCCGACTCGGGATTACGGATAAGTACGATGAGGTCGCTTACGCCTGATCCCTGGCCCCGATCCCTGCCCCCTGGTCCCTGATCCCTAACCCCCAATCCCTGCTGCCCCATGCCCTGCCACGTCACGCATCTCGAAAGCGCTCTCAACGGCAAACGGCTGAGCCACCGCGAGCCGCAGACGTTGCATGAGGGCCGGCCGCTGTGGGTTCGCTATGACCTGGCGGCGGTCGGCCGCGCGTTGCGCCGCGATGAGCTGGAAAGCCGCCCCTCGACCATGTGGCGGTATCGCGAGTTGTTGCCGTACGCCGACGAAAGCTCGATCGTGTCGCTCGGCGAAACTATGACGCCGCTGGTGAGCTGCCCGCGCCTGGGCGGGCACTTCGGGATGGAACAACTGTGGGTAAAAGACGAATCGCGGTTGCCGACCGGCAGTTTCAAGGCCCGTGGGCTGGCCATGGCGGTCACCATGGCCCGGCAGTTCGGGCTCACCAGGCTGGCCATTCCAACCGCGGGCAATGCCGGAGGCGCGCTCGCCGCCTATGCCGCCCGGGCTGGCATCGAAGCGTTTGTGTTCATGCCGGCCGACACGCCATCGATCAATCAGTATGAATGCCAACTGGCGGGCGCGAAAACGGTTCTCGTCCCGGGGCTGATCACCGATTGCGCGAAGATCGTGCGGGAAGGCATCGAGCGCGAGGGCTGGTTCGACGTGTCGACGCTCAAGGAGCCCTACCGCATCGAAGGCAAGAAGACGATGGGACTCGAGCTGGCCGAACAACTCAAGTGGAAGCTGCCGGATGTGATCCTCTATCCCACCGGTGGCGGAACGGGCCTGATCGGAATGTGGAAGGCCTTCAACGAACTGGCGGAGCTCGGCTGGCTGGACAGCTCGAAGCGGCCGCGGATGGTGGCGGTGCAGTCCGACGGCTGCGCGCCGATCGTGCGCGCTTTCGAGCGCGGCGAGCGCTTCGCCGAACCATTCGAGAATGCCGCCACGATTGCCAGCGGCATTCGCGTGCCGGCGGCGGTCGGTGACTTCATGATCTTGGATGCCGTGCGCGCAAGCGGCGGGCGCGCGGTGGCCGTCGAGGAGGGTCGCCTGCGCGAGTGGATGGAACTGGGCGCGCGGAGCGAAGGCCTTTCCATCTGTCCCGAGACGGCCGCCTGCATCGGAGCCCTTGAGAAGCTGCGTCAAGACAATTGGATCGCGGCGGACGAAGAAGTCGTGATCTTCAATACTGGCGCGGCGCAGAAGTATCCCGAAGCGATGCGGGGGAATTAGGGGTTAGGGGTTGGGGGCGGCGATTACAATAGCATCATGAGCGAAGATCCACTGCGAGAGCGAGAAAAGTGGCTCGAAGCCGAGAAGAAGCGGCTCTTTGAAGAGCTGCGCAACTATCCGAGCCCGGTTGCCGCCTGCGACCAACAGCTCGCTCACCTGTTGGAAAAGCAGGCGCTGATAACCGCCGAATTGAATCAAATCCGTCGATTAGGGGCAAGCGATTCCGTCCCTGACCCCTGATCCCCAATCCCTAACCCCTCCTCCTCACCACACGTCGGCCCGCGCCACGGCTTGTGCCGCGGCCAGCTCGGTGCCGGCCGGCGTACACTCCAGACCCACAAAGTCGCGATAGCCGAGCTCGTAGGCGGCGCGCAGCACGCGCGGATAGTGGATCTCGCCAGTGCCGGGCTCGTGGCGGCCCGGATGATCGGCCAACTGCAAATAGCCGATCTGGTCAAAGCCTTCCTTTAAATGCCCGCACAGATCGCCCTCGCTGATGTGCATGTGGTAAAGATCCCAGTTGATCTTCACGAACTTCGAATTCACCTCGCGGCAGATCCGCACCGCGGCCGGTGAGCCATACAGGCAATGCCCCTTGTGGTCGACGCGAATGTTCATCGGTTCGAGAATCAGCATCACCTGGTGCTCCTCGGCGATGGGGGCGACCTTCTTCAAGCCCGTAATGATGTTCTCGTGCATCTGGGCCTGGGTCATGCCGGGCTGGTCGTTGCCGCCGACGACGCACATCATCGTGCAGTTCAGCCGTTTGGCGACGGCACACGCCTCTTCAATTTTCTTGGCGAGCTTGTCGTGATTCTTGGGATCGTTCATGCCGGGCGTGAAGCCCCAGGCGGTGAACTGCGAGATCGCGATATTCGACTCATCGCACAGCTTGCGCGTGGCGTCGATATCCTTGCCTTCGTAGGGCCAGAACTCGACGGCCGGAAAACCCAGCGCCGCGGCTTGCCGGATGCGGTCGAGAAAAGGGAGTTTGCGCCACCACATCTCGACATTGACGGCAAAGCGCGTGTGCGGAGTCTTGCCCAGCGTTGAGTCGGCACTTGGCTCGTCCGCGCGAGCTTTCGAAGCAACAACTCCGCCGGCGAGAACCAGGACCGACTCTATAAACGTGCGGCGCGGCAATGACATGATTCGGACCTTAGTTTGACCAGAATAAAACAGCGGGACGACTGAGGTGGACCGTGCCCGCAGTATAATTGGCGGCCGAATTGGTTGACAACGCGCCCGTGGTGCGACATCGAACAATCGGATGGTGAGATGAGTCGGCCTGAGCCCGTCGAAGTCGTGTGCGCGAAGTGCGCTTGGGACCAGGTCGTTGGCCCGCCGGCGATGCTCGATTGGCTGCGCAAGGCGAACATGCTGCGCCGCGATGTTGGGCCAGATGTCGAACTGCTGGGCGAGCTGTTTCGTGTCGCCGTCGCGCGATCGAACTGCCCGGCGTGCGGCGAGGCACGCCTCGTGATTCGTCCGCTGTCGGACGCGAATGAAGATTGGGGAATGGCCCGCGCGTGCGAGGCGTGCGGCAAGCCCATCGCGCGCGAGCGATTGGAGCTGCTGCCGACGGCCACGATGTGCGCAAAATGCCAGGAAACTGCCGAGCGGGGCGAAACCGGCGCGGTCGAATACTGCCCCAAGTGTGGTAGCGTGATGGTGCTGAAACCGCGCGATGCGGGCATCACGCGTTATCAGATGACGTGTCCTCAATGCCGCAAGTGAGATTCCCGAGCATGCAACGTACTTGGTTTCATCGTTCGTCGGTCGCCGCTCTGTTGCTGATCACGTGCGCCGCGACCGCTTGCAGCGTTCGCGAACCCGCGATCACCATCGAGCCCGCCGAATGGAGCCTGGCAGAGCAGATTGGCGAGGTCCTGGCGGGACGATCCAATGAGATTCGCGTGACCCAACGAGAAGTTCACCCAGAAGATCTCGCGCATTTCGAAGCCGTGGTCGATTCGCTCGAACGGCTGAACCTGGGCCGCACCACGTTCGACGACGACAGCCTGCGACGTCTGGAAGCGTTCAAAAAGCTGGTGCAGTTGCGGTTGCAAGCGCCGGGCGCAACCGACGAGGGTGTCTCGCATCTGGCGGAGCTCGGGCAACTCAAGTACCTGCATCTAATCGACGTGCCCGTGACCGATGCGGGCTTGGAAAAGCTGCGTTCGCTTGCCAGGCTCGAATCGCTCTATCTGGATCATGCCCGGGTGAGCGAGGCTGGCTGTCGAAGTTTTGCGGAAGCCCGGACCGACGTTCACTTTCACGTCGATGGTGACCATCCGCCGGGTGATCCGCATGACGATCATCACCACGACCAGGGCGAGTCAAAGACGAAATAGCGGCGAGTCGCGTTGGCCGGCGCGCGCGGATATACTGGCGGCGCTTTGTCGCGGTCAGGGGTCATCATTGAGCTTTCACAGCGGACTAACACCATGCAGTTGAAAATGAATCGCATTGCCGCGCTGTTCGTGGCCGCCGGCCTCACGGCTGGATTGGGCTATGCGTGGCTGAACACAACCGCCGCCGACATGACGAAGGCCGGCGAGGCGTTTCTCAAGTCGCTCAGCGACCAGGAGCGGTCGACGGCGCTCATGCCCTACGACGCGCGCGAGCGCACCGATTGGCACTTCATCCCCAAGCCGACTCGCAAGGGGCTGCAAGTCAAGAACATGAATCCCGAGCAGCGCAAGGCGGCTTTCGACCTGCTGCACGCAGCCCTGAGCGCCAGTGGTTATCACAAGGCGACCAAGATCATGCAGCTCGAATCCGTGTTGCACGAGCTCGAAAAAAGCCGCACGGGCGGCGGGCCGCTGCGCGATCCGGAGCGCTACTTCTTCACGCTGTTTGGCGAAGTCAATCCGCAAGGCCGCTGGGGACTGAGCGTCGAGGGGCATCATCTTTCGCTCAACTTCGTGGTGGCCGGCGACAAGGTTGTTTCCTCCACCCCCACGTTCTTTGGCGCGAACCCCGGCACCCTGATGGCCGAGTATGGTCCTGACTTCCCCAAGGGGCTGCGCGTGCTGGAAAAAGAAGAGCAGCTCGCGTTCGATTTGCTCAGCTCGCTGAGCGCCGAGCAACGCGCCAAGGCGATCGTGGCGGCCAAGGCGCCGAACGACGTGCGCGACGCGGGTTCTGCTTCGCCGCCACGCTCGCCGGCCGCCGGGCTATCGGGCGCCCAGATGAAGCCGGAGCAGTTGGCCACGCTCAAGGCATTGGTTGCCGAGTACGCCAACAACTTGCCAGCGGATTTGGCGGGCGAACGGCTGGCCACGATCGAGCGCGATGGATATCAGGCCATCACATTCTGTTGGGCTGGCGGCGACAAGGCCGGCGTCGGCCACGACTATCGCATTCAAGGCCCCAGCTTCCTGATCGAGTTCAACAACACGCAACCAGACTCGGCGGGCAACCTGGCCAATCACATTCATAGCGTGTGGCACAACCTGGGCGGCAATTTTGCCCTGCCGGCCGATGCACAAGCCGCAAAGTGACGTATGCGACACATCGCACCGGCATCATTCAAACCCATATAAGCACAACAAACGGAGAATTGAACCGATGACATTTCGAAAATCTCTGGCGGCGATCTTGAGTGTTGGCATGACCCTCGTCGCAGTGTCGGCGCAAGCCGCCGATGAGAAAGCTGGCAAAAACCCGCGCTGCTTCTTGGATGTCACGGCAGATGGCAAGCCGTTGGGGCGAATCGTGGTCGAGTTGCGCGCCGACGTCGTCCCCAAGACGGCCGAGAACTTTCGCGCCCTATGCACCGGCGAAAAGGGATTTGGCTATAAGGGCAGCCCGTTCCATCGAGTGATTCCCGAGTTCATGGCTCAAGGCGGCGACTTCACGCGCGGCAATGGCACAGGCGGCAAGTCGATCTACGGCGAGAAATTTGAGGACGAAAACTTCAAGCTCAAGCACACCGGGCCTGGCGTGTTGTCGATGGCCAACGCAGGACCGAGCACGAACGGCTCGCAGTTCTTTCTATGCACGGCCAAGACGCCCTGGCTCGACGGCAAGCACGTGGTGTTCGGGCAAGTGGTCGAAGGCATGGACGTGGTCAAGAAAATCGAATCGCTCGGCAGCGAGAGCGGCCGCACCAAAGCCAAAATCGTGATCGCCGATTGCGGCCAGCTGTAAGGCCGAGAAGGCCTGCACTGACTCGCTAGGCTCTCAGATCACTGCCTGTCGCCGCAGTTCGGCAATTTCCGATTCGGAGAAACCGAGCTCGGCCAGAATCTCGTCGGTATGTTCGCCCAGCTCGGGCGGAGGACGCCGTATCGCGCCGGGGGTCTCGCTCAGACGCACCGCCGGCCGGCTGAGCGGAAGCGGGGCGCCGCCGCCAGGCATCGGTGTGGGCACGGTCAAATTGCTCGCCACCACGTGCCGGTCGACAGGCACTTCCTCGATCGCATACACGGGTCCACACGGAATCCGGGCCCGCTCGAGTGCCTGGATGGCTTCATCGCGCGTCCGCTGGGCGCACCAGGACGCCATCACCTCGTTGATGATCTGCACGTTATTGGCGCGACTGATGTCGTCCTGCAGGCGAGGATCGCTCAGCAAATCCTCGCGTCCCACCAATTTCGCCCAGCGGCGAAACATGAAATCGCCGATCGTGGGTACCAGAATCCAGCCGTCGCTGGTTTTGTACGCGTCGCTCGGCGCCGTATAGAACGCGGTATTCCCTTGCCGGGTGCGACAGATGCCACTTGCCGCATGCTCGAGCAAATAAGGATTCATGAACACCATGCTCGTCGCCAGCAGCGAGACATCGACGAGCTGCCCCCGTCCGGTCGTGGCTCGGTGTTGCAGTGCTGCTAGCGCGCCAAACGCCGCATGCAGCGCGGTGCCGTAATCGGCCCATGGCACGATCGCACGCATGGGCTCGTCAGGAGCTCCGGTCAGGCTCATCGCGCCACTCATGGCCTGCAACACGCCGTCAAAGCCGACGCGCTCACGATAGGGTCCCTCTGCGCCGAACGCGGATGCCATGACCAGAATGACATCCCCCTTAATGGCGCGCAAGGAGTCGTAGTCCAAGCGCAGCTTAATCAAGACGTCGATCGGCAGATTCGCAATCACGATGTCGCTGCGCGCGATCAAGCGCTCGAGAACGGGCCGCGCGCCCGCTTGCGCCGGGTCGAGGGTCATCCCGCGCTTGTTGCGGTTCAAATTCAAGAACAGCCCGCCGTCGCCGCTATCGGTGACCGGACCGATGCGACGATCTTCGCCGCCGTCGCGCCGCTCAATGCGAATCACGTCCGCGCCAAAGTCGGCCAGCATCATGGCCGCGTACGGGGCCGCGATGAAACGTCCGAAATCGAGAACGCGAATTCCTTCTAAGAGGCCGGCCACGCAAGTTCCTTATGCAAATCGAAATTAAAACAGAGCACGCGCCAAAACCAAGCGCCAACAGCCGAGCGCGATTCGCCGCAAGTGTACTTGCAAGAACCTGGGCAACAAGGGCTTTTGGGGCCGTTATCGATGCCCACGCGGCCGCGCACATGCTTGAAACGGGCCAACTGCGGCGATATTCTCATGGCTGCCTACCTGTACACCTGGCGCTCCCGTGCGTCAGTCCCCGCCCGACCCGCCTTCCGTTTTCTTGTGAGGTGCCATCATGGCCGCTTCTACCCGCGCTGGCTGCGCTCGAACGTCTGGCTTCACGTTGGTTGAGCTGTTGGTGGTGATCGCCATTATTGGCATCCTGGTTGCCTTGATGTTGCCTGCCATTCAGGCGGCGCGCGAAGCGGCGCGGCAGTCGCAATGTCAGAACAATATGCGGCAACTCGGAGTCGCCCTCAACGATTTCGAAACCGCGCGCCGGCTCTTTCCCTCTGGCGGACAAGGCACCCTGCCCCGCACGAACCAGACAAGCTATGACTTGCATTCCACGTTTACGCTGCTGCTTCCGTTCATGGAATACAACGAATTGACAAACCTGTTCGATTTGCACTTCGCCTATAACGACAAGCGCGCTCCTGGTAATCAATTAGCAGCCCGCACGCGTATTCCCACCTTACTATGTCCGAGCAACGCGCTCACGAGCGACGACCCGCAAGGTTACGGCCAAACCGACTACGTGCCCACGGTTCACACCGACATTCACCCGATTACGGGCATCAGCGACAACAACACGCGAATGGATGGCGCGTTGGCCCTGGGCGGCACCCGCGTCGCCAGGATCACCGATGGCACCAGCCACACGATCGCGCTGTGTGAAGATAGCCCGGTGAACTACGAGAGTTTGTTCCCGTTTATCTCCTCGGCAGTACCCGATCCGGTCGTGGTTGCCGGGAACAACGCCGATGATCCCTCGCCGAGCAAACACCGCGCCATGAACCGCTGGGCCGAGCCCGACAACGGGGCGGGTATCTCCGGTCCGCAGAACGCGTCGCCGGGCAACTTGAGGGGCGTCGTCAATAACAATAGCACGCCGCCGGGCGGGCCGCCCGATTGCCCCTGGACGGCCTCCAACTGTGGGCCAAACGGCGAGGTCTTTAGCATGCACCCGACGGGTGCGAATGTGTTATTGTGTGACGGCAGCGTTCACATGCTGAACGAGACGCTCGATGCTCGTGTGCTCCGCAAGCTTGTCACGCGGTCCGAGGGAACCGTGGTCAGCGATAGCGACTACCAGTAACCACCAGCGGCCAGCCGAAAGGATCCGATGATCGCCAGCCGAACATGGCTCTGCGCCGCCGTGGCGTTGCTCGCCGGCGGCGTTTGCTCCCGCGCCGACGCTCCCGCCGATGAACTGGCCGCGCTTGTCGAAGAGAGTTGGCAGGTTGCACTTCGCGAAGACCCGCTCTTCGCGACCCACGTGGGCGATGCTCGCTACAACCACCTGTTGCCGCGCGACACGCTGGCCGACCTGAAACGGCGGACGGAATCGGATCGCCAGTTCTTGGCGCGGCTGAAGGCAATCCCGCGCGACAAGCTGTCGGACGCAGACCGCATCAACTATGACATCTTCGCGCGATTGAAGCGCGATGCCATCGCCGCGCGAGAGTTTCAAGCGGACCTGATGCCCATCACCAATCGCTCGGGCTTTCACATCTCCTTTCCCGAATTGCCGCTGGAAATCCCGTTGGCGACCAGCCGCGATTACGAAAACTACATCGCGCGGCTGGGGGCTTTCGAGCAATGGGTCGACGACAACATCGAGCTCATGCGCGAGGGCATCAAGCAAGGCATGACGCTGCCGGGCGTCGTGCTCGAAGATGCCGACAAAGCGATCTCACCTCATATTGTCGACGACGCATCGCGCAGCTTGCTCTACAAGCCGTTTGTCAACTGGCCCGAGTCCGTTCCACAAGCGGACCGCGAGCGGCTGGCGGCGGACGCGAAAACGGCAATCGCGAAATCCGTGGTGCCCGGCTATCGAAAGTTGCTCGACTTCGTCAAGCGTGAATACATCCCGGCCAGCCGCGATCAGATTGGCGCCTCGGCCTTGCCGCGTGGACGCGAATTTTACGCCGAACGCGTGCGACACTTCACCACTCTGGAGGTGACGCCGCAACAAGTTCATGACATCGGTTTGAGCGAGGTCAAGCGCATCAAGGCCGAAATGCAAGAGGCGATCCGTCGCTCGAAATTCTCAGGAGACTTCCGCGCGTTTGTCGATTTCTTGCGGACCGACTCGCGGTTTTACGCCGACACGCCCGAGCAACTGCTCAAGGAAGTGAGCCTGGTGCTCAAGCGCATGGACGGAGAGCTGCCCAAGCTTTTCAAGACGCTGCCGCGCGCCCCGTACGGCATCCGCGAGATTCCGGATTTCATCGCTCCCCGCACCACCACCGCCTATTACATGCCGTCCTCGGGCGATGGCAGCCGGGCGGGCTTCTACTACGTGAACACCTATAACCTCAAGACGCGGCCGCTATTTGAAATCGAAGCCCTCTCGCTGCACGAGGCCGTGCCAGGGCACCACATCCAAATTGCGCGGCAGCAAGAGCTCGAGAATCTGCCCGCCTTTCGCCGCTTCACCCATGCCACGGCGTTTGTCGAGGGCTGGGGACTGTATGCCGAGCGGCTCGGCCTGGAAGTTGGCTTCTACAAAGATCCGTACCGCGATTTCGGCCGCTTGAGCTACGAAATGTGGCGCGCCTGCCGCCTGGTCGTCGACACCGGCATGCATGCGCTCGGTTGGAGTCGAGAGCGGGCCATCTCGTTCATGGCCGACAACACGGCGCTGACGCTGCATAACATCACCGCGGAGGTCGACCGCTATATTTCCTGGCCCGGACAAGCGACGGCCTACAAGATGGGAGAGCTCAAGATTCGGGAGCTGCGCAAAAAGGCAGAGCAGCAGCTAGGCTCGAAGTTCGATGTCCGCACGTTCCACGATGCGGTGCTGGGCTCGGGCGCCGTGCCGCTCGACGTGCTGGAAGACAACATCGAGCAATACATCGCCCGCACGGTAGCCGCTAAAGGCCAGTAGCCTACACAGGGGCTTGCGGATCCGGCCTGTCGGGCACTTTCGCTGCGGTCGACTTGCCGCCCAGCCACCCGCGGTGCCTGAAGAAAAGCAGCATTCCGCCGGCGAGGGCCAGCATCACCGCCCACACCACCGGGTAACCCCAATACCATTCCAGCTCGGGCATGTTCCACGGTGAAACCTTGGTGTCGAAGTTCATCCCATAGACACCCACGATAAAGGTGAGCGGGATGAAGATCGTGGCGATGACCGTCAGCACCTGCATGATTTCGTTCATGCGGTTCGAGAGCGCCGAGTGGTACAGATCCATCAAGCTCGACGCGAGCTCGCGATAGGTCTCCACCAGGTCAACGATCTGGAAAGTGTGGTCGGAGCAGTCGCGCAAATAGATTCGCGTGTCGTCCTGAATCACCGGCACCGGATCGCGAATCAAGACGTGCAAAGCTTCGCGGAGAGGCCAAACCGCGCGGCGGACCATTAACAAGCGAGCCTTGACGTCGTGGATGCGCGCGAGCACGCTGCGGTCCACATTGGATATCAGCGATTCTTCGAGCGCTTCGATCTCCTCGCCAAATATTTCCAGGGTCGGAAAATAGTAATCGACCACCGCGTCCAAAATCGCATACGCCAGGTAATCGCTGCCGGCCGTACGAATGATTCCTCGCCCGCGCCGAATCCGCTCGCGAACCGGGTCCAAGCAATCGCCCAGCGTGTTTTGAAAGGTGACCACGAACTTCTGGCCCAAAAACATCCCGAGCTGGTCGGTTTCCAGACGTGCACCGCCTTCGAGCATCCGCGCCACAATGAACAAGTGGTCGCCATACTGCTCCACTTTCGGGCGCTGATGGTTGCTGAGCACGTCTTCCAAGGCCAGTCGATGCAGGTGGAACAGTTCGCCCAGCCGCTGCACCATCTCGGCGTCTCCGAGCCCCGCCACGCTGACCCACACAACCGAATAGTGCTCGAGCAAGCCGGGTAGCGCATCGAGTTCGCGCACGGTGCTGAAGTGTCGCTCGACGCACTCGCCCGCGTCATAGGCAATGACATGCACGCTGGGCTTTGGCGCATTGGGATCAACAGTCAGAGTTCCCGGGGAGGTGCCCGGCGTGGTGCGTCGTCGGAAAGTCAAGCTGCGACGACGGCGCTGAGTCTTGCTCACGGCGGCTCCTGCTGCGGTTCGCGAACCTTGGACGGTGAATGACGGAGGCCGGCATTTTGCCGGTACACCGCATTTTACCGGCACGGTCGCGAGCGCGACATATCGACTGGGCGCTAGATAGGCAGCAGGGCCGAGCTTGCGGCCTGGTTGAGAAGCGTGCCGCGCGCCGCGCGGTGTGAGCTTAGAAGCGAACTTCGGCGCGGGCCGTCAGCCCGTCGAAGGTCAAAGTGTCGCTGCCCGGCTGAAAGCTGCCATTCTGCACCGCGTCGATCCAACCAGGCGTAGTAATCATATTGAACCACGCCGAGATGAGGTATCCGCCGGAGATGCGAACGCGCTCGCGCGGGCTTAGCCATGCCAGCCCGAGCTCGAAATCCAGAACCGGCACGATGCGATCAACTTTGATCGAGGTATTGACTTCGGTGCCGCCGAATTGGTTCACTTGTTGATAAGTCGGATTGAACTTGCCGACCAAGAAGCTTGCCGAAGTTTTGCCATACGCACGCAGACCGATGCTCGGAAAAATCATGCGTTCGCCTTCCAAGCCAGCGCGGGGACCAACGCCCTGGAACGTCGACGTGGTCGTCACGGACGTAGGACCATCGGGCGGAGCGAACGGGTAAGTGGCACTAAAATCCTGCACCAGCCGCGCGTATCTCGCACCGCCCGAGTATCCCCACCAGTACATGTTGCAGCATTCCGCCACGGTCTGGTAATCGATATCGATCATCTGCAAATTAAGGTCGTAGCTGGCGGTCGCTTGCTGCGCCGTGAAGCCCGCGTTGAACGTGCCTGGAAACAGCGCGAGTGGATTCAGCACGTTGGGCGCCGCGGTTTCAACCGAGGTGTCGGTGGTGCTTTTGAACCAGGTGTACGTGCCGATCACGCGCGATTCCGGTCCCACGGCAAAGAACGCTCCCGCGCGAAAGCCGGGGCTAAAGCCAGGGTCGGCCACCGCCACCGGGCCAATCGGAGTTGAGCCCGGCACGCCGAGTCCGTTTTGCGGAACGGCGTAGGCCACGTCCGCATTGCGCGGGTGCAAGTAAAGAAACTCGCCGAACACGCCAAAATGAAATTCGTGCCAGGGAACGGTGGCCGGCGGCGGACAGGCCGAATAGGGATCGAGGGCAGGAAGTGAAACCGCGGTGCCCGGCGGGCAGGGCTGCGTGTAGGGCTGCGCGTAGGGCATGCTCGGAGTCGTGTAATACCCGTCCGGCTGCGCTATCGTCTGCGCCACGCGCAACTGCGTTGGCGCGGGACTCTGTCCGCGGATGACCACGTCGGTCATGAGAATCGGTTCGTCCGCAAACAAACTGGGTTCGTCATCGGAGGCAAACACGCTGGAGGCCAGGCCGCCCAGCAATATGATGGCGCCGACAAGCCGTGCACGAGCACAGTGCATCACAGGAATCTCCGCGAACGCGGCTATCGAGACGTGAAGAGGGCGGGAATCTAACGAAGAGTTAAAGGCGCTACAAGGCCATTCGCCCCGCACAGCGCAATCGGGCCGTGCTAGCGTTTGGCAGGTGCACCGGCCCAAGCGGGGGCCGCCAGCGGCTGCGGCGAGTTGCCGCCTGCAACGCGATACAAGCGAAATTGCGACAGCCCCGCCGCAACGGTCGGCTCAGCGGTTGCAGGAGGAAATTCAGCCGCTTCGAGCCTGAACTGGTACGCGTCACCGGCTGCGACCGAGATATAGTGCCGTCGGAACAAATAAGCTTGCAACGACCACTCGCACGCGAGCTCGGGCCCGACCGCGATCGTGTGATGCTCGCCCAGGATCTGCGCCACGCGGTCCACGTCCGCCATGAGCTCTCCATCGCGCAGCGGATGCTTCCACCACAGTGGCGAGGCGGCTGTGATCAGCACTGCCAGCACCGCGGCAGCACGCCAGGTAAACGTGAAAGAACGCTGCAAGGCAAACCGGGCCGAAGCCCCGCGCGCAAGCCATTCGGCCGCCGGCGCGCACCAGGCTGCCAGTGCCAGGCAATACAACGGCCAGGAAGCCGCCGCGTAATAGGCGCTTTGCTTGGGGCTGATCATGATCGGCAGCGATGCGCTCAGAGCGCTTACCAGAAAAAATCGCGTTGCCGATCGCGTCTCGCCAGCCCCGATGAGCGTCACTTCGCGGCGCACCGGCCAACGAACCAGAAAGGCGAGGGCAAAGCTCAACACCAGGTCCCAACTAAGGTCCACGGCGAGCTGAAATCGGCCGAGTGGCGAATCGTTGACTTCCCGTTGCCCTTGCAGGCTGTTCACAATTTGTTGATCGAAGTAGCGCGTCACGAATTCCCGCGCTGGTGGGCTGGCCAGTACTACTCCCAGTGCGATTGCCAGGGCGCTTAATAATATGATCTGCACCGAAGCAAGGCGCCGCGAAGTGCAGCGACGCAAGGTGAACTGCGCGACGAGCGGAGTCGCGAGCGGAAACAATCCGACGGGCCCTTTCGATCCAACCGCCGCGAAAATGGCCAGACCGGCAAGCGACGCCCACAACCAGCTACGCTTCGACGAATCGCAGGCGCGCAGAATCGCATACACGGCCGCCGTCGTGAACACAGTCAGCGTGTTTTCCAGAAAGTTGTGGCGATAAATCCAAAACCAACTTGGCATCAAAATCCAAAGCGCGATTGGCAGCCAGGCAAACTGCTTGAGCGGCTCGGTTTCGCGAAACACCTGCCGCCAGATTAGAGCCACAAGAACGGCCGTCGGAATCGCGGTTAGCACCGAGTACAGCCGTTCTAGCCACCACTGGTCGCCCACCACGCGGAATGCCAGCGACTGAAGCCCGATCGCTAGCGGCGGGTGCTCGAAGAATTCCGGCAAAAAGGTGGACGTATAGGCTGGTTTCCAGAAGGTTCCCAAACCTTGGGCCATATTGCGGGCGACCGTGGCGTAAGTAATTCCGTCGAGCGACATGCCCTCGAGCAGGATGACCGGTGACAGCATCGCGAAGGCGAGAAAACCCACGGTAATCCAGGCAATGCCGTGCAGCGAGTGATTCGGCGACGCGGCCGAAACACTTCTCATAGGCTGGTTTGCGGTTGTGCGCATGCGCATTTCTGAGTGCTCTCGCCGGAATCGTTGGGCATGCTAGTCGGGAGCCGAGACATGAGTCTAGTCCGGTCGGGATATCCCACGTTTTTGCCGCGTGTACCTTCAACGTCTAAGAAAAAACCTCGCCCGAGCAGCCCACGCCGCTATCGAGCGAGGTTAAAATGGGTGCCGTTCAAGGCGCTGCCGGACGGGACATGGTAAGCGGGGTGAGAGGTGCTGCGCCGTTTCCGTTTTTCGACACAGACTTTCGAAAAGCCCGCACGACGCGCGGCGAAGCGCCGGCTACGGCTCGAGGCTCTTGAGCGCCGCGAGCTGCTGACAGCGGCTCCCGTTGACCCCAATGCCGAAATCAGCCTGCTGCGTCACGGCCAGGTTGTCGAGGTCTTCGAGCCCGCTAGCGAGACCGACGTGGCCCGCGGCGACGCCTTGCGCGAGGCTCTTGCCGAGGCCCAGCCCAGCGACGAGATCGTGCTCGGCGCTTTCACGTTCGACATGGGCAGCACCGCCCACGTCGAGTTTCCCGCCCGCGTGACTGTGACGGGCGCTGGCAAAGAAGCCACGCGCATCACGAGTGCCTGCCCACAGTCGGTGGATGGCGCGGCGACGTACACCCTGAACAACGAAACCACGATCCAGGATCTTTGGCTCGAAGGATCGTTGCTCAACGGCCTCTATCAGCCACTCGTCGGGATGCAAGGAGCAACGGTCGAAAACACCACCACCTATCTGCGCCGCGTGAAAATCACGGGCGACAGTGACGGAATCTTCATATGGACCGGCACGCAGTACACCTACACGCTCTACGGGTATGACTGCGACATCACGACGCACTACGACGCCATCGCGGTACTGGGCTCTGGCGCCAACCCACAAACCGTGAAGCTCTATAACTCCACGATCACGGTGGGGCAGCCCGATCCCATTCCGGCGCACACGTCGAATGGCGTCAATGCCCGCAGCGGCATGGTTGGACTCTACAACTGCACGGTGACGGCAATTGGCGACGCAAGCTCCTTTCAAACGACTGGCGTGTGGACTTGGAATCATGGCAGCGCCGAGGTCGTCAATACGACGTTCAACGTCAGCAGTCCAGCCGGCCGTACATACGACTTTTTTATTCAGGACAACACACCGATCAAGGTCGTGGGCGGCCAGGGATCGGGACCCGGTGACACGTACGTGTCGAGCTCTCACAGCGAGCAGTATCTCGCTCCGGCGGCTGCGAGCGTCGTGGGTCGAAACCTCTTTTACAACAACTCGGCATTCGACGACTACCAGCCGCGGCCAGGCGGCCACGATGATGCGGCGGCATTCGCAACCGACAAGACGCCGCTCCTGCCGAACGGGAAAGCCACGTTTGCGAACGTCACCAGCTATTCCAAAGGAATTAACGGCATCGCGATCGACTTGTCCGGCTGGCACGGCAGCATCTCCGCCGACGATTTCGTGTTCAAGGTCGGCAACAACAATGCTCCTTCGACGTGGGCGAGGGCGCCCGCCCCCACGTCCGTGACCGTGTTCGGCAAGACGGGCGCGCTGGGTTCCGATCGCGTCGAAATCGTTTGGAATGACGGAGTGATCGCAAAAAGATGGCTTTCGATCACCATGCTCGCCAATGCGGATACCGGGCTTGCCACCCCGAGCACGTTTTATTTCGGCAGCGCGGTAGCGGACTCCGGTTTGTCCGACACCGCGACCCTGGCGATCGTTAATGCTTCCGATGAGCTGCTCGTGAGAAATAATCCTGCGAGCAACGTCTCCATTTCTAGCGCGCTCGACTACAACCGGGACGGCGCGGTCGATCAGATGGACGAACTCACGGCCAGGGCGAACTATTCGACAGTTGTTACGGCCCTCAAGTTCCTTGACCTGTCGCTCTCTCCACTTGCTCCGGCGGGAGATAATGCAAGCGTCGTCGCCTCTTCGCTCTTCATGAATTCGCCGGAGCCCGCGCTCTTGTCCCCGTCTCGCAGGGGAGCAGAGGCGATCAGCTCGGCGAGCGTGCCGTGGACCGGTGCGCTACTCTCGCCCACCGCAGTCAACGCGGCGTGGAAGACGCTTGAGCCGTTTTGGCTTGCCGACGACCAAGCCGGCGCCGATCTCGGCGCCAACGATGCTGACGTGCTCGGCGAGTGGTTTGCATAGCAGGGCAAGCGATTGCCATTTCTCTGCCGCGCGCCTGTGTCGCATTGGCACGCTCTTTGCATATCCCATCAAGTGCGTGTGAAGTGCGAGTTTAGGTAGTCAATCAACTCTCATGGAGCAGAACCATGGAAACGCTCGTTATTGCGCCTTTGTTTGCGGCAGCCGGTTATTCGCTTGTGTACCTCCTCGCCGGTGGCGGAGTGTTCGGCGCCCTGGTGATTTTTGTGGTCGCCAAGATGCTGGGCCGCTAGGAGCATCGCGACCTTGTATGTCGGGCGCCGCTGGCTGCCATGCCCGGTTAATGTAACCGGCCGATCGCGAAGGGAATTGAAATCGCGATCGGCCGTTTTGTTTGCGCTTGACTTCAAACTGCGGCTGTCAAAGTTTGACGGTATTGGAAGGCATGACGATTTTGCTCACGCGGGCCAATCAAATGGGTTGGTTCCACCCACACGGTTCCGCCACACCTTGCGCGTTCGCGCACCCGATACCTGCACTCATACAGGATCGTTGACTCCTAATCACGTCCACGGAAGGGTGCCCAATGCGCTTGGTGTGCGCAAGTTGGTCGATGGTTTGCGCGTTGTGCGCGGTTTCGTTACATGCTGGCGAGCTGCTCGACGGCTCGACGACTCCATGTGAAAGCTGTTGCCCGGCGGATGGCTGCCCGGACGACCGTTTGGGACCCTGCTGCGAGGATTGCGACTGCTTCTGCGGCCAGCGGCTGCTCGGGTTTTTGCCCAGCGACCACTGCTTCGACAGTTTTATCAGCCCGATTTCGAATCCCTTCTTCTTTGAAGATCCGCGCTCGCTGACGGAAGCGCGCGGCATATTCATCAACAACAGCTTGCCGGGCGTCATAGGCAGCCAGCATGCGCAGATTTGGGCGGCGCAGTTTCGCGGACGGTTGACGGACCGCTGGAGTGTGATCGCGCCGCGCTTGGCTTACTGGGAGGTCATTCCGCGCGGAAACGATTCGCCCATCGGGTTCCTGTCCGCGCCGGTCGGCGTTAAATACAATTTCATCCGCGACGTCGAGCGGCAGTTGCTGATCTCAGGCGGGATCACGTATTTCATTCCAGGCTCCACGCGCTCGTACAGCGGTTTCGGTGACGGCGATTTTCACTTCTTCTTGACGGGCGGCAAGCAGATCTATGACTATGGCCACTGGCTGAGCGCGACGGGCTTTCGCATCCCGCTCGACCACAACTGGGGCACGCAGCTCTGGTATTGGTCGAACCAGTGGGACTACGAGCTGCCGGGCCACATCTATCCATTGGTCGGCCTCAACTGGTATCACTGGATGCGCAACAGCGGCCTGGGTCTGACCGGACCCATCGCAGGTTTGGATCTATTGAATCTGCCCGCGGCGAACGTCGCCGGAAGGGACGTGGTCACGAGCGTCATCGGCACGAAGTGGAAGCCGAACGGGAATTTTGAAGTCGGCGGCGGATACGAATTCCCGCTCACGCAAAACCACGACGTTCTGAGCAGCCGCGTCTATGCCGACGTGATCTTTCGCTACTAAGCACGCCGTAAAACCAACCAAATCCCGCAAGGCACTTGGGGGGCTGTCGACTCGCTAGGAATTCGCCTGCTGCTGGCGGGACGGGTTGTGGGGCGCGGCCGACCGGCAATTCGTCTATAATGCCTCGGCTGCATGGCGGCCCAACTCATGTTCGCCGTTCCGTGTGCGCGTTGCCGGCGGTCATCAGGCGGAAGAGTCTTCCGGCCACGCAAGCAAACCACTCCGGCATCGAAGCGCTCGACCGGCGCAGCTCGTCGATCGCAGTGAGCGGCAGCTGATCCTTCGTTCGCGAGCAAGCCCGCTCAATGCGGGACGCGACGTCCAACTTAGGCGAAAGGCACGAACTTCATGGCCCGCGATATTGATTACGCTGCGATTGCCGTGCGAACGGCGATCGTGGAGAAGTTTGGCCGTCAGAACGAATTGCAAGCCTTGGAGGTGACGGCCAACGACGCTTCCATTTCGGTCGTCGATGGCGAGAGCTCGGGCGAAGGAACCAGGGACGACCTGTTGGCGGCCGTGCGAGCAGCCGACTCCTATGCGAAGCTGTGGGAGATCCTGGCCACGCCGCGCAAGAGCTGACGAACCCCTGCCTACTCCGGATACGGCCGTTCCGCTCATAAAGCTCTAGCCGCCTGCGAAGTGCAAAGGGGCAGCGGATTGTCGCACCCATGTCGCCGATCCGGGACACTTTCCGGGGGCCACGTTCGCGTCAATCATCGTGGGCTCGCATTCCCGCCCTTCCTGCTAGACAGTCCCCTTCTGGGGAACCATAATCCTCGCGTGCTGTGGGGGGATTTATACCCTGCGCATCGCGTCCCTTTCGCGTGGTCCTGTCTATTCCTCTCGTCCCTTTGCAGTTGGGAGACCGCTAATGAAACGTTCACGCATCTTGAGCTCCATGCTCTCGGCCCTCACCTTGACCCTATTGGGCGGCATGCCTGCCTTGGCAGTTCAATACAGCTCGCTCGATCCGGGCTACACGCAGCAAATCTACACCGGACCCCTGGTCGGCGGTCCTGGCATGGCCTGGACCAGCACCAACCAGCTCCTGACGCGCAACGGATCGGATATTCTCGAATACAGCTTCGCCCAGAACGCAGTTCACCAGGGCACCTCGATTCACAGCTCCATTGCGACGCACTCGATCAGCGGGCTCGCCACTTCTGGTTATGGCATGACCAATGGCCTCGACGGCTACATCTACACGGTAACGGGGATCGGCCTGCAGCGATTCAATCCGTCGAACTGGGCCGCTCCCGCGCAGACCTTGGCGGGAACCGTGGGCGGGCAAGGCTATGGAGTCACCACATTGCCAGACGGCCGCATCGCATACTCGGACGGGATCGGCGGAGCGAGCAGCGTGTGGATCTACGACCCGGTGGCCGCCACGAATAATCTCATCTATTCCGGAAACGCGCTCATCGACGGCATGGTTGCCGGACCAACCGGCAATATCGCGATCACGGGACAGGACAACAGCACGATCACGATCATCACCAACACCGGCGCGGTCGTGAACACCTTCTCCACGTTTCACTTTCCGGACGGTCTCGCGTTTAGCGCCACGCCCGGCAGCACGTCGCTCTACAGCAACAATAACGACGGCACGATCACGCGCTATGACCTCGGCCCGGGTTTCTTAGGCACGCCGACCTACACCGACATCGCGACCGGAAGCGGCGCGTATGGCGACCTCGCCTCGGTCGGGCCGGACTGCGCTTTCTACGTGAGCCAGTTTGATAATGGCGGCTTCCATGGTTCAACGGCCGGCATCGGCACGCACTGGGACAATGGCACAACCAACAACGAGCCATCGATCATTCGCATCGGCGGCGTCCCAGCACCCGATGGGAGTGAAGTGTGCGTGTTCTACACGCCATTCGAGCACGATATCCCAGAACCGGGCAGCGTCGTGTTGATGAGCTTCGGGGTCGTGGCGCTGGCGGGCGTTGCCTACCGGCGACGACGAACCGCGCGCGTTTGACACGCTCGCCTGAAAACTGGTGAACACGAAAAAAAGTGGCCCACGCCATCCAGTTCCCTGCTGCGCGCGCTCGTCTTTGGCGGGCTGGTGAGCCCTCGCTTCCGGCTGCTTCGTTACGGGTTGCTGCCCCGGCAGTGAATCCGTAGGCTAACGGAAAAGAGCTCGAACGCGCGCGATGGGCCTGGCATGATGCTTTGGGAAGTCGATATTTACCCCGCCAGTGGAGAGCCCGACCGCGCCGGGCAGGCCGTGGTCGCGGCCGCGGGGCAGCGCGGGTTCGCTCCCGGCGAGCTGCGCGTCGCCGCCGCGCATGGTTACCTGGTGCAAGGGGCGCTCGAAAGCGGCCAAATCGAGCGCATCGCGCGCGATTTGCTCGTCGACTCCGTCGTCGAGCGATCGCTCATTGGCGCTGCCGGCGAAGCGCGCTTGTCCGATCCGCACGCGGCTGCGCTCGATGCAAGCGCGAAATGGCAACTCGTATACGTCTTGCCGAAGCCCGGTGTGATGGACCCAGTTGCACAGAGCACATTGTCCGCGATTGCGGATTTGCAGTTGACGGCCGACGCGGTTCGCACGTTCCGCAAGTATTGGGTCGCTGGCAAGGGCGTCTCGCGGCTAGAGACTCTATGCAGCCAGGTGTTGGCCAACGATGCCATCGAGCAGGTGGTCGTCGGGCCCTTGCCCTTCGACCATCTGGAGCTGGGTACGCCCTACCAGTTCCAACTCGTCACGATCCCGCTGCGCTCGTTGAACGACGACCAGCTTGTCGGGCTCAGCCGCGAGGGCCAACTGTATTTGAACCTGGCTGAGATGCGCACCATTCAGGCACACTTCCGCGAGCTGGGACGCGATCCAAGCGATATCGAGCTCGAGACACTGGCTCAGACGTGGAGCGAGCACTGCAGCCACAAGACCCTGGCGGGCCGAATTGCCTATCGCGGACCGGAAGGAACGCGCACTTTCGGCAACATGCTCAAGGAGACGATTTTCGCGGCGACGCAGTCCATCCGGCAGTCGCTCGGTGCGAACGATTGGTGCGTGAGCGTGTTTGCCGACAACGCCGGCATCGTGCGCTTTGATGACGAGAACAACGTCGCCTTCAAAGTCGAAACGCACAATCACCCATCGGCGCTCGAGCCCTACGGCGGCGCGAATACCGGAATCGGCGGCGTGATCCGCGACACGCTTGGCACCGGACTCGGCGCAAAGCCCGTGTGCAACACCGACGTGTTTTGTTTCGCCCCGCCGGAGACTCCTCCTGCGGCGGTTCCCCCTGGTGCGCTGCACCCGCGCCGCGTGATCCAAGGCGTCGTTGCCGGAGTCCGCGATTACGGCAACCGAATGGGGATTCCAACGGTAAACGGGGCGATCTACTTCGACCCGCGCTACGTCGGCAATCCCCTGGTCTATTGCGGCAGCGTGGGCATCATCCCGCGCGATAAATCGTTCAAAAAGCCCGAGCCGAACGATTACATCGTGGCGCTGGGCGGCCACACCGGGCGCGACGGCATTCATGGGGCCACCTTCAGCTCTGGCGAGCTGACGCATGAGAGTGAAAGCCTTTCGGGCGGCGCGGTGCAGATCGGCAATGCCATCACGGAGAAGATGCTGCTGGACGTCATCCTGCAAGCGCGCGATCGTGGCTTGTATCACGCCATCACCGACTGCGGGGCGGGCGGATTCTCAAGCGCCGTGGGTGAGATGGGCGAACATATCGGCGCCGAAGTTTGGCTCGACCGGGCTCCCGTGAAATACGAGGGGCTCTCCTACACCGAGATCTGGATCTCCGAAGCTCAAGAGCGAATGGTGCTCTCGGTGGGGGCCGACCAGTGGCCTGACTTTGCCCAACTGGCCGCCTCAGAGGGTGTTTCGGCCACGATTATCGGACAATTCGTGTCCGGCGGGCGCCTGCAATTGAAGTACGACGGACAACTGGTCGGCGAGCTGTCGATGGAATTCCTGCACGGCGGCCGGCCGCCGGTCGTGCGCGAAGCGGTGTACGAAGTGCCCCCGTCGCGAGAGCTCGCTTACAGCGGGCTGGCCGGTCGAGACCTTGGCGCGGCCCTCAAGCAGATCTTGAGTTCGCTCGACGTCGCCAGCAAGCACTGGGTCATTCGCCAATACGACCACGAAGTTCAAGGCGGCAGCGTGGTCAAGCCCTTGGTCGGCGCGCACAACGATGGGCCAAGCGACGCGGCCGTGCTGCGGCCCGTGCTCTCGTCACAGCGCGCGATCGTCGTGGGCTGCGGGATGAATCCGCGCTACGGCGAGTTCGACACGTATCACATGGCGGCCAGCGCCATTGACGAAGCCGTTCGCAATTGCATTGCCGTGGGAGCCGACCCCACGCGGATCGCGATCTTGGACAATTTTTGCTGGGGCAACACCGATCGGCCGCAAACCTTGGGCTCGCTGGTCCGCGCGGCGCTCGCCTGTCACGACGTCGCCGTCACGCTGCAGACTCCGTTCATCAGCGGCAAGGACAGCTTGAACAACGAATTTCGTTATGTGGATCGCGAGGGCAAGCAGCAGGTCATTAGCATCCCGCCATCGCTACTGATCAGCGCGCTGGGGCAGATCGATGACGCCAGCCAGGCGGTCACGATGGATTTCAAAAAGCCGGGAAGCGCGATTTACCTGGTGGGCGCGACGCGAGACGAGTTGGGCGGATCGCAGCTTAGCCATATTTGGGAGCTGAGTGGTGGGCGAGTCCCGCAAGTCGACGCTGCCCTGGCGAAGCGCACTTTCGCGGCGGTGCACAGCGCGATCGCGGCGGGGTTCGTCCAGGCGTGCCACGACTTGAGTGAAGGCGGGCTGGCTGTCGCGCTTGCAGAGATGGCATTCGCCGGGGCGCTGGGCGCGACCGTGGACCTGGCCACAGTGCCCAACGAACTGGCTGCAGGGCCCGGCCGGGATGTCGTTTTGCTGTTTTCGGAATCGAATACACGGTTCCTGTGCGAAGTCGCGCCGCACCACTGCGAGCGGTTCGAACGACTGCTCTCGGGCTTGCCCCATGCCAGGGTCGGGCAGGTGACCGCGGAACCGGCTCTGGTGGTCAACAGCGGACGCACACTCGTTTTCACGGCCGACACAAACGAGTTGAAGGCCGCCTGGCAAGCTCCTCTCGATTGGAATTGAAGAAACTTACCGCGTTATGGCTCAACCCCGCGTCTTAATCCTGCGAGCTCCTGGCACGAATTGCGACGGCGAGGCCGTGCATGCCTTTGAGCGCGCTGGCGGATTGGTTGAGCGCTGGCACGTCAATCAACTGCTGGCCGCGCCGGCGAAGCTCGCGGGTTTTCAGATTCTTTGCCTGCCGGGCGGATTCAGTTACGGCGATGACATCGCCGCGGGCCGAATTCTGGCGAATCAAATCCGGCAGCGTTTGGCCGAACAACTGCAAGAGTTCAAAGCGCAAGGAAAGCTGATCCTGGGCATCTGCAACGGCTTTCAAGTGTTGTTGAAGTCGGGCGTCCTGCTGCCGTCGGATGCCAAGGGCGCCGCGCCCGCGACGTTGGCGTGGAATGACTCGGGCCGGTTTGAAGATCGCTGGGTGCCGCTTGCGACTTCGGGAATGCGATCCGTGTTCTTCGCGGGCATCGACCGCATGTATCTGCCGGTCGCGCACGCCGAAGGGCGGTTCGTGCCGCGTGATGCGCGCGCGTTCGCCCAGCTCGAAGCCGCTGGGCAACTGGTTTTGCGATATGGCTCGTCGCCGCTGAGTGGCAGCGCGTCGCTCCAGCCCGCGACGGCCTACCCCGACAACCCGAACGGTTCGCTAGGGGATGTAGCGGGCGTGTGCGACGAGACGGGCCGCGTCTGCGGATTGATGCCACACCCCGAACGCAATATCGAACCGACGCATCATCCGCAATGGACGCGCCGCGAACGTGGCGCGCTTGGCGACGGGCTGCGCGTTTTCCAAAACGCGGTTAGCTACTTCGGTTGAGAGCGCTTACTGGCCGCAGCAGGGAGCTTGGGTCATCACGGGCGACGACATCATGGCCGGCGACATCATTCCTTGCGACATCATGCCCGAGGGCGCCATGGCGGCGCCACCGCCACCGCATGGATCGCAGCAGCATCCGCCGCCCATGCTCTGATAGGGCTGCTGATAGGATTGATAACCCTGCTGTCCGCCCCCAAACAAGCTACATGGGGACCACATAGAAGTCCCGCCGCATTGATTGCGGGAGCAGCCCACCGCTCCAGCGGCCAGGGCTACGAACGATATAACCAGCAGCTTGCGCATTTGAGCTCATCTCCAGGCGGGAACACGGTTGCGCGCTAGGGCGCTTGAGGTAGGCTAAGCAACAATACCCCATGCACAGTGATGTGCAAACTTGGGCGCGGTTGCATTTTCGAATCGCGTGCAAGCGCGGTCCGATGGAGCCGAGAATGCCGTCGGCGCCGCGCTGCCGGCGGCGCGCCAGGCTCGTTCCGCAAAGCGCAGCGTGCGCTAAAAGATTCCTGCGCCGAAACCGTCCAGCTTGTTCCCGCCCTGCGTCGTTGGCGGAGCACCTGGGGCGCGCCGCACGGCGCGCTCGTGCTGCGGCAATTTGTGCGGGCTGCGCGGCTGCGGCTCGGCGGGCTGAACTTGCGTTCGTTCGCGACCCTGCGGTTTGGGCTGTGCCGCCGGAGTAACGGCGTCTTCGCTGTCGTAATCGTCGTAAGTCGACTTGTAGCCCGGCAGCTTCGACTTGTCGAGCTCCAGCTTGAAGTCGCGGATGACGCGCTCTTGGATCATCTCGCGGCAGGCGGAGTTGATCGGGTGCGCGATATCCGCGTACAGCTTGGCGCGGCCGTCTTCATCCTTGACCAAGCGATCTTCCGCCAGCCGCGTGCCGCACTGGTTGCAGTGCCCGGCGCGCAAGTGGTTCTTGCAGCCGCATTGTGGGCAATGCGCCGTGAGCTTGCGGCTGGGCATGGCCACAAACGGTCCGTTGGTACCATCGATGATTTTCAAATCGCGGATCACGAAGCTGTTGTCGAAGGTGATCGAGCAAAACGCTTGCAGGCGTTCACTGGCGTCTTCCATGAGCTTGATGCGAACCTCGGTGATTTCCACGGCCAATCTCCTTGCCTGACATTAGTTGCTTGAGCTCACCGCATATACCAGGCCCACGGCTTGGGCCTGCAATCGATGCGCGACTCGGCGAGCATGCCGCGCGCTCCGACAAATGCCAAAATAGGCGCTGCCGCTGCCGCTCATCTGCGCGGCCAGGCAGCCCTGCCGCGAAAATACTTGCGACAGCCGCTCGACCCATTGCGAAAGCGACCGGGCAGATTCTTCCAGCCTGTTGAACACTCCCTCGCACGCAGCGCGTCGCCGCCCACCGGCAAGCGCGCGCATCAAATCGTTCGCCGAACGCTTTTGCTCCGCAACGCGCACGCGCGCGTAAACGGCGGACGTCGCCAGCCCGTCGGGCGGACGGACCACAACAAAGTGGAAGGCGCCCACCGCGCCGAGCGATTCGACGCGCTCTCCGCGGCCGCGGCAGATGGCCGCGCCGCTTCCAAGAAAAAACGGCACGTCGCTGCCAAGCTCGGCGGCCAGTTCAGCCAGTTGGGCGCGGGACCAATTGAGCTCCCACAGAGCATTGGCCGCCAACAGCGCGGCCGCGGCGTCGCTCGATCCACCACCCAAACCGGCGGCGGAAGGAATGCGCTTGGTAAGCTCGATCTCGATGCCGAAATCCGCGCCGGCCCGCTCGCGCAACAGCACGACGGCGCGGGTGGCCAGGTTATCGGCTTCGCTGGGGAGCGGGCCGCAGATCTTGGCGACGCGCGCCGAGGCCCAGCGACAGTTCACGCTAATGGCGCCATCACTTCGGCGAACGGCCCGCAGCGTGTCAAATAAGCTGATGGGGACCATCAGCGTTTCGACTTCGTGATACCCGTCGCCGCGCTTGGCCTGAATCTCGAAAAAGAGATTCAGCTTGGCCGGTGCCCGAATCGCCACTCCCGGTGCTATCCGGTGGACGTTCATGCTAAGCTTTCCCTGCTTGCTTGAAATAGTCCGCGCCGTGCTTGTTTGCGATGCAAAAGCGCAGAGGGCGCTAAGGGCGATCCTCACTTCGGCCAGAAAAGAGCCTTATCAACCGCCAAGGATTTTAGCGTGACGGGTGGGGGCGTCAATCCAGATTTGCCCGTTTGCGCAACCTTCCGCGCCTGGAAATCGGCTCATTCGTGCAGATGCACGCCAGCAATCCCCACTCAGTTTTCGCCCTCGGCCAGGCTGGCGCACACCAACTCCTCGTCATTCCGCGCAAACACATGCCGGTTGGCATAGGCCGGGTGCGACCAGCACACGCCGCCGCGCTGCCCTAGCTGAACTCGAGTCGGCTCGATCAATTTCGCGCGGCTGGTCTCTTCATAGCCGGTGGGAGAGAGCCGCGCGATCAAAAGCTCGCCGCGCTCGTTGAACATCCACATGCGGTCCCCGTTCTTCACCATGTGGATCGTGCTCCACCGCGATTTGGGTGTGGGCACCAGGCTTTCCCAAATCCGGTCGCCCGTGCGCGCGTCGAGGCAGCGGAACTCGCCATAGCTGTCGACGCCGTATACGAAGTCGCCTTCCAAGTAGGGCGTGCTGATGATCGAGTGCAGGCTGTCGGTATGTTGCTCGTCACGACCGCTGCGACGCCACAGCGTGGAGGCTTCGAGTTTGTCCGGATTAATCGTGGCCATCAGCGCGCCGTCATAAAAGCTGGTGAGGAACAGGCGATTTTTCTCCAGCACCGGCGTGGCGATGTTGATCACCATCTTGGCGGGCTTGAAGGGAATCTGCCAATAGACGGCGCCGCTGGTCGGGTTCATGCCGACCACGCTATCGCCGGTCCAGCAAACCATGACGCGCTTGCCGGCTTGCTCGATCATCACGGGCGCGGAGTACGATGCATTGTCGCCCAGCGCGCGCCATTGCTCTTCTCCGCTGCGCTTGTCGAAAGCCACCAGGCACGCACCCTCGCCGCCGATCTGCACGATGAGCAGGTTGCCCTCCACCAATGGCGAGGCGGCGATGCCCCAAATCGGCATGCGAATCTTATAGAGCACGTTGCAATCCTTTTCCCAAAGCACCTTGCCGCTCGCGGCATCCAAGCACTTCAGGTGCCCCATCGAACCCAGCGAGTAAGCCCGCCCCTCGTCGATCGTGACGCTCGCGCGCGGGCCGGCCGTGTAGCCGACGTCCTTGTAGGCACAATCATAAGTGTGCGTCCACAGGGGCTTGCCAGACGCCGCGTCGAAAGCATGGACGCGTTCGACCTGCTTGGGTTCGACGACCCGGTCGGTGACGAAGACACGTCCCTGGGCGACGGTCGGCCCGTTGTATCCGCTGCTGATCGGCTGCCGCCACGAAATCTTGAGCTGCTTGTCCGCGAACTTGTCGACAAGGCCGGTCTCGTGCCACACGCCATCGCGGTTCGGTCCACGCCACTGCGGCCAATCGTCGGCCGAAGCGGAGTTCACGATGAAAAAGACAACCAGCAACATCGCCGGCAGAAACATGCGGGCACTCTTCAAAGTCCAAGAAAGCATAAGTCTATTCCTCTCACGGCGTGGTCGCATTCCAGGTTGCCGCACTTCAGTTATTGGCGCACTTCAAGTCGTACTTATTTCATAGGCCAGCACGATGGCCATGGCCAGCCCCAAAAGGCCCAGCAGCACAGCCACCACGCTACCCAGAGAGATCGGCCTGGCACTCAACAGCTCGCCGCGGGCGAGGCGGTCAACGATTTGGCGATGCTTGACGGCTGCCGAAAAAGTCACGACGACGCCAAACACGACCAACGTCGTCCCCACGATCATCGACGCCGAATAAGAGTGGCGCTGCTCAACCTCGCGGGCAAGCATCAGCTCGCGCATAAACAGCCCGAACCGCGCCACGACGAATCCGAAACCCATCATCGCCAGCCCGGTGCGAATCCACGCCAGCAGCGTGCGTTCCGCTGCCAGGTAGTTGCGCGGGTCCCCGGGCGGGGTGCCCGTGGTGAGTGCTACTTGTGGCGCGGCTTGAGCTGGCATCGTTCGGCAGAAATAAAGTGTGGCGGCGGGCGATCGATTGATGGCGACTAGGGTCGCATGGCGTTCATGAGCTCAAGTGCTTCGCGATAATCTTGCGCGAGTTCCGCTTCGCCGGCATGAACGAGTACCGCATAGCGCAAGCCGAGGGATTGGCCGGGCAGAACGGCCACCTTGCTCTTTTCGCCTTTGGTAAATGCGTTGCGGCCAAACGGATTGGCGGCCACAAATCCATAATCGCGAGCGTGGAACCAACAGCGCCGAAAATTCGCCGGGTCGGGAACCAGCAAAACGCCCACCGGCTTACCATCGATCTCGCCTGAATAGTCGCACCAGTTGGCTTGCTTGCCCCACAATTGCTTCTCGCCGGACAGGCCGTCGCTATTCGTGAGCCGTCCGCCATTCTTGACCGCCAGTGGAGTCGCCACCCGCAGTCCGAGGCCGAGCTCCTCCTGGTCACCAAAGGCGAACTCATTGGGACTGCTAAAGCGCGAATCGAGAAGAATCCAATAACCGCTGGGATGGGCAGAAATTTCTACCCGGCATACTTGGTCGCAAATCTGTTTGTCGCCGGCCTGGTAGGCATTCTTGACCGCGAACGTAACCGTGTTGTGTTCCACGCGCGGAGATTCGACAAATTCGACATGCCTTACGACTCCTTTGTTCCGCCAAAAATCCGCGCCGGAAATGTCGCCGAATCCCAACCACAAGCCCGGGTGCATGGTGTCGTGGTCCACGGCATCCTGGCCAGCGACGGGTGGAAAGTTGCGCGTGACCTGGGCTCCATTTGGCGCATGCAGGTCTGTAAAGAATGGCCGCAACACCTTGTCGTGCCGCAGCACGTATTGAACGACCGGCCGACCATCCGCGCGAATGGCGAGCGAATCGGCGCTCGTCTCGATCGATAAATGCGGCTCCGCGGCAAAGATAGGCGCCGCGAGGAGCGATCCACATACAGCGATCAGTAGTCTCATGGTTGCTTACGCACTCCCGCGGCAGTCGAGGCACGCCGCCAACATAACGGCGTGTTCTGGTCGCGTCAAAACGTGCGTCGCGACGCTGCTGAGTAGCCCGAAGTGCAGACTGGCCGCAACGGGCAGCGACTGGAGAGCCGCCTTGCAAGCGACGCGGTCGCCATCGGGGTCGGACTATTTGCCCTGCGCTTCGGGAAATGCAATCGGCGCGAGCCGTGCGAGCTCGGCCGTGATGTCCGCCCCTTCGTAGAACGACAACCAGCCTTGCACGCGCGAGGTCTGGCCCGGTGGACAATCGGCAAACTTCGGATCGGAATGCATGCAGGGACAGGGCGGATTGGTCCAGGCGCGATGACAAGGCTGCCAGGCCGTGATGACCCACCGCCGGCCTGTGCGATCGTGGCACGCGACAAAGGGCGATTGGACCACCTTGTTCTCGTCGGTGCGATCTTCAAATCCCTTCGCCCCCTTGAGCAGCACGCAATTCTGCACCACCAAATCGGTCAACGTTTCGCTCGATCCATTCGTAACCCACAGCTCCATGCGCACCCCGCCGCGCCCGGGCGCAACGCGCGCACCAAAGCGAATTTGGTTCGGCAACGCGCGCTCGATCTCCAATCCGCCATCTTTGCCGGGCTTCCACTCGAGTGGCTCGAGCACGACGTTTTTGCGATCCCAGTAAGTCGGCACGTGCGTGTGCGCCAGATAGAGCAGCTCGCGCCGCTCGCCCGGCTTGAACCAGATGGCTTCAGGCACGTCGACCACCACATATCCGCCATCCGGCCACGGCGCAAACACGCTGAACTTGGTCTCTCGCTGCGGTCGCAGCGCGCCGTCCAAAAAACCGATCCTCGGATGGCGTCCGCCCGGATAGGGCAGCACGCGCAGGCGGCCCTCCGAGTGCGGGCCGTTTGAGTCGGAGCGGGGCGGCAGCCGCCTGATGGCTTGCTCGATCTCGTCGCCAGTCAGCCCCGTCGCGGCGCTCATCTCTGAAACGCTGAACCCGTGCATGCGCATGTTGTCGAGCCAATACGCCAACTCCGCCTCGTCCTTTGGCCGGCGGGCATTATCCGCACTCGATCCGCCGGCCAGTTGCCGCTTGCGGTCCTCGATCACGCCCCAAGGATCCTTGGGCGCAATCTCCGCATCGACATATCGCGCCAGGTCGCGCAGGGCGATCACCTGGAACTTGTTGACGGCCAGAAATTTCATGTACGCACCGAACTGCTCGCTCGAACTGTTGACCCACGAGTGGGCCGTGTCGGGCACGCCGTGGAATTGGAGCACTGCGATTCGTCCGTGCCGCGCCTGACTGACCGCGCGCACGAAGTCATCCAGGGTCCAATCCGGCCGAGCATCGCCGGCCGATGGAATGAGCAGCGGGTGGTCGAGCCCCGGCTCATAAGCGAACCCGCGGCCCGAGGGATAAGCGAACTCGGGGGCGCCCCCCCGTCGCGCGAAGCGGATTCCTTCGCGCTTCAAGATGGCCGGCGCTTCGCGCGTGATCGCGTTGCCGGGGTATGCAAAGCTCGACGGCTTGGGAATCCCGTGCTCACGGCAGCGAGCCGCGATGCCGGTCAACTGTTCGGGCAACTGTGCCACGTTCTTCTCCGTGACAGACTGGTGATCGCGAGTGTGATTGCCGATCTCGAACCCATCGCGGTCGAGCTCGGCAATCTCTTCCCAGGTCATGTAATCGCGCTTGTTGTCGCGGAAATCGAAGCCTTCGGTGATGAAGAACGTGGCGCCGAAGCGGTATTGCTTGAGCAGCGGACGCGCGACAGTGAAATGCGATTTGGACGAGTCGTCGAATGTCAGCACGACCAGCTTGTCCGGAATCGGCTCGAGCGCGAGCGACCAACCGCACCGCAGGCACGGGCCCAAAAATGCGATCGCCGCCAACAGAATACCAGCGGCAGCGCGATAGAACGGGTGTGCGACCAAGACAACTCCCACCCGAGAGTCCGAGCCGAGTTCATAGGACCTCGGCAGGCATGAAAAACGGAGAGGACAGGATTCGAACCTGCGGACCGGTTACCCGGTCACCGATTTAGCAAACCGGCGCTTTCGACCACTCAGCCACCTCTCCAGGTGTTTTGGCGTCCTATCCAACGACCGAGCCGCAGGCACCATTCTGCAAAAAACGTCCGTCCATGCCCGAGGTCGAGCGGTCGTTGTGAACGCCAATTCTAGCCAAACTCGCTCGGCACGAAAAGCTGCAAGCAACCGGCCTGCGGCCCTCGTTTCAAACGGGTCATGACTCACTGTCCGCCGGTCACCGTCGCTTTGCCGGCGATTGGGCGAATGGACGAATAGAACCCGAACATCATTTCATCCCAAGTCTGTTCACCCCAGGTAACCTCCTGAGTGGGATCTGGGTTGGCCAGATTGTTGGCCGAGTTGTCGAAGTGCGCCGTGCAGATCATGCGGCTGCCTTTGGGAATCAGGCGTGGCTCCTTCAGCATGTACCACAACTGCCAATTGAAGTCATAACGCGGCACGTCGAGCAGAACCTGGCGCGTGCCGTCGGGCAATTCCAACTCATACTTGAACGACTTTCCGCGCACGTGCATGTGCGGATTCATGCCCAACAGCATCGTGTCGCGCAAGAAGATTTTGCGACCCACGACTTTGAAGTTGCCATCGTTTGGCGGGATCTTGAACGACAAGTCGCCGCAGCTTGCGCCCGTCACCTCGTGCGTCACGTCCTTGGCATCGGCGTAGACGAACCCAACGTAGCTCATGTCTTGCTGTTCGGTTCCGTTGGGGGTGTAGTGGTTCTGGAAGATGAGCTTGGATCCGGCCGGGGCACGAATCGCCATTCCCTTCTCAAATCGCCGCGGAGTCATGCCCGGGGCATACGCCATCTGCGGAGCGCCAAATCGATCGCCCCCGGGCGCCTGGATGAACACGATCACGTGGTGGGTCACGGCCGGATTGCCGCACTTCACTTCGGCCTGGGAGATCCAGCGATCTTCCTTGAAGCCGGGATCCACTTCATAGATCTGATAGCTCACCACGCCTTCGGCCGGCACGGTGAACGGCTTGTCGCGCATGTAGAAGACTTCGTCCGGCTTCGAGATGCCCCAACCCTGCGCATAATCGCCTTGCTTGGGCAAATCGGACGGGTTTCCCTCGGGACAACCGTTCTTTACCCAGCGATCGATGGTGTCGATTTCCTCGGCCGACAGCGACGGATTGTTTTTGAACTCCTTGTGCTCAGGCGCTGCCAACCACGGCGGCATGCGGCGCTCGTGAATCACTTCTTGCATCATCTCCGCCCAACCCACCACTTCGTTGTAATTGGTCAGCGAAAAGGGCGCGATCTGACCTTCGTGATGACACTCGACGCAGCGCGCTTGCAGGATGCGGGCCACCTGGTTCGAATAAGTCACTTCGCCGGAGGGCGAGGGCCGCTTGACGCGGCCAATCAAGCAGCCGATCGCTTCGGTTACCGGCTCACTCACGGTTTTGCCGGCCAAGAGTTCCTCAATTGCCAGTTGCAGGTCGTTGCGGTTGGCCTCTGGCTTCTGATAGCCGACGCCGAATTGATCGTCGATGCGACCGCGATAGCGCACCGCACGATCCGCGTCCAGCACGAACACTTCGGGCGTGCGTACGGCTTCAAACTGGTCGGCGACTTCGTTACCGGCGTCTTTGAGAATGGGGAAGGGAGTATTGTGTCGCTGCGCGTGTGCGCCCACTTCGGTGATCGAGTCCTGGTAATTCGAGTTAATGCCGACGAAGGCGACCCCTTGGCCCTCGAATTTCTTGGCCAGCTCCGCGAGCTTGGGCTGATACAAGTTGGCCAGCGGACACTCGGTGCCCAAAAACGCGACGACCACCACCTTGGCTTCCGACCAATCCTTAAGCGAACGGAGCCGCCCGCGGAAATCCTTGAGCTCGAAGTTCTCAATCTTGCGACCCACAAGCGCTCTTTCGGCCGCGACAGCGCGATCGGCCGCAAGGGAGCCGGTGGCCAGACCCCCAGCAACGATAAGCAATGCCAGTCTGCGAGCCATTCGGTGGACGGACGCTCTCATCGCTTAATCTCCAATCGGTTGTCGGACCCACAAGTGTGGCGTCAGGCACGGTCCAACGAAGGTTTCCGCTGCCCGGCCTGCGTGACCTCGTACAGTACAACAGTCAACCCGAATCTGCAACTTTTCAGGCCAGGCCGTCGGCTTCCGCACTCGGGTGTGCGGACGCTAGCCCCGTAATGTTGAGGCCCCGTTATCGCCAGCTTATAGTGCGCGTCATCGCGGTTTTTATGGGCAGTCGGCGACCGCGTTGTGCGGCATTTCTCGCAACCTGAAACCAAGGATCGGGCTGGTCAAATGAGTCGAACACGGTGCGCGTTTGTGGCTGTTATTGCGATGGTTGCCGGCATCCCGTCGGCATGCGGATGGGAGGTTCACGGGCCCGCCGGACCGGTCAAGCTGGAAACTCTGTCGGGCAAGGCCATCGTGATGAACAATTATCAGGAGCGGCCTGCCACCGGCGTCGTCTTCTTGTCGGGTCGCTGCGACATCACCGCGCAGGCGATGGGCGAGATCAATCGCATCCATCAAAAGTTCCGGCTGCGAGACGTCCTGTTCGTCGGCGTGTGCACCAATTCCGAAGAAACTGGAGACGAGCTGCGCACGTTTGCCCAGCGGCGGGGGATTATCTTTCCCCTGTACCGCGATCCGCAAGGCCAGGTCGCGCGGCAATTCGCGGCGCGCACAACGCCGGATTTGTTCCTGCTCGATCCAGGCGGAAAACTTGTCTTTCACGGCGGTCTCGGCGACGGACCCTCGCGCAAAGCGGCCGAAGCCGCGATCGACAAGCTCTTGCGCCACGAACCCATCGATGTTCAGACGGTCGCCAGCGAAGGAACTCCGATCGATCGACCCGGGCCGAAACGGGAGATCAACGATCCTTACGGCACGATCTCCTTCTCCTCGGAGCTGGTGTTCGAAAAGATCCCCTCGGCGCCGGCGCATCATTGCTCAACCATCTGCGAAACCTCTAAG